>NZ_SZWX01000031.1:0-392634 GCF_005280975.1 Citrobacter sp. wls716
CAGGTGGCCAAATTTACTGTGCCACTACATACGCATAACATGCAGCGGCATCTGGGCGAGGTTTGAGGACAATACATAGATACAGGCATATACCGCCGCCAGCTTCATCGCTGTTTCAGGGCTTACATATACATCTGCTCTGAAAAGCCCCTCAGTATCAACTGCATCGCCAGTTATTGGTGTACCGGGATTTTCGAGAGATTCACTTCTGAACAAAGCATCAAGCAGCACGCTTCCCCCTTCTGGCCATCGCCAGGGCACCCAGCAACAGCAGGCCGCCCGAGAACATGAGCGCCGGGGCCAGACCAAAACGCAGGTATACCCCGGACGTGAGCAGACCGAAACCGGCCAGCCCGATAACATCGGTAATAAGTGATTTCATAGAATTAAGAGGTCGTCGTCCGGATCAAGGGATGAGAGGAAATCGCCAGGCTCTTTCAGCATTACCCGTCCAATCGCCATGATTTCTGCTACTGCACCATCGATTTTGTTTTCATTCTGCTCCTTGATTGGCTTCACCACGTCGTCATTACCCGGCAGATACTTACCTACGACGTTGCTGATACACCAGCTCATAATCGGGTTTCCGTCGTGATGAAAGCGGCCTGACTCAATGGCTGCTTCAAGCTCCTTCATCGGATCAGACATATTGGTGTAGTTCTGGATGATAGTGACAGGGTTCAACCCCTCGTCAGCCAATTCATGGGAAAGGCCGGTTGCGCCAAATGGGTCAATCGGTGATTCACTGACTGGGTTCAGTTTGTTTGCCGCTTTTGCCTCTTCGAGGATGTATCGGTAATCGACTTCAGCCCCATCGGTCACAGTGAGTAACCCCATTTCGACCCACTTCTGAAATCGCTCCGCAGTACGACGATCTTCATTTTTTTCAACACTGAAAACCGTGTCATAAGGCACCCAGAACCGAGGAGCAACACTGTAGTAATGTGTCTTGCCGTCGATCTCCCTAGTGAACAACCGCGCCATACTGTTCATATCCAGCTTGCGCGCCAGGTCAAAAGCCAGAACACATGGTTGACCTTCGAACATTTCCAAGGTCAGGGTTTTATCTTCGCAGTTCTGCCAGGATACCAGGTTGAAGAAAGCTGCCCGGGCAGCGACCCAGATATTGAGATGCTTGGTTTTGAACACGCCAGCCTGGCGAGCATTATTGATAGCACGCTGTTGCTGGCTTAACAGAAAGTCGCGGTAGACTGAGACACCCATATTCGGGTTGGCTTTCTCAAGCACCTTTGGATCAGTCCAGTCGTCACCTTCATCAACCGTATAGATCACGCCAAACAACTCGTCGTTGGGTACCGTGCCGTTCAGCATTTCAATCACTTCACGCCGTTTGTCGTAGCATGGACCTTCAATGTTGTAACCTGCTGTGGTGATCGCCCACATCAGCGGTTGTCGACGCGCCCCCATACCCGTCAGCATAGTGGTGTAGAGCGAATCTGTTGGGTGTTCGTGATACTCGTCGACAATCGCACAGTGCGGTGAAGCGCCGTCCCCTGGGTTACCAATCAGCGGCTCAAAACGCGCGCCATCTTCTGGCCGGTTCAGGTTGGACGCATTAACTTCGATCCCGAACGCTTCCACCAGCAGCGGTGTGCGCTTACACATCAGGCGAGCTGGTCTGAATACTTCCCACGCCTGCTTTTCAGTTGTGGCTCCGGAATATACTTCAGCGCCAAACTCGTTATCACAGGTAAAACAGTACAGTGCCACACCCGCCGAAATGGCCGATTTCCCGTTTTTACGCGGTATCTCCGTGTAAACCTCGCGAAATCGACGAAGCTTCGATCCTTTCTGGACCCAGCCAAAGGCGCAGCACACAATAAACAGTTGCCATGCCTCCAGGGTGATCGGCATCCGCTTGAATGCCCACTCTCCTTTTGTATGTGGCAACAACTGGATAAATTTCGCAGCCTTTTCTGCCATATCTTTATCGAAGCGGTAACGAAATTTCTTACTCTTTTCAGCCGCCATGTCATCGATATGACGCTGGCAGGCCTGAATGACAAACTGGCACGCCGGAATTTTCCCCCGCACAACGTTGCGGGCGTATTGATTCGCGGCGTTTACGTTGGGGTACGATTTCCGGCTCATGAGTTGATCATCTTCAGGAATGGGTTAGAGGTTTTCTTCTGTCCGGCAAGGCCGATCAGTCGCTGACGACTACTGGGGTCAAGGCCAAGCATGGAGCCGGTAGAACTCATCTCCGATTCCTGCTCTTTCTTTGCGGTTAGCTCAGGGTTTTTTATCTTCCCCCCCATAGCACCAGTGATGGACAGCCCATCTCTGGCGATATTTTTAACCGCCCTGCGCCAGAACTCATAGGCAACACACCAGCGCTCAAGTACGGCAAGATCGGTAACACACAGTAATCCCTGACCACATAATTCTTTTGTGGTCAGTTCCCACATGACGGCCGCCATTGGCAGACCGTCATCCTCAGAAAACCAGTCAGGTGGTGCCACACCTTTAATCGGTGTGAATACAGGTTCCTCTTTATTCAGGGCTCGTTTGCCGGGGTTCCCTGCCAGCTCCTTGCGCGCCGTTGGCTTGGGGCGACGCCCGGAACGCCCCGCCGTTCCAGCCATAAGCGACACTCCTGGTTAAATTTCATTTTTCGCGGGTATAAAAATACGAGGAGGCGGGCAGTCCCGAAGGCACGCGGTCTCAGAGATTTGACCTCCCCCTCCCCTGCCCGATGATGACAATTATTCTCATTTGAGCCGCTCACGCGCGGTCTTCGCGGCGTGACATGACCAGCAGAGGCTTTCAAGGTTGCTGTCTTCATCAGCACCGCCGTGGGCCTTCGCTTTGATGTGGTCCACGCAGGACGCCTGCTTCACGATCCCCTGCCGCAGATGGTTCTGACACAGCCCTTTGTCACGCTTAAGTATCCGCTCCCGGATAACTTCCCACTTTGTTCCGTATCCACGCTGCTGTCGTGATAGACCTGGCTTGTAGGATTTCCAGCCTTCACCTTTGTGATTTTCACAGTAGCCAGATGGGTCTGTTGTGGTAAAACGGCAGCCGCGAACACGGCAAGCCTTTGGTGTTCGTGGTGGCATTAATAACTCTTCGATGGGGGTACGTGTTATGGGCTTAAAAAACCTCGCAAAGACGAGGCTTCTTGATATTAATGTTAATGATACTTGCCCATTTAGTAATTGGGCACCCAAATTACCTCATCCCCTTGCTTTTCTCGCTCCGAGATCCAGTCGTCTATCCTTCTGTTAAAGTCCTCAACATCTGCGTCACTACAGCCACTACCAATGAATATATCCGTCCATTCCTTTGCGTAAGGACCTGCGCCTTGGAATGTTTCAGTACCACCAGGATGTTTTATTTTCCTTACCCGAACTGTTGCCATTATGCCCCCTTTAGATAGAGGAAAAACATTATCACAGGTGCATAGCAAATGCCTTATGCAAGGCCATCATCTCACTGGTTGAGGCCCTACTATTTATTGTGATCATTCCGGCCATGATTTTCCTTAGTTTCCCCGTTATGATGTTAACTCAGCTCATCAGTGGAGTGACACTAATGCACCCATCAGATGAGGGATGACTGATTACCTCTGATAAGGATTATTATGGCTACCACCTCTTGCCCAAAATGCTCCTCAACAAGATTTGAATTAAAAGAACATCCTGTTGCTAACAGTAAATATAGAATTTTATTTATTCAGTGTTCTTCATGCGGTGCTGCAGTTGGAACTACGGAATATCAAAATACGAACTCCCTTATTCATAACCTTGCAAAAAAACTTGGATTTAGCATTTAAGCCTGAATAGCAGGCATTTTGTTAATGCCTGCTGTAATGCTGCTAGTCGCCGAGTTGCAACACACCGTGATCCAGTGACCCGGAATAGGCAATCAGCCCGGTGTACTCAGGGATAACCTCACCATCATCAGCTTCGAACTCAGGGATTGTCCCGGTAGTGATGGTGTATTGTGGCTGGCCATCTTCTTTCGCGAAGGATGCCAGGTCTTCAATCTGCTTAGCTGTAAGAACTACTGTCATGCTCATTCCTCAGTTGTTAAAAAACCCCGCTATTGCGAGGCCGATATATTTGTTTTGATGTTGCTGATCTATGGAAAAGTGACACCAAGAACAGAGAGAGCGTTTTTCTTTTCCTCGATACGTCTATCCAGTTCAGCTACTGCATGCGGACGTATGGCCTCAAGAAAGACATTATCCTGATAGGTTGACTGGATTGTCACACCAAGCCCTGCACAACTTTCCAGTATGCTTTTCTGTCGCTGTAGCTCTTTCATCTCGTTATAGATGTAATGCGCGTTACTTAGGTTCTCTACGTTCAAGACCTGACTCCTTCAAGCAGTTAGCCTGTACTGATTTGTTGTGCGCCAGAATGTCCCGCTTCGTCTGCTTATCCAGCACGGCAATGTCGTGCTCTGTGAGGTAGATGATGTTCACCCAGTCACAGGCAGTGTCCGTTACTTCAGGTTTTGCGGGTATATCTTTCGCGCAACTCGCGGTCAACATCGTCATCAGGAAGATGATTAACAGTCTGCTGTACATCCCTGGCTCCTTTTGTTGTTTCTACCCGGCGTTCGGCTACCGCTTCAGTAGCTGCTGCACGTTCTTCAGTGCGCTGCTGGTCCGCTTTTGTTTCGGCGATACTTGTACCGCGTGATTTACCCAGACCAAAAGCACCTGCTATTGCAGCCAGCACAGCAACGGCCAGGCCGATAATCATTTCAAGTCCCATAGTGACCTCATACCAGTGCGGCTTTTGCTTTGGAGTAACGTTCACGGCGGTCGTTAATGCCGTTCTGCCCGCCGTTAATAATCTGCGTTACACGTTCCACATCACCCGAATACATCAGGCAACCGCGTAACGTGAAGTACCACGCCGCCGAACGAGCCGCATGTCGCTCCTGCGTTAGCAGTTCCGGCGTACTGACAAGGTCAAGTTTCAGCGCCGCACCGCATTTGGTGTAGTTCTCACGACCAGTGATTTGAAGCAGTCCACGACCGCGATATTTCCAGCCGTCACCCTGGCTGTTATTCCCCATGCGGTCACCGTAAACCAGATTGGCTATTTGCGGCTGGTGAGCGACCTGCTTACCATCGACACGCCCCAGCATTTCGCACTGATACGGCGTCAGACGCTTACCAAAGGTTTTCTTCAGCCCCTCAACCGAATAGTTGAAGCTTTCTACCAGCGAGGTAAAGCCATTGGATTCGTGCCCGACTTGTGCAATGAACATGGCTTGATCATTAACCGCTGTAATTCCAAACTCTTTCATTGCCGCATCAATATGCGGAAACCAGCGTGCAGAACCCCCGGCGCTGATACCAGCCGCCTGCTGAAATTGTGATTTGTTCATATGTGTACCGGATTAAACCACTATTAATGGTAGGGATTAGAATTCACCTAAGATGATAAAATTCAATTTAATTTAAGTCACAATGAGACTTAAGATAAATCCTAATGGTTTCATCTTCTTTGCGGGTTGTGGCGATGTCGTTGCGACTCGCTTTTTTATTTGTGAACAGCATCAATGAGCCGCGCTACGTTACCTCTGACGGCGGCCAGCACAGACAGGAAAATAATGTTGGCCCCAATAGTGGCCCACGATGAGTAAGGGTAGATACCGCACAGATACGCCAGCGGTACGGCACTATAAATGACCGTAAGCAGCCAGGCTAAGCGAGATATCCAAGGTCGATGCCGGGAATCACCGCGACGGTAAAACATCAGGGTCAACACTACCCCAGCGCAAAGCAGCGCATTGATTGTTGCCGATGGGTCATTTAGTACCACCTGAACCTCCCCGGCGCGTTATCAGCGCCACCAGCGAGCCGGCATCCTGATTATTCAGAAACGTCAGGATTTTGACAGCTAAAGCAGAAACGATTACGGCTCCGATAGCGTCCAGAGGCTTATCACTGTAACCAGTCCAGTCAGCCAGCTTTGAACCAACCAGCCCTGAGCAGATGATCCCGGCGATGTAGGACACGACAAAATACGCCAGCCGGCGCGCTGTACTCAGGTCCGCGGCGGTTGCAATGTAAAATACAGATCCGGCAAATGCGCCAAATACCACGCCGTAATCGGTTCCGGAAAGAAATCCATAGACACTGGCCC
Source organism: Citrobacter sp. wls716 (assembly GCF_005280975.1). Classification (NCBI taxonomy): domain Bacteria; kingdom Pseudomonadati; phylum Pseudomonadota; class Gammaproteobacteria; order Enterobacterales; family Enterobacteriaceae; genus Citrobacter; species Citrobacter sp. wls716. Next base: position 6,132 of record NZ_SZWX01000031.1, read on the forward strand.
CCGTCAGGACACCACCAGCCAGTCCAGTACCGGAAATCGGATCGGACATTTAGCCCCCCTCTTTATTGCTGTGAGTCCTCTCAGAAATGAGGGGAAATAGGTTCAGGCTTCACGGGCTGGATTTATCAACAAAGCACGTAGCGGATGATTCCCGTGAGCCTGAAATGAAAAAGGCCACCGTGCGGCAGCCTCAAAGTAAGCAGGATTGTTTACATAGGTGGGGTGAGAGGACTTTCTAACACCTCTGCTTCACCGTTAAGGCAAATGTCATCGCCACTTGTAACTCGTAGTGTTATGTTTTCTAACACTCAACAAGGCATTTTTCTATGTGACTTATTCCTGTGAACCTCATCAAAATCAAGAGATATAAAAATGATATCATTTTGTAGTCTTTGATATAACACTAAGAAAATAATTAATTCACAAAAAAAACATCTTCCTCTTTTTTGATTCCTTCTTCCGTTCTCTGTAATAACAATTCAATTTGTTTATAAATTTCTATTTTGTCAACATTAGCTTTAGGGTCAAAAAAACTATCAGAAATATATTTCATGATTTTAAGAGATTCCGCAAAATTTTCATTGCTACCAATCAAAAGTTGAATGTAGTTGTGTTGGCGTTCTATTTGATGTGCCAGTTCTAAAATTTTTGCGTAAACTTCTTCTGGAGCATTTTCTAACGAACAATCATTCCCAGCCAGTTCACGTTGGATATGAATAAGCATAATTCCTGAATCAGATGTGAACATAGACATTTTCATTCTAAGATTGTCTATAAAATTTTGTCTATTTATAATTATTTGTTGCCTGAGCATTTGCTCTTTATTAGCTTTTATCGCTTTGAGTGCAATTAGAGCTGGGATTGCACCACCTATTAATGTCGCTAAACCAGATAAAATTGCAGAGCCATAATCAGGAGATGATTCAACAATAATAGGTGGGATGTTTTTGATTGAAACAATTGTTGACTCAAAAAGACTAGAGTCAATTAATTTAAATGAAATACTATGCCACATAGCGCCTCCGGTGTAGGGGGGCTATGTTATCAAAAATCCCGCACTTATAGCGGGATTTTTATGTTTGTTGCTCAGTTTACTTTAATGTCCCGAGCCTACCACAATTTAAGCACTTACTGGCTCATCTTTCAAATAAAATTTGCTGCTATCTGTGTCGAACGCATCACAAAGTGGTGCGTAAAGCATCGATTCCGCAAGACTTACCCATGTATCAATTCGGCGGCGGCAGGTCATGAAGGTCCATTCAGGGTGTTTTTGCTGTAGCTCAGTTGCCATCTGGCGCTTGCTCTTGCGCAGGCGGTGACGGTCAACGATCACGCCATAGAGAGAACGGTAATCATCATTCATCAGGACGGCAGCAATGACGCCGTCGATTTTCAAGCCCTCATCATCAGAGCAGAAGGCTAGGCCGCTTTTGTTCTTCCCTTCAAGAATCTCTCTGAAGAATGCTTCCAGTTCGGGCTTGCTGATACCCGCTTTCTTCATCCGTCGTAGCGCTTCGTTGATTGCTGTTTTGGTGATTTTCCCGGATGCCAGTAGCTGGTTAAACATGTTCCCTCCACTACCACCGCCGATATAAGACCAGCGCCCCCACATGCGCAACTTACCCTGCACCCAGATGCTTTCCAGAGTACGAAGGCGCACCATTTCACCAGCATTGCCAACTTCAGAAGGATTAATCATTAAGCTTTCTCCATTTATGCCAGCACGCCAATTGCCAGCGCTCGATCTATAACCCGAAAAACCATCACCAATTGGTCATCGTATTTCGCTTCAAATGCCACGGGATCAGCATGCAACTCGTTGTGATGTGCTCTGCACAGCGGTATCACAAATAAGTCGTGTGCTTTTGTACCCATTCCCCCCTGCCCGTGGCCAATCAGATGGTGGGGGTCGTCTGCTGGTTTATTGCAACATACGCAGGATTGTGTTTTTACCCAGCGGGTGTAAGTCTCATTTATCCAGCGGCGTCGCTTTGGCCTGAGCATGAAAGATTCTGGAGACTCCGGATCAACAGAGAGCGTGAGGATCTTCTTCGCCTTCTCCTGCACGAGGCTGGTTGCAGAAGCGGAAGGCACAATGTCGCTTTCCCTCATAACCGCGCGGATCTTCTCATCCGGAAGGCGTAGCCCCTTGTGCGCAACGCTTTCCGGAATAACATCAGCCAGGTCGTTTCTGACCATCCACCAGCACAGTTCCGGAAGCGTCAGGACATGCGACTCGGGAAAACCAGAATCACGCTGAATGACTTCCAGAATCCAGGATACCAGGTTTCCTGCCGCTATACCTGCAAGCTGCTCAGTATGCTGCCCGGACAAAGTGTGATCGCAATGCCAGCACAGGCGAATGCTTCCTGGTGGGTGCCGTATTGTTGTGAAGTTCTTGTCGTGCCACGTTGAATGTGGCCACTGGCATTCAAACCTTGAACTCAGCCACTGCTCGAGGGAAGCCAGCCCACCGGCGCGATGAATAACCCGCTCATTCTCGAAGACCTGCCGCATTACCGGATCATCAGCCAGCGGCTGAATGGCTGCGGGAACAGCCCCGGTACTGAATGACGCCATTTCTTCTGGTTCTGGCTCAAGCAGAACGCGACCGCGCATGAAGATGTGCATCAGTTCCGCACCGGGACGGAATAACACAATCCCCATACGATGGGCTATTTCAGGAGTGAGTAACGCCCTCAATTATCGCCCCCGGCCAGTTCTTTATCGTGGGTGAATTTCCCGTTCCAGGTCACCTTCATCGGAAGCTTCCCTTTCAGATAGTTTTTGTAGAGCCAGATGGCCCCATCACGGAGCAGAACCGGCTGATAGGTAGTAAAGCTAACTGCTGAATTTGGAGAGACTTTGCTGCTTTTCTCGGTGAGGTATTTATCGCGAGCGTAAGATCGGACACGCCATTGCGCATTGCGCCCTTCCGGATTGTCGTCATATAACCAGTTCGCCGAAACAAGCCATGCACTAATTTTTGAGGTGTTAACGCCATTCAGACGCTTACAGAACTGCACAGGGGAAAGCCCGTCAGTGAAGAGACTCTCGAGATGCTCTATATATTCGGCCTGCTGGTGGCTGAGTGCTTCAGCCTGCTGCTTTGCCTCCATAGCGTCCGCCCAGGCTCGCGCCAGAGTGATTGGGTCAGACATATTGGGAAGCATGACACCGTGGACCTCACGGAGATTGAAGTAATGATCTTCAAGCTGCTCAAAGAAGTCCCAGGCAAATTCGGTTTCAAGCATTTTCGCATGACGGGAAGCGCCACGCTCAGTCCAGAGATAAAGGCTGCGAGCCTTTGATGATATTTGCACACCGCTGAAAGAGTTGCGCAAATTTTCGACTTCTTCACCCTCAATTCGGAAGTAATGCTTACCCTCAACAAAACGCATTTTGTTGCGGTTAAAGTTATTAGTGATGTTTTGCGCTGTTGTACCGTAACCGCTGGCTAGTGATTCCGTAGTCACTACACGCTGATTGCGATAAGTGATCACCGGCACCGACGAATGATTAACGGAAATTACTGATGAAGTGCTATTTTTGGGCGTAGCAGTGCCCATAACATGATGATTGCTCATATTATCTCCATACTCTGATTGTTGCGACGGGCCTGCACGCCCGTTTCGCTTGCACTTTCCGACATTACTGCCATAACGACCAATATTCAACCCACAGCTGGACATATAACCACCTCTTTTTTATATGCCGTTATGGTTATCTCAACTTTTCCCTTCGGTACTATTGGCCCCCATTCCACCAGCATGCGCTTAATCTGGCTGTCGTCTTCCCAGACACCCGCATGCGTCAGCGCGTCAAACAGGGCTTTGTTGTAATTATCGATATCCCGGCGGCGCGCATCCGGCGGGTACAGAGTGATTTCTACCGCTGCCAGTTCAGTCGATGGCTTCGGGAGACGTCGTAATTGCTCAATGATCGCCACGCAGGTAGCGCTCTGGTATTTACGACCATCAGCGCTAATGAGGTGACGACCGGCCAGCGGCCCCTTGTTAGGGGCGCGCCAGTAAGTGTTCACGCTCGGAGGAAAAGGCAGGATCAATTTCACGCGGCCTCTCCCCGCATATTGCGAACAAGTTCAGAAGCTGAAGTAATGATTTCGCTGGTGGCCGTTCGTTCCAGCCAGAGGCGATTGATGTTGGCTTTCAGTTTGTTCTGCTGGGCCTCGCTCAATACATCAACACCTTCCACCTGGTTAAACACCAGACCAACTTCGAGAGGCCAAATTCGTGACTCAGTTTCCGGTGGTGCTACTGGTTCCCTAGCTGCCTGCATTGCAATTGTTTGCTCTTTACCAACGGCGAATTGAGCCAAAGCCAGAAACGCCCGCCCTTTTGCCTCCAGTTCTGAACGGTTCATATAGCTGAACCGCTCTCCACGCCATGACTTATCGAATACAGCTATGGCACCAGCAAAAAACGCGCTGGTGGGCTTCTGTTTTTCGTCAGCAGGTATAAACCACACAGGCAGATCGAACCCAATGCGCCCACGGATGAATACGATGTGATCGGCATCTTCCGGCCACCACGTTTCGCTCGGCGCAGCTTTTATCAGGAATACATAACTCCCGCCCTTTTCGCGCTGGGCTGCTGCGTAGTTCATGATGTGCGTCATGCCGGTGATCGCCTGTTTCTCGTGGTACTGCGAACGGCTATACGGTGGGTTGCCATAACCAGCGCCACCCAGTTCTGCAAGACGTTCAGACCAGTCCTGCGTCAGCGCATTATCTTCGGCGGTGTACCATGCCGGGCACTTCGCGTTGTCGTCGTCAGCAAACAAGTCCAGAACTAATGGCCCAAATAGCGCGTTGATACCCCAGAAAAGCAGATCCGGTGTCCGCCACTGATCGCCAACTTCTTTCAATTCGTGGGCTGGTTGGCTACGTAGTGCCGCCAGCGCCTGGCAATATTTGTTTAACGTCATCCTCTGAACCCCTCTGGAATCGTTGTATCAACCGGACCAAAAGCCATCACATCGCGCTTTTTCGCACCCCAGTCTGCGCGTTTAGGCCGTCCTTTCTGATCCCAGCGGGTAGCGCTTTGCAGATAGCTCTCGAATTTCTTCGGGCCAAACAGCGTTTCCGGGCGCATGTACTGGTACTGCTCGTCGTTCTCGTGCCAGTGCTCATGCTTCAGGTCGATAACCAGTTGCAGGTCTGCAACGCTGTACCCCTCACGCAGTCGGGCACGAATGTTCTCCAGGGATGTTTTTGATTTCTGATACCGGGATCCGCTGATCTGGTTCAAATGGGTCAGAACCAAAATTGCCTGGTCGGTAATCACAACTTCAGGGTCTGGTTGCGCCGCAACCGGACAAGAGGGTTTTGAAGTTACTTGTGGATCTTGTGTTGATTTTACTGACGGATCCCCGCCAGATTCTGACAGGTCAAAACCGCCGTTTTTGCCAGATTTCGACGGGTCATTTTTTGATGCGTCAGATTTTGATGCGTCAGATTTTGATGTGTCAGAATCTGACAGTTGAGAAAATGCGGCTGCCTGAAGTTTATCCACATTCAGGCGGTAAACGTTCGACGCATTACGGTTACCATTACGGCGCTGTGTACGCGTGAGCCAGCCATCTTTTTCAAGCTTAGCGATTGCCGTTCTGATAGTGCTCGGCCCAGCACCAAGCTGGCGAGCGATAGTTTCAATGGACGGCCAGCACACCCCCTCATCGCTGCTAAAATCAGCCAGACGAGCCATGATCGCGACACTAGACAACTTCATGCCCGACGCCGCGCAACCATCCCATACGTAGCCGGTTAATTTAGTGCTCATGATCGTCCGTTATCTCCCTGAACTTTTGCCTGAAATGCTCAAGTGGGCTGAAGCATTCGTGTGGATAGCCATCACGCAGGTAGATGACACGCTGTGTTTCTGGCTCCCAGCGGATAACACGGACTGGCACTCCGCGGTGGTCTGTGAACCTTCGGTTAAGTTCGCGCACAGGCGTTTTGCCCTCCGGTAGTAGACCCCCACAATTACAGAGGCCTGACTGTGGTTACATGACACCCAGCGATTTGATACTTTGCATTCATACCGAAACAGCGGAAGACCCGGAACCGGGATCATTCGTAGTTGCGGTAAGTGAGGATTTACGATTAAATTGCTCATGCGGATTATTTCTCCATACTCGAAGAGTTGTTCGCCAAGGCGCCCGGAGCTGCACACTCGCGGGCGTCACTCTTTTTTGCGACACAAAAAACTCGGTAAAGTAGCGTGACGTGTTCCTGAAACTTCGCTATCACCTGGTAGCTGTTCTCTTCAATCTGAGCCCGTTCTTCAGCATCGATCACCCCATCAGCTGTAGCCTTACGCACAAAGGTAGAATGACGGCCAATCCATTCAATTGACTCCATCAGGCGCTGGTTGATATCGGCGTTATCCAAATCATCAACATCTGCCAGTGGTACAAAGACGCCATGAGAATGACGAGCAACAGCATCAGCAATATGAGTCGAACCACCAGCGCGCTGTAGAACCATCGCCCAGCCCAATGGGAAGATCTGATCGCCGTCAATTCTGAGGCGGTTAAACAGCGCGTTTTCTGTTACCCCCAACCATTCCGCCGCTTCGGCGTAGCCACCAGGCAGGTCGGTAATCGTTTTTTTAATTGCGACCACCAGCCAGGCTGGCTGACGATCGACTTTCCAAATAGGTTCGTTACCCACGGTTAACCCCTTAATTCTGTGGTTATAATCACGCAGCCGAATGGCTACGCTTTTCATAAAGTGATTGGTCTACTTTCAAATCACCTTTCGTCAGCGCTTGGATCTCAAATGCTCGTCCCTTTGGAATAATTTCATCCCAGCCCGACACGGATGCATGAGAGATATTCAACGCCTTAGCGGTTTTCCCTACGCCACCGAAGTAAGAAATAACGTCATTCTTTTTCATTTTTCCCTCTGGAGTTAAGTAATGCAGTGCACTGATAGTAGGATATCTTACATTTAATGGTCAAGCACTCCTACATCATATAATGGTAGGATTGCCTACATGAAAATGAATGATCGAATCCGAAGCAGACGAAAAGAGCTCAAGATGACGCAAGCTGTCCTGGCAAAGCTTGTCGGGGTTAATCGCGTCACCATCACCGGGTGGGAATCCGGTGACTACAAACCGGGTGGTGAAAACCTCCAGGCGCTGGCGGCTGCATTAGAAAAGACACCGCAGTGGTTACTGGATGGAAAGGATGATGGAAGTCAGCATCCCCCAACCATGGACCCAGAGCAAAGATTCGGAATTAGGTCAGTTCCCGTTCTCACATGGGTACAGGCCGGGGAATGGACGGCCAATAGCGGAGCGATCACAGAGCGGGACATCCATGACTGGGTCTATACTTCGGCTGCCGTTTCTGAAAGCGCATTTGCACTCATTGTTCGCGGTGACTCGATGACTAACCCTACAGGTGCACCAAGTATCCCCGAGGGTTCTATTGTCGTTGTAGAACCTGATTTTGGTGATGCCAGTCAAGCTAATGGTAAAATTGTTATTGCACAGCTTATGGGAAGTGATGAAGCCACGATTAAAAAGTTCGTCATTGATGGGCCGCTGAAATACCTAGTACCTCTCAATCCCAATTACAGGATTTTAGAAGTGAATGGCAACTGCCGATTGGTAGGGTTAGTAAGACAGGTAATAATGGATTTATAAGAAAACCGGGAATACCCGGTTTTTTTTCGCTCCTCAATGTAAGTTATCCAACATTTTCACTTGACCTCAAATAGTAAGTTATCCTACATTAATCACATCAACAGCGAACAGGCAGGACGCCCACGAAGTAGCCGCCGGTGGCATATGAATAACCGGATGATTCGCTGACAGGTGTCTTCGGGAGGGGTTGCGAAGCTGGCTTGACCACCAGCAACAGAAACTCAGCCACGATACGGAGCCGTTAACCCACGGCGTGGAGTGTAAATACCGTAGGGGTTGTAGCTGGTTGGTCCCCAGCGCCCCGCCCGAAGATACCTACCACCGCGCCTGATGTGGTTAAAAGCAGGCCAAAGCAATAACAAGTAACTCCCTGTTCTGGCGGCCCGGTGTTTTCCCGTTTGTCCGGTAACCGCCAGCCTTTTTCAGGGCACAACAGAAAAGGGCATCACCGGGCGACGGGCTCATAACCCAATCCACCCGGGCAAAAGAAAGCGGTCTCTGCAAGCCGCCGACCAATGCAGGTGCCCTTCTCTGTTGTGTATGGAGAAAGTTCGGCGGTGGCAGCCGCCTTAACGAGGGTAAAACCATGAGTAATGACCGCATGACCGTAGTGCCAGATTTTCTTGGCGAACTGGATGCCGGCGTGTTCATGAACAAAATCGCGGCAGCACTTAATACCACCGCGCTTGGCGTTCTGAACAACGGCAACAAAGGCAAAGTAGTCCTCACCTTTGATTTTGAGCGCATGGGTAATTCCGTTGAAGAGAAACGCGTCAAGATCAAGCACAAGCTGAACTACAGCACCCCTACACCGCGTGGTAAAGCCTCCGAAGAGGACACAACCGAAACCCCGATGTGGGTCAACAAAGGCGGGAAGCTCACCATCCTGCAGGAAGATCAGGGGCAACTATTCGGGATCACCGGCGCGGTGGACGGAAAGCTTAAAGCGGCTCAGTGATCCGCAGTAACAAACTCACTGATACCACTTCGAACATCAGCAAATAAGGAATTTTTATGTCTCAGTTAGACAGCGGTACATTTCAGCAGGTAAAAGACCTGGTCCTTTCTGGCTACCACCTGAATGATATTCAGGATCTGGCTTGCCCGACCGCATTGCTTCCAGCGGGTACTGGCGTTGAAAGCCTTGAGCGCTTTTCTCTGGAGCGTTTCCGCTTCCGTGGTGCCATGACCACAACCAGTATTGACGACTTCGCACGTTATTCTAAAGGTTACGCCAGCGACAGTGAGCCAGCTCGTTGCTTCATTGACGCCGACAACATGACCGCCCGTTCAGTGTTCAACATCGGCACCCTGGATAATCCCGGCCACGCCGATAACGTTGCTTCAATAACCCTGAAGAAAACCGCCCCGTTCCGCGCGTTACTGCAGATCGATGGTCAACGTTTGAAGCAAAAGCAAATCGCTGAATGGCTGGAAGACTGGAGCGATTACCTGCTGGCGTTTGATGCTGATGGTAATACGATGCAGATTTCCCAGGCAGCTCAGGCTGTGCGTCGTATCACTATTCAGCAAGCAACACAGCAGGACCATGAAACTGGTGATTTCGCTGGTAAAAGATCGCTGATGCAAAGCGTTGAAGCAAGCAGCAAAGACGTAATGCCTGTGGCGTTCGAGTTCAAATGTGTGCCGTATGAAGGTCTGGGCGAACGCCGCTTTAGCTTGCGTAACAGCCTGCTGACCAGCGATGACCCCTGCTTTGTTCTGCGCATCGTCCAACTTGAAGCACAGGAAGAAGCGATCGCCAACGAATTCCGCGATTTACTGATCAGCAAGTTCGATGGTGAATCAGTGGAAACGTTCATCGGTAACTTTAAAGCGTAATTGCTCTGCATTAAATCCCCGGCGCCGCGGGGATTTATTGAAGCGTAATTCCATTAATTATCGCCAACCGGCGAGGGATTCGTGCAACCAAAATCTGCGCGGTGCAGCGCGCCAATATGGAGAAAACCATGAGCTACATTCAGACATTATCCGGTAAAAAATTTAACTACCTGACCGCCACAATCGACGATATCGATGTTGAGGATATCGCGACTGCTCTTTCCAGCATCTGTCGATTCGCTGGGCATCTGCCAGAGTTCTACAGCGTGGCCCAGCACTCTGTGCTTGTAAGCCAGATTGTACCGCCAGAGTTCGCCTTTGAAGCGCTGATGCACGACGCTGCGGAGGCATATTGCCAGGATATTCCTGCTCCGCTCAAAGCCCTGTTACCTGACTACCAACGCATGGAAACTTATGTTGATGGTCTTATCCGCTTTAAATTCGGTATCTCACTTGAACAAGCTGCTGTCGTGAAATATGCCGATCTAACCATGTTAGCTACCGAGCGCCGTGATCTGGAAATCGATGACGGTTCGAAGTGGGAAATTCTCGAAGGTATTCCCTGCTCTGATCTCGTTCAGGTTATCCCTCTCCGTCCTGGTCAAGCCTATGGCCTGTTCATGAATCGCTTTAACGAACTGGTGGAGCTGCGCCGATGCGCCGCATGAAGGTAAAAGAACTCGTTGCGGAGGCTTTTGCCTCCGTTGCTGAATTGCCACCAAAGCATGCACCGCTTATGCGCGAAGTCGCCACCAGACTGGAAGCTACGTTCGCAGCATTAAAAGAATCTCTGGTGCAACTGGAACAGGAACGTAAAGGTAAAACGCCATGACCGTATTTGAATATCTCCAGGCTCATCCGAATACCACCAGCGGTGAAATCGCCAAAGGTATGAACAAAAAGACACCCGCGGTCGCTGGCGCATTATCGCAACTCTATACCACTGGCCGGATCGTGAAGTCTGGTATTCGCAATGGTATTCCTACATACCGTATTAACGATATGCCGTTTGGGTGCAGTAACAGCTTAACCATGATGTTTAACCAGCTATTGAACACAGCCAGACAGGGAGCTGCACAATGAGTAAATCATTAAATGCACGTTGCATCCGTCGCTGGACAGTCGAATTTAAAGGTCGTTGCGATTCTAAAGTCAGTCCTTGGTGGCGTAAGCACCACCTTCGCAGTTACATCCGTGAGTGCGCCCTGACAACTGCCGACTGCATGGTTGAGCGCATGGCAGAGGACAACGCGCTGGTAGATTTTCAGGGTAATGGTCGCGGCTGGTCACCTGAGTTTTCAGCATGGTACGTCGAACGCCGTGAACAGTATCTCAAAGAGGCGCGCGACTATCTGAACGAGGACGCCACAAATGACGAGGTCGACGATGAAATCCAGAACGAGCTTGAGGCATGGAATGACTAAAAGCATAAACCACACGGCTCACGGTCCTGTATCAATCGAGCGCCTGCACCAGATACGCGAACACCTGAAGCATGATACCCAGTACTCAAACGGCGGGAACAGAGCTTACATTCTCGGTGATATGTTGAATGTGATTGATGAGGTGCTAGCATCGAGGAACGCAGAGCCAGTATTTTTCATCGAGGTTGACGGAGACGACTGGATTCAGGCTGGCAGGATTCCGGGCAGTATGTTTGATTTTAATAATCTGCCGGATGGCGTCAATAAGCTCTGGGCCGCCCCGCAGTCAGCGCCAGTAGTGCCGGATGAAAAACCGATGCCAGAGGCGTCGAAAATGCATGCCATAGACGCTGTAGCTGCAATCGCTGAAGTCAGGGGATGGAACGCCTGCCGCGCCGCAATGCTTAAAGCAGCACCAAAACAGGAGAATATTTAACGTGAACAATTTAATGATCGACCTTGAGTCTATGGGCAAAAGACCGAATGCCCCTATCGTCTCCATTGGTGCCGTATTCTTCGATCCGCAAAGCGGTGAATTGGGTCAGGAGTTTTACACCGCCGTTAACCTTGAAAGCGCTATGGAGCAGGGAGCGGTGCCGGATGGTGACACTATTCTGTGGTGGTTAAGACAAAGCTCAGAAGCGCGATCAGCAATCTGTGTTGATGATGCGATGCCGATATCGTCTGCCCTATCTGAACTGGGCCATTTCATTAATCGGCATTCTGATAACCCAAAATATTTAAAAGTTTGGGGCAATGGAGCTACTTTCGACAACGTTATATTGCGCGGCGCATATGAGCGCGCCGGCCAGGTTTGTCCGTGGCAATTTTGGAACGATCACGACGTCAGAACCATCGTCACATTAGGCAGAGTTGTAGGTTTCGATCCAAAACGAGATATGCCATTCGATGGGGTAGCACATAACGCACTGGCTGATGCCCGCCACCAGGCGAAATATGTTTCAGCGATTTGGCAGAAACTAATCCCAACCACCAGCAACAGCTAAAATTTTCCCCGGGTGCAGCCGGGGTAATGGAGAAATATATGCTGAGCCTCGATTGTGTTCCCATCTCAACTTATTGCAAAGAGACAGGCGAAACCCCGGATGCCATCAACAAACGAGTGCAACGTGGAGTATGGCGTGAAGGGGTTCAGGTGCTAAAGGTCGACGGCGTTAAGGAAAGATGGATTGATCTTAGTGAGGTTGCAAAATGGGCACGACAGAATCGCCTAAGCTCCCGCGCGGCGTAACCATCAGGAAACACCGCAACGGCGAAACCATCAATATTACTTTCACTTATAAAGGGGTTAAATGCCGTGAGCCCCTTTCTAATCTGGACGTAACCCCTAAAAACATCAAATACGCCGAGCGCACACTCGGCGAAATCCACAACAAGATCGAAAGGGGAACATTTGTTTATGCGGAATACTTTCCCCGTTCTACCCGGTTAAAAATTTTCGGCAACGCTGCCGCAGGCAAAACAGTGAAGATGTACCTGGACGAGTATCTGGTTATCTGTGAAACGAGGAAACTATCTCCTTCAACAATTGGCGGATATAAGAAATGCCGAAGCGCGCTGTCATCACTTCATATTTTTCCTGCAAGTGAGTTGACGCCGGCCGCGCTGAAGACATGGATCCAGAACCAGAAAACAACATTGAAGACTATCCGAAACCAACTGTCATTCCTGCGTTCTGCTTTGGATGAGGCAGTGACGGATGGTGTGCTTCAGATTAACCCTGTATCACTAGTAACAGCCTCACGATACCAAAGTGATAAATCAGAGGCAGAAAGTAGTTATGTGGTTGATCCGCTATCACCAGCAGAAGTTGATTCTTTGCTCTCTGCTGCTGGCAATAAGCAGTGGGAGAATCTATTCCGATTCGCGATACAAACAGGACTGCGTAGTTCCGAATTGTGTGCTCTTCGTTGGCGTGATATCGACTTTGTAGGGAAGACTGCACACGTTCAAAATGCCAGTGTAGTTGGCGTCATCAAAGGAACAAAAACAAAAGCCGGTACGAGGAAAGTAGAACTGACTGAAGAGGCATTGGCAGCTCTAGCCAGCCAGAAACCATTCACTTTTATGAAAGATGAAACAATCTTCGAAGATCCAAAAAGTAATAAACCGTGGGCCAGTGCTGATGCGATAAGAAAAAAAGCATGGGTGCCTACTCTACGTAAAGCAGGCATCCGCTACCGTAACCCATATCAGACAAGGCATACATTCGCCACAAGCCATATCAGTCGAGGAACAAACTTGTTCTGGCTGGCGACGCAGATGGGCCATAAGGGACCAGAAATGCTATTTAGACATTATGGCAGATATCTAAAGGAGTACGATAACTCAACGTCCATAAATCATTTGCATAGCCAAATCAAATAAATAATAATCCCTGCACTGATTCCAATGTGGGGATTCCACAATGACCCTTGATAAAATACTTAGCTACATCTCCTCATTTGGTACTTTTATTTCGGCGCTCGCAGCACTCTATGCTATATGGCTAACAATATTCCAACGTCGACTGTCATACAAACCAGTATTGATAGTTAGTGACATTCCAATAAAATCAATATCTAAAGACAGAAATACGTTTAGTATTGATTGTTTAGTTGCCAAGGATGCCATAAGAGCAAAAATAAATAACATTGGTCTAGGTGCAGCAACATCTTTAAAATATCGCTGGGAGTACGATTATAAAAAACAAATAAAAGAATATCAATTTTGCTACCTTAATAATAATGGCAAAGAAGATGATCTTTGCATTATTAGCGAGTCATATGGGTTTGTAAACTTTAAGTCTGAAACTAATGATATGACCTTCTCAGAATTAGAGCGTAATATGGATGTGGACTTTATATTACCTTATAACTCTAAAAAAGAAGGCACTGAATTAAACGTCCCATTCCCAGCCTTAATTATAATGTCAAACATACTCTTTACACATTTCACAAAATTAAATAGTGAAGCTAAAAAAATAGTTGGACCTAAATTAATAGTCGAGTATCAAGACTTAGAAGGAAAAGTCACTGTGAATGAATGGCAATCACAGATGGAGCTGACATATATAACCTTTGGGAATCCAAAAATTCAGTCCCAATGGTCTATCAGATTTACTCCAGTAGCAAAAAAATGGACACACAAGGGATTACAAAAGATACGCAAAAGCTACGTTGATTTTATGAATGAAAATACTCTAAATAAAAACAAATAGTTAGATTATTTCGGACGCTGGTTCAACTCCCGCCAGCTCCACCAAACATTCATTCATGATGCATCATGAACCTTAAAAAAGCCTGTAACTTCAACGAGTTGCAGGCTTTTTTGTTGCATGTGTGGTCATGATCTCTGTATGAATCTTGACCTTTTGGCACCATGTTTAGCACCACGGTATCGTGGGGCTAAAAAAGCGTGGTGCTAAAACATGCCTAAGCAACTGAAACCCTTAACAAATGTGGAGATCGCTGGCGCGAAGCCCCGTAGCACGAATTATGAGCTACGGGACGGTGAAGGCCTGTACTTGCTGGTTAAGACTTCAGGGAGGAAGGCCTGGCATTTCGAGTATTATCATCCCGTCACCAAAAAACGCACCAAAACCAGCCTTGGCCCTTACCCGGTCGTTACACTGGCCATGGCTCGCGAAACTCGCACGAAATACAGACGACTGCTCTGGCAGGGCATCGATCCCCGTCAACACTTAGCAGGAATAGCCGAAGAAAAACGCATCCAGAATGAATGCACACTGGAAAAAGTTGCGGAACAATGGCTCAAAGAGAAGAAACGGACCAGCGATCTTAGCGAAGATCACGCCAAAGATATCTGGCGTTCGCTGGAGATGCACGTCTTCCCTTCTCTGGGTAACACGCCCGTCACCGAGATCCGCCCGAAGATGCTCAAGGAGCACCTCACCCCGCTGGAAGAACAGGGCATCCTCGAAACACTGCGGCGTGTTATCTCACGGCTCAATGAAATCTTCCACTTCGCCATCTCCGAAGAGCTTATCGAGTTTAACCCAGCAGACAACCTGGTCGCCCGCTTCAAGAAACCGAAAAAGCAGAATATGCCCGCCCTTCACCCCAGCGAGCTGGGCAGACTGATGCTGGCGCTACAGAACGCCTCTATCCGCAAGGAAACCCGCTGCCTTATCGAATGGGAGCTACTGACCTGGGTTCGCCCCGGCGAAGCCGTTAGCGCCCGCTGGTGCGACATCGATATGAAAAAAGCGGAATGGCGCATCCCCGACACCTTTATGAAGATGAACCGTTCGCACACAGTGCCGCTCAGCAAACAGGCGCTGCGCGTTCTTCAGGTTATGGAGCCCGTCAGTCGCCATCGCCCGTGGGTGTTTCCCAGCATCCGCAAACCACTGGAGCATATGCACCAGCAAACCGCGAACGCCGCGCTTATCCGCATGGGGTTCGGCGGCGAGCTGGTCGCCCACGGCATGCGCAGCATCGCCAGAACGGCAGGAGCAGGTCATTTTCCCCGTGAAGTCCTGGAGTCTGCGCTGGCACACCAGAAAGAAGACGAGATCGAAGCGGCCTACAACCGCAGCGACTATCTGGAACAAAGGCGGCCTCTCATGCAGTGGTGGGGAAACTACGTTGATGCTGCCAGACGGCAGGCATTGCTCGGTGAAGAAGAACCGCTGCGGATCGTGGAAGGAGAATAACGTGACCAGTCCCATTCGTCAGAATCTGTTTGAACGGGAATGTGATATGCCGCTGCTGGAAGCGCGGCATCTCGCCCTTTTGCTTCTAGGCCTCGATGCTTCCCAACCGGCAAATGCCCTGCCGGAAGAACATCAGGAAAATTATCGAATCCTGCATGACGCCATCAGCCGAACCATCAAAGCCACAGGCATGGTCAGCGCCCCGGCAAATAAACGCATGTTCTATGCCGATGAGATGTTCGCGCTGGCCTGGCGGCTTATTGATGAGGAACTCACTCCGCCAGAAATTAAGGCCCGCAGCCTGAAGGCGGTGATGAAACTGTCGCGTCACAGTCGCGGCCGCAAATGGCTGAAGACACTCGGCGATGACGCGCTGCCGGATCTCACTGCTTCCGCACAACCTTCCCAGCGTGGGATGCATAAACGCGACAAGGCACGGGAGAATACTGCCCGACTCTGCTGGCTACTGGTTCAGCTTTTGGTTGAGGAGACTGACGGGCGTTATGGGACGTCGGATAAACCGGCTTCGGATGGGATACTTCGAAAGCTGAAGGCGCTGGCGCAGGAGCGGGAAGTGCCGTCGGATGGGCTTGGCCGGGGGACGTTTTATGAGGTGTTGAAGATGGGAAGGCGGGAAGAAACTAAGTGATTTAAATAAGGAAATCTTTACTTAATATAAAGATTTCCGGATTTAAACGAAAAGCAATTTACAGATTAAGTGTATGATCACCCTTAGGATAATAAGGCCCAACACAAAACGCTGTATTGTTCAATTCAGGAGATATCATTGATGTTGTGAATATAAGTTGATAATTGTCGTGTAGCTTTTGACATTCACTAATAATAACATGCTGGAAGTTATGACTTCGCGCTTCTACCATTCCTTTATCTTCGATGTTATCCATGATCATAAAATTAGGTAGACGAGTTTCAGGATCGTCAACGCAGTGTAAGAAAATAGCAAGTCTTATACTATTCTTAAAGATAACCATTGAACTAGCAGAAAACTTACTCATACCATCTAGGTACATTCTATCTCTAGCGAAATCAATTATAACATCCCCAGGACTATCAAATGCTGGTTCATTGCCATCATCAGATATAAGTAAACGTTTAGTAATATTTTCTATATCTGAATAAACAGACACTTGTCTCTCGGCTTGTGCCTTGTCCAAGGTATCTAATTTTTCCTTAATTTCAAGAATCCTTCTTTGAGCCTGTTGTTTTTCAAGCAACAAGGAATTTATTTTAGCGATCCCACTTCTATTTTCCTCAAGTGAAAGAATTGCGCCTTCAATAAACCCTATGTTTTTCCCAATTTCGACAATCAAACTTTCTTTTTCAGATGGGATAACGGAAAACGTCTTAAGATTCCTAGCAATTTCGTTTATTTTAAGATTTATTTTTTCTAGGGAAATTTTTAATTCTGTAACTTCAACCTCAAGATTCTTTATTACCTGATTACTTTCTTTTGCTTGGAAATTTAGATTATTTAATTGTTTTACATAAGCATCATCCGAAGAGTTTTTGTTATGTTTGCTTTTACATAGCCCACAACTATGTTTATCACTATTGCTCTCAATAAGACTCAAGCAGGAAGGACAGTATTTAAACTCAATGCTACCAAGAGAAAAATTTACAGCTTTAGAATGAAGTAAAGCATCTTTTCTTGATTCGAGGGAAATCAAAAACAATTTAGTATCATTTATTTCTTTTGTTAAAGAAAGAATATCCTCTTCAATTTTAAGTCGTTGCGCAACTAATTCCATGTTTTCGCTTTGCAACTTAGATAAAATTGTCTGTTCTTCTTTATTTAGATTGGTATTTCCACTAGAAAGTAATGACTCCATTTTTTCATTAAGAGCATCAAGCTCCATTGAATAATTATCAATCCTCTCATTCAACGAATTCTCATTAACTCTTACATTATCACCACCAATTATTTTAAAAATAGCATTGGCTTCAGAGTTATATTTTTCGAAGCGTTTAGTTTCTGATAACAACTCCTGTCTTAAATTGTGAGCTTCTAAATCATCAATGCCAAGAAGATATTCGCCAATAGCACGCCTTAAATTTGGGTTATCAAAATTCTTTTCTTCTTTTAATAACTTTGTCGTTGCTGATAATTGATCAATATACATAAGTCGCATTATCTGATGAAGTGTTAGATTACGCTCATCATCAGTTTTATGCCTTGGCAGCCCTAGTAACTCAAAAATTTGCTGAGAGAAACTATGCAACGTATCGCTTCTTCGATAAGGATAGCTTGTCCATTGAGCACCACATTTAATTGCTGAATCAATTGTACCTTCATGTAAGTGCATTTTTGAAAGGC
The DNA here is from genome assembly GCF_005280975.1 of Citrobacter sp. wls716. NCBI lineage: Bacteria > Pseudomonadati > Pseudomonadota > Gammaproteobacteria > Enterobacterales > Enterobacteriaceae > Citrobacter > Citrobacter sp. wls716. The sequence goes on from NZ_SZWX01000031.1 coordinate 24,087, forward strand.
CGTTTTCAACAATATTTCTTTTTAAAGTGACCCTGATTCCATTAAGTAAAACTTGTGCGAAAACATTGTCACAATAAGATTGATGCTGAGTCCAATCAGTTATAACGGATCCTAAAGCATATGAAAGTAGATCTACAATGGTTGATTTACCTGTACCATTCCAACCTCTTATGATGTTTACACCCTTATGAAAATACTGATCATAAACGAATTTTTCATTTCTTGATACCGCGAATCGTTCTACAAGTAAATGGGGTTTAACCATTTTTTTCGACCTCATCATATCTATACTCCATGAGTCCCGTTCTTTTTTTAAGGCCATTTGCCCCATAAAATTCTATTTTTTGGAACTCTTTAGAAACCAGAATAAACCATTTATTTTTTTTGATTGCTGCTTCATTTAATGATGCTACTAATTGATCTGGCAAATTTGTTTCTGTTCTCTTAATCATACCGTTCTCAAAACTTTTCATATCAATTAATTGTTTTGATAAGAGATGATAAAATGCAATCGACTGTATTCTTCTTAACTCAACAAATATTCTATTGGGGTTTTGTATATTCTCATATGGCTCACATATTTTTTGTATTTCTTTTTTATAGATTCTCAACTCACTTGGAAATGGTTTTATAGATTTTAAGAGACTAGGAAAAAGCACATAAAAATCCATAAGCCTAAATAGCTCAATATCTATTTCACAATGATTTTGCTCTTGCAATAAAAGTAACGTTCTAAAAACACAATGATTTGCGTCAAATATGGGATGATATATTAACACTTTACCTCCCATGATACATGACATAGGCCAGTTAGAAAATAGAGCATTCCTGATACTAACTCAGTAGTTACTAAACTATCAAAACGGACAATAGCTTTATGCACTGGTTGTATTATTTCTATATTAATAAGTCGATCGACTTCTATTTTACTCTGACCACTTATTATTGCAGGATATATACACTGATGCCAGCTTGAGCAAATAGCTGATAAGACTTGAATATAAACCGTTTGTTCGACCAATGACATCTGATCTTTTGCAACTCTTCTAGCAAACTTACTCTTTAATCTGGTAGCTCTTTCCACTAAGTCAGAACGGTCACCACGTAAAAGTTTAGCTTCCAGACCAATGATAGCTCTGCCTGGATAATCATCGAGATATTCAGCCAAATCTTCCATAATTGATATTAACTCATCATGTCCTAAACAAGATTTTTTAACTTGATCAATAGTAGATTCTAAACTCGATAACGTGTAAAAATTGTTGTCACCGTCATGCGATGCTCCATCTTGATATCGCACTTGAGAGATATTCATGAGAAATTATTATCTCCTTTGTGTTTGGCATTATCACGGTATACAACAGTCTGATTTTTTATAGACGTCGGCGATAATCGTTCAGATTTATCATCTTCCACAGATTTATTTTTAGGTTGAGCATGATCCTTTTCACCATTATCAAAAGGCTTTGTTGTTTTAAAGGTTGAATATAAAAAGAATACAGTCAGAAGAATCAAAATAATTATAATAAGAACGAAAACTCGCTCTATCCCTAATAGATGAGTTAATTTTTCATCAAATATTTTATCAATTAAATAATAAAAGATATAAAGTACAAGTCCAGGAAGGCCAACTATCTTTATAGATTTGCTCCAAAAGTCACTCATCGAGTTCCCTAACCATGAATTAGCACATTGAAAGTATTGATAATTTATCACTACAAAAGCATAAAATCCATCAAAAAGCAAAAAATGAAATCGCTTAATTATCCAATAATTTCAATTGGTTAGTTTTTTTTGAGTTGATTGATTTTGATTCTGAGTGCTAAAAACGTAACTCTCATTAGACCCTTCGAATCGCTTCGTACATTGTGAGTTCAATGTAGTTTTCTTGCTCCTAGCCGATAGTAAGATGGCATCAGAGATCATGATGTTTTCGTTGCCGTGCGTTACCGTCCATTAAACTCCCCCTATCCTTACCACTTATCATTAGATAAAAAAACAAACACATTTTTTCATGCAGTTAACGTAAATGCATAAAATATAGCAACAATTGTATTATTACCGGACTCCTTATCTTCTACCCGGACTCATTTTTTTCACCCGGACCTATACCTCCCCTCCCCGTTCCGCGCTATAACCGCCTCGATACTCTGTTCCCGTGAGGTGCAATCATGAAAACCCGTGCTGACAGTAACGATGCTTTTCCCGAAAGCGGTAATGTGCGTATGCGGCAGGTGGTCCAGTTTCTGGCGATGAGCGAATCGTCGGTTTACCGCCTGATTAAAAACACCGACTTTCCCCGCCCCGTCCACCTTTCTTCCCGACTGGTGGTCTTCGATGCTGCTGAAATCCGCCAGTGGCAACAGCGCCGCGCCGCTATTCGTTAATTCACGCTCAGGGATGAGCCGACTGATACCCCATCATGAAACGCGCCCCCTTTCTCTGTAAGCAGTCTCCGGACCGCACGCTCGAAGTGGTGATCCTGGCCGGAAACCTGGCATGGGAGACCTCACGCGCCTGGCGAAAAGATCCCGAGCGGGAAGACAATATTCCCCCGGTGGTGCTCGGCCCGGATGAACTGGCGGATCTGGACAACCTGACCATTATCAGGCCCGACACGCTCTACGTCCGGGTACTTCGCACAGGCGATATCCGCGAAGAGGAACTGCTGAAAATCGCCGTAAAACTGGCGCACGCAGATGTACAGATGGCCCGGCTGATGGCCCCTGATGGTGAGGTACTGGAAGACTGGAGTGGTCAGCTTGCACGCCTGCGGCAGAAAAGGCCTTCCAACATCCTGCCGGATCACTTCCGCCTCGATGAAGAAGCGCTGTGGTTTGACAAGCTCACCGAACGGCGCGACGGTGAAAGCGACGTCCAGCCCCAGCGCATCTGCTCCCCTCTGCGCGTCACCGCCATCACCTGCGACAGCCATGACGGCAGCTACGGCCGCCTGCTGGAATGGCACACCACCACCGGGCAGTTGCGGCGCTGGGCCATGCCGATGGCAATGCTCAGTGGCAACGGCGAGGAGCTGCGGCGCATCCTGCTGGAGAACGGCCTGACCTACATCGCTACCCGCCCCGCCCTGCGCAGCCTGCTGTGCGAGTACATCTCGCGGTCACTCCCCGGACGCCGGGTCACCTGCGTGGAGAAAACCGGCTGGCACAACGGGGTATACGTGCTGCCGGATGAGGTTATCGGCCCCGGTGGGGACAATGTCATTCTCCAGGGCAGCCACTATCTGACCGGCGGCTTTGCGCAGGCAGGGACGCTGGCAGAGTGGCAGGAGCAGGTCGCCGCACTCTGTGCAGGCAACTCGCGGCTGGTCTTTGCCGTCTGCTGTGCACTGGCCGCCCCGCTGCTGCGCCTGACCGGAACGGGTGGCGGAGGCTTTCATTTGCGCGGTGAGTCCACCGACGGCAAAACCACGGTGATGAAGGTGGCCGCCTCCGTCTGTGGCGGCACGGATTACTGGCACTCCTGGCGGGCCACCGGGAATGCGCTGGAGGGAATTGCCAGCCGACACAACGATGCCCTGCTGCCGCTCGATGAACTGCGCGAAGTGGACCCACGGGAAGCCGGGATGATTGCCTATATGCTGGCGAACGGCCAGGGCAAGGGGCGCGCCCGCACCGACGGCGAAGTACGTAACCGCAGGCACTGGACGCTGCTGCTGTTCTCCACCGGGGAGCTGTCGCTGGCGGAACATACCGAACGCGCCGGGGAGCGCCTCTACGCCGGAATGGACGTGCGCATGGTACAAATCCCCAGCGACACCGGGCGGTATGGCGCGTTTGAGCAGCTACACGGCTTTGCCAGCGGCCAGCAGTTCGCCAATGCCCTCTGCGACCGGGTCGCCCGTTTCCACGGCACCGCCTTTCGTGCCTGGCTGGCCTTCCTCACCGGCGACCTGGACGCCAGCACCACGCTGGCGAGAGAGTTACTTTGCCGCTACCAGACCGCTCTGATGCCGGACAATGCCGGAAACCAGGTGCAGCGCATCGTGGCCCGTTTTGCCCTGCTGGCGGTGGCCGGGGAGATAGCGACGCTGCACGGCATTACGGGCTGGCAGGAAGGTACGGCGTATGAGGCGGTGCTGATCTGCCTGCACGCCTGGCTGAACGAGCGCGGCCATATTGCCAACCAGGAGGATGAAGGCGTGCTGGCGCAGATCAAGCGGTTCATCACCGCGCACCAGTACAGCCGCTTTGCCTCGTGGGATGGCCCGGACCGCCCGCTGAATATGGCAGGCTTTCGCCGGGTGGAAAAAGATCCGCTGACGGGTGAGGAATACACACTGTTTCAAATCCTGCCGGAGGGCTGGCGGGAAATGTGCCGGGGATTCAGCCCGGCAAAAGCGGCCAGGTTATGCCAGGAAGTTGGTTGCCTGCTGCCCGGCAGTGACGGGAAATACCAGTCGCAGGTTCGCCTGCCGGAGATCGGCAAAGCCAGGGTCTACCGGCTCACCTCCCGCATCCTCAGTATCTGAGTGCAGTCTCGCGTGTCTTAAAAAAAGGTGGGACAAGTGGTACACGCAGGACTGGCGCGGGTTTCAGCGTCCCACCTTAGAGAATTTGGTTAAAAAAAAGTGGTACAGGGTGGGACAGCCGTTGCTGAATCTGTCCCACTTTTCAGGCTGGCATTTTTCAGGTGGTAAAGCGCAAAGCCACGGCTGGCGCGGTTGTACCACTTGTCCCACCTGTACCACCTCAAAAACATAAGGAATGAAAATGGCGAAAAGGGAGTGAAAAGGCAAAGGCTGAAAGGAAGGGAGAACAAGGGGAACGGGCCTGCCCTTAAAGGATCAAAAAAAGGAGGCAGATTTTCAATTGGTTGCAACAAGTACCTCGACAAATCCACATAAGACGGCAGAGCAATACAACACCCTACTCTATGGGTGGAAGATTTATCTTAGGTAGTGACACCAGCACTATATCTGGTACTAGGTGTGTAAAAAGTTTAGGAAATGGTGAGAATACAGCTTGCCGGAGAGATTTTTTGCACTAAAGTGGCGCAGCAAGCATTATTTTGAGAAATATTTGAGATAAGTAAATAACAAAGCCTATTTTGAAAAAAACAACAAAGCCAACATGGTTATATCAGTAATTTTCGCTATGATGGATACATCATACCCATCGTTGAGGATAAGAGATCGTGTCTATGGCTACAACTCCTTCGGTTCCTTCACTTCCTGAACTTCCCAGTGTTCCAACAACAATTCTACCTGCAATTGCCGAACTTACCGCTGCACTGGGAATCCCAAGAAATGTATTAGCTAGTGATGAAGAAATAAGCTTTGCTTGGCAGGATTTACCAAGGGAACTAAGACTAATTCCTTCGGATCTTCGAGGTGAACTCGTCGCCCGTATGTGTGTTGCAGTAAGCGCTGGCTTATTTGATGGCGCAATGAATTACATATGGAATGCCGCAATTTTACAAATCAGACAAAAGGTAAGGAATTTTGGTTTGCCCATCGTAAGTCAGATGCTTCAATCCGACTTTGAAGAGAAGCACTTGATCGACTTACAAGATAGTAAACTTTTAGAACTTGCATTAAAATTAAATTTAGTAAATGAAGATGGTTATTTCTTCTTAGATCATTGCAGAGAAATGAGGAATAATTTCTCTGCCGCTCACCCAACTATCGGAAATATTAATGATAGAGAATTCACAACATTCCTAAATCGATGTGTTAGATATGCCTTGGCTGATGCTTCCTCTCCAAGAGGAGTAAATGTTGCAGATTTCATAGCATCAATAAAAAGTGCTCGTTTTACTGGGCAACAATGTGCTATTTGGATTCAGCGAATTAATGATACACATGCAGCACAGAGGCAAATTCTTATTGGAATGGTTCATGGCATATATTGCGATCCCAATACATCAGAACCAGCCAGATTAAATGCAATTGATTTATGCTCCGCTATCAGTGAACAGTTCACTGCGGCAATTCGCTCTGACTTGATCAACAAACATGCTGAATATGCTGCCAAAGGAGATGAACAACGCCACACAGCATCTACTCAATTTTTTGAAAAACTCGGTCAGATAAGATACCTAAGTGAAGCCGATCAACACATCATATTCTATCGAGCAATAGAAAGACTTTGGAATGCTCATAATGGAATGAATAACTTTTATAATGAACCCCCCTTCGCTGAAAGGCTTTGTGAGCTAGCAACTCACGGAGCAGTACCTGAAACAGTACAGGAATATTTTGTTCAGGTTGTAGTGGCATGTGCGATTGGGAATGGATATGGTGTATCGCATGGTGCATTATCATATTACACTGAAATGATTAGAACATTTTCCCCCAGAGAAATAGCGACTATGATTAGACTCTATTCCGATAGAACAAATATTGTAGGATATCGTATAGCTACATACTCCAGGGGAAGAGAACGATTTAAAGAGTATTTAAGAACACTCGATCCAGCCAGTATTTCTAGCGGTGTTCGTTCTGATTATGATAGAATATTACGAGAATAGAGTATTATCGGAGGGAGTTCAGCGCTCCCTCCTTAATAAAAATAGTCATTGAAAGGATATTATAATGGTAGAGTTAGGATTACTCTTTTTATATCTATGATATTGTAGTATTAATTCAGAAAGGTCTTCATCTACTGTGTAAAAATAAGCCTCAGGCACATCAAGTACTGCTGCAAATTTACAGACCAACTTAAAGTCTGGCGCATGAACTTCTTTTTCATAAGAACTTATGCGAGCACTTGCAGAATCTTCCTCAAGACCAGCTCGTACCCCCAACTCCGTCTGTGTCAGGCCTGCATTAACCCTTGAAATCTTAAGTCTTTTACCGATCACAGCTACAATCCACCCGATTAAACACACCAAGATTATCCCTTTCTTAGCTAAACCTATCTTCAAGACTTACATTGAAAATTAATGAATTACTTGAATCAAGGGCAAATAAAGAGCAAAATTCATGAATTACATGATTTATCGCTGTTGAAAAGAGAAAAAAGCTTTTGATATGAACCATGACAACATCCAATAACTCCGGGACATAACGACCCGCGCTGTGAGTGGCAGGACGCATTAACCAACACGCCTGACAGGAGAGTTGTTTATGCACACCGAACCACAACCTTGCACCATCGCACTGAGTACGGGAGGCCACCATGTTTCTGGTCTCCCTGGCTGAAGGCTTTATCCACCTGTTCCAGGCCGCAGGCAAAATCTTCCTCGATATGATGACGGGACTTATCCCGATGCTCATCTGCCTGCTGCTGGCCATCAACTTCCTGATGAAGCTGGTCGGCACCGTCAGAATGGAGAAAGTCGCCACCCTGCTCGGCCGCTCGCGTATTCTCACCTACGGCGTGCTGCCGGTGCTCGGCTGGTTCTTTATGAGCAGCCCCGGCGCGCTGACGCTCGGGAAACTCTTACCTGAGAAGAGCAAGCCCGGCTATGAGGATGCGCTCGGCACCACCGCCCATCCGCTCACCAGCCTGTTTCCCCATGTGGTGCCCTCAGAGCTGTTTGTCTGGCTCGGCGTCGCTGCCGGGGTTAAGGCGCTCGGCCTGCCCGTTACCTCGCTGGCGCTGCGTTATATCGCTGCCGCCATGCTGATTGGCCTGATACGCGGGATTATTACCGAGTACCTGTTCCTGCGGCTCAGCAGGCGGGGGAATGCGCCATGATGATTTACTGCGCACGTATTACTGCCATCGGGCTGTTTGTTGCCGACGGCCTCACCGACAAAATGCTCATCACCTTCGACAGCAACGGGCCGAAGGACTGTCTGGATTACTCGCTGTCTCTGGAGCCGTCGTTCCGGGAAGAGAGCCTGTTCATTCTGCCCGGAGACACCCTGTTGCTGGCCGGGTGCAGCTATCTCATTACCGCCGTGGGCAAAGGGGCGCAGCAGGCGCTGTTTGAACTCGGCCACCTGACGCTGGTGTTCAACGGTGACCTTAATCCCTGCCATATCGGAGCGGTCCATCTCTCCGGCCCGGTGCCGAACCTGCGTGACCTCCACGGCGAACTGATGATTGCGGAGGGACACCCATGAACACGGTGCTTATTCCTCCCGGCCCCGGCGGCTACGGTAAAGGGCTGTGGCTGCCCATAGGGAACGGCAAAAAGGTGCTGTCGCTGACCGGACGCGAGATTCATCCGGTGGCGATAGAAATCGGCGCACTGACCGAATCGGAAATCGTCAACGGCTTCGCCGATATCCCGCCGGATAGCGACATCCTGTGCGTGGTGATTAACTGCGCCGGGTCCCTGCGCTGTGGCCTGTATCCGCAGAAAGGCATCCCGACCATCAACGTGCTCCCCACCTGGCGCGCAGGTCCGCTGGCGCAGTTTATTACAGAGGATAACTACGTCTCCGGTGTGACGATGGAGCAGTTGGTTCTGGTGGATACGGCCGAAGCCCCGGACGTTAAGCCTGAGCCAACTACAGAGTCTGCACCACGGGTTATCACCACACCACCACCTCCTCGCGGCGCGGAGAAACTGGTTCGCATGGTCGAACAGACTGGCACCGCCGTCGGCTACGTTATCGCCCTGCTGTTCGCCGCCAGCCGGGAGGCGGTGGACGTGTCGCTGCGCAACGTCATTCCGTTTATGGCCTTTGTCTCGCTGCTGATAGCGCTGGTGCAGGAGACCGCGCTCGGCAGCCTGATAGCCCATGCCCTGACGCCGCTGGCGAACTCGCTGTGGGGGCTGGTGCTGCTGTCGCTTATCTGCGGCATTCCTTTCCTCTCCCCGGTGCTCGGACCGGGCGCGGCCATCTCGCAGGTGATTGGCGTGATGATTGGTACGCAGATTGGCGCAGGCGCGATATCCCCTGCCTTCGCCCTGCCCGCGCTGTTCGCCATCAACGTGCAGGTCGGCTGCGACTTCGTGCCGGTGGGCCTTTCCATGCAGGAGGCGAAGCCGGAGACCATCGCCAAAGGCGTCCCCGCCTTCCTGCTGTCGAGACAACTGACCGGACCGCTGGCCGTCATCATCGGCTGGTTGTTTTCCCTGGGCTTATTCTGAGGACTCAACGATGAACAAAATCAGAGCCGCCGTGGTAGGTGCAGGTATCTACGGCAGACATCATATGAACGCGTACCGCCACAACCCGGACACGGTGCTGGTCGCCATCTGCGACACCGACACAGAACGCTGTGACGACCTTGCCATGGCCTATGGCGTAATCGGCTATACCCGGCTGGATGCCCTGCTGCAGGAGGAAGCCATTGATGTAGTCTCAGTGGCGACACCTGACCCATACCACACCGAATCCATCCTCACCGCCCTGCGCCACGGCAAGCACGTGCTGGCGGAGAAACCGCTCGCTACCTCAGTACGCGAATGTGAGCTTATCGTGGAGATGGCGCAGCAGCGGGACCTGCTGGTCGGCGTCGATTTCCACAAGCGCTGGGATCCGGCGGTGATGCGCATCAAAGCTGAACTGGAGAAGCCGGAAACCGGGTGCATCCTGCGCGGGCATATCAGCATGGACGACGTGATTAGCGTCCCGACAGAGTGGCTGGACTGGGCTGGCGCAAGCTCCCCTGTGTGGTTTCTCGGCTCACACTGCTTTGACCTGGTGCGCCACCTTTCCGGTCAGGAAGTGGTGTCGGTGTACGCCGTCGGGCAGAAGCGGCTGATGATTGAATGCGGCCTCGACACCTTCGACAGCGTGCAGAGCCTGCTGACGATGGCAGACGGCAGTTCGTGGGTGGTGGAAAACTCGTGGGTGCTGCCGGAGGGCTTCCCGAAGGACAACGACGGGCGCATTGATATTCTCTGTGAGGCAACGTATATCCGCAGCACCTCGCAGCATCGCGGGCTGGAAATCACCACGCCAGGCATGACGCTCACGCCCAACAGCTATTTCATTAACTACCGCAACGGCATCGCCAGCGGCTTTGGTATCGACCCGATCAATGATTTTGTGCACGCGGTCAGACATAAAGCGCCCTATCCGGTAACCGCAGTGGACGGGCTGGCGGTAAGCCGGATTTGTGAGGCGGTGCACCGCAGCTTGGTGAGTGGGAAGCCTGAACGCACGATAATGCCATAACTTCAAGGGCTGTACCTTTCTGCTACGTCAGATTGGTAAAGCCCTTAGTCCTGCAAACCAGATAAAGCGCAGGAATTATTAGAAAGCATGGTTAGCTTTGAGCAAGAAGCGGATGTTTCGCTTAGTTATTCATATTATTGGTGATTTAATTCCCACTCGATATATGATTTCATCATAGGAATAAAACTCTCACAAGATGATGAAAATACCTCAACAAATTTTAATTTGTAACTTTCCGGAACATGCCAATCTTGAGGTATGCTATCTGCGATGGATTGATAAAACTCAACAGGTATTTCACAAATTTTATCCATCCATGACTTATACTCTTCTGCAGAATGCAAAATTCCGCGATGATATGGCGATGATTCAATAAACAATTTATTATCCGTCCATATAAGACCATCTTCTCCCCACGTCTCACAATTATCATCTTCAAAGGCAATTCCAGCATCCATGAATAGCAATTCGCCATTTAACAATTTGCAAGTATCATTTTTTACATCACCTATTGATAGCCAATTATCAAATATTGATTTGCCATAGAGATTTTTCATTTGGTTATTACTGAATTGATAACCCTCAGGTAACTCTTCTAGATTATGTATGAACTCATATGCAATAAAATGAGAAGTTGATACGTTTAGTTCACTCTTTACACTTTCAGAAAACTGAACTACATGGCCTTTTGGCCAAGGTAAACCTATTTTTTCGGCTAATTTAAAAGCTACTAATTCATTAAACAACGCATTTGTTTCATGACCGGACTTGCTGAAATATGTTTTTACAAACCAATCATTGCCTAGCTCATCAACACCAATAAAAGGATTGGAGTGATTTGTGGATTTTTCCAGTTTATCTTTAATGGAATTAATTATAATCACGGTAACCTTCAATAGAAATAATAAAATATGCCGCGAAGTATAATTGTATAACCAAAAGTAGCACAAACATTTTCGAGAGACTCCTGAGTTATTAATTTTTCCACGTGAGCTACCTCTGGTGAAGAGTTTACTCACTTAGCCGCATGTCCACTGTTGGTGGGTAAGATCATTAAACATGTATCAACCAGACTGAAGGCATAATCTTATGGTTATTCCGACATCTGGCACACAGTCGCGCCAGATGCCGTTCTGTTCGTCTAATCTCAGTGATACTGCAACAACATCTGTGAAATCTTCCTCGCTTCACCTGCCGGATCCGCCGAATGCGTGATCGCAGATCCCACAATCACCACATCCGGCCCTAACAGCGTATAGTCCTTCACCGTCTGGCTGCTGATGCCGCCTGCAACGGCAATCCGGGATTTCCGGCGGGCCTTCAGCATCGTGACCAAATCATCAATGGGTTTACGCCCCGCTGCCTGCTGATCGGTACCGGTGTGTACCGCCAGCAGATCGGCACCGGCGGCCTCCAGCAAAATAACTCTGGCAGTAAGATCATCGACAGAAATCATATCCACCACCACCTGTTTTCCCGTCTCCTTTGCCGCCCGGATACACGCTTGGATCGTTAAAACATCCGTCACGCCCAGAACCGTAACGTAGTCTGCGCCAGCATCAAATAACAGCCGGGACTCGAAATATCCCCCATCCATAATTTTCGCATCCGCCAGCACTTCCTTGTGTGGATATTTTTCTTTAATGGCTTTAATTGCGTTCACGCCTTCCCGAATTAGAAAAGGCGTGCCCACTTCAATAATATCAACGTCGTCAACCACCTTATCAATAAATACCAGCGCTTCAGGCAGGGTTAACTCGTCCAGGGCAAGCTGTAATTTCATGTTGGTTTCCTTGTGTCGAATGACTATTCGAGGTTGGCGTGCAGCGCAAAGCCTTTGGTTAAGCGATATCCCGTCGACTGGGCCAGATTCACAATCATGGCGTCACCCAGCACCATGACAGCCTCTTCAAACAGGCTGCCGCCGGGCAGAATGCCTTTCACGTTATCCGGTCCATCCGGCAATTTGTCGGTACAGGCCGGGATCCTGACCACCACATCCGCCAGTTTCCCCAGCGTGGACTCGGGGAAAATGGTCAGCAGGGCCACTGTGCCCCCCAGTTGCTTTGCTTTCGTAGCCACATTCACCAGCGAGGTCGTTTCGCCCGATGCGCTGGCCAGCAGTAGCAGGTCGCCTTTTTGCAGCGCAGGCGTGACCACATCTCCGACAACATGTACCTTCAGGCCGATATGCATCAGGCGCATCGCAACAGCTTTCAGCATCAACAGCGAACGCCCTGCGCCAAAAACAAATATCGCGTTCGCCTCAGCGATGGCCTGCTCCAGACTCGCCAGTGCGGCACCATCAATCCGCGCCATCGCCTGATGCAGGTCGCTACAGGCAACGCCTGCAACAGATTGTGTTTCCATCATGCGTCCTCCTGGCAGACCGGGAATAAATCATCCTGATACTCGAGCATCCCCATGATTTCCCGGACATAGTTATCGACATGCCCCAGAAAATGGAAACGTTCCGGCGCGGCTCGGTAGCGTTGATAAAGCGGCGTATCAAAGGTAATGCCAAGATGCGGGTTCTCTTTGACGGTGGCGAATTTGATGCGCGGAATATGCGGATAGTAGTGATTTTTACGCACGCACAGTTGCCCGTTCTCTTCTACGATGTAGCAGGCCATACCGTGGTAAAACTGCACTGTGTCGTAGTGAACCGCACAGGGTTTATACGCCAGGTTGCTGAACACCAGCGGCCCGTCGCCAATATTGATGGAGCAGTGGCCGTAATTCGGCGGCACGATAATGCTTTGCCCCTCCTTCACCACCGCCACGATAAGATCGTCCACCAGCAGATCTTTTGGCTCAACGGCAAAATCCGGCGACTCTTGCAGGATATACGCCGCCGTGCCCTTAATCACTTCATACACCTCCGGATGGGTGTTGCGCCGCGTGTCGTTATAGCCGTGATAATGGCCGCTGGTTTTCTTGCGCTCCTTGCCAATCGTCCCCGGCATGATGATGGTGATGTCGTACTGATACTGGTCAGCAGCAAGCCTTTCCTGATCCTCCGCAAAGCTGAGACCGCGATAAACATCGTAAGCCAGTTCATCACGCTGCGCTTCGGTGAATTCCGGTAAAACCACCGCCATCTGCCCGGCGCTTTTGCGACCAAAACCTAGATAGTTCAGCGGCGGTTTCAGCACCATTACGCCGTCGTCATCGAGATACAGCGGCAGGCCGCTGTGGTGTAGCTGTTTCATTTTGCCTCCTGTGTATACGCGTTAGCTGCGCGGATCGCCTCTTTCAGCCGATCGGATTTCATACCAAATACGCTCTGAATATTATTCCCGACCTCGACGACGCCCGCCGCACCAAGCTGTTTCAGCAGCGCTTTGTCCACCAGCGTCTTATCCGTCACGTCAATGCGCAGACGTGACATGCAGGCTTCGATGCTGGTCATATTCCCCAGCCCGCCATAGGCCAGAATGATGCCGCTCACCAGGTCGTTCTGTTCGCTCTCCTGCGCCACAGTGGTTTCTTCGATTTCGCGTCCCGGCGTCAGCAAATTCCAGCGGCGGATGGCAAAGATAAACAGGACGTAGTACACCGCCCCCATCACCAGCCCGACCGGGAACACCATGTACCAGTGAGGCGCGCGCGGCAGGACGCCAAAGAAGAGATAGTCGATAAGCCCGCCGGAGAAAGAGAGCCCGATGTGCACGCTGAACCACTCCATCAGCAGGAACACCAGCCCCGCCAGGACGGCGTGAATGCCATACAGCACGGGTGCAACAAACAGGAAGGAGAACTCAATCGGCTCGGTGATGCCGCAGACAATGGAGGTGATCGAGCCAGAGAGCATAATCCCCTTCACCCGCGCTTTGTTTTCCGGGCTGGCGCAGCGGTAGATCGCCAGCGCAATCGCCGGAATACAGAACATCTTGATGGGCGTCAGCCCGGCCATAAAGGTTCCGGCGGTAATCGGCACCTGGTCTTTCAACTGGGCAAAGAAAATGAGCTGGTCGCCATGCACCACCTGCCCGGCCTTGTTCACGTACTCGCCAAACTGCAGCCAGAAGGTCGGCCACCAGACATGGTTAAGACCAAACGGGATCAGTAGCCGCTCGACAAAACCGAACAGGAAGGCGGACACGCCCGGCCCCTGCACCGTCATGGTATTCGACAGGCCATTAATCAGATGCTGAACCGGCGGCCAGACCACCGCCATCACCAGCCCGACAAACAGCGCGGCGAAGGAGGTGACTATCGGCACGAAGCGCTTGCCGGAAAAGAACTCCAGCCACGAAGGAAGCTGGATGCGGTAATAGCGTTTATACAGCCAGGCGGCGATAATCCCGATAATGATGCCGCCAAACACGCCGGTCTGCAGTGAAGGGATGCCTAGCACCATCGTGTAGTCACGTACCTGCGCCACCGACTCGGGCGTGATCCCCAGAAACTGGCCGATGGTGACGTTCATAATCAAAAACCCGGCGATCGCCGACAACCCGGCAATGCCCTGATCGTCACTGAGTCCCACCGCCACGCCTACCGCAAACAGCAGCGGCAGGTTAGCGAAAATCGCGCTGCCCGCTTCCGCCATCAGCTTCAGCACGTGAACCAGCAAGTCAGCGCCGAGAAACGGCAGTCTGGCGACAATATTGGGATCCTGAAAGCTGACGCCGAAGGCCAGCAAAATACCTGCGGCAGGCAGCATGGCAATGGGGATCATTAACGATCGCCCGATGCTTTGTAACATTTGCAGAAGGTTGAATCTTTTCATCTCGATCTCCTGAGCGCGTCTTTATGACAGGGATTCGCACAACAGCAGGTTCTGCTCCGAACACCTTCAGTATCCGTACCGAAGATGATTAAAAAAACAGCAATCAAAGACGAAAGTTATTTCCGGTTTTCGCTTAAAACCGGAAATTTTATGAGGACAATCACGCCAGAAGCCGTCAGAAAGGGATAAAAGAGGAAATCGCGTTCGGCGGGAGGCCATCATATGAGTATCTTCGAGGCGCATTTTCACAGGCTGCACGCCCGCTTCGGCGCAGGTCAGACGCACGAATTACAGATGCAGGAGATCGCCGCCATCTTTGGCTGTTCAGTGCGTAACTGCCGGATTGCGCTGAAAAAGATGCATCAGGAAAAATGGCTCGAATGGCAGCCCCAGCGCGGACGCGGCAAGCGCTCACGGCTCCACCTGTTAACCTCACCGGAAAAGCTGTTCAGCCAGAACGTCAATAAGCTGCTGGAGAAGCAGGATTACGGCAACGTGCTACGATTTATCGGCAACGACAAGTATCTGCTGGATCGCCTGAGCCTGTGGCGCTTTGGGGTACAGGATAAAAGCAGCGAAACGCGGGTGCGCATCCCCTACTATCGCAATCTGGATCCGCTTAATCCGCTCGTTCCCCTGCGGCGAACCGAACGCCACCTCCTGCGCCAGTGCCTGAGTGGGCTGACGCGCTATGACGCCGTGCAGGGCAGGATCGTCCCCGATATCGCCCACTACTGGACCCACAACGAGGAGTTTACCCGCTGGGAGTTCTGGCTGAAATCCACCGCCCGCTTTGCCGATGGCAGCGAACTGGATGCCAGCGCCGTTCAGCGTTGCCTGCTCGCCGCCAGCCAGAGCCCGCAGTTCGCACCGCTTTTCAGCCCAATCAAAACCATCATCGCTGACGCCCCCTGGCATCTGGTGATTGAAACGCATCACCCGGTCAGGCGTCTCGACTGCCTGCTCGCCACTCAGCCGACAATGCTGTTCGATTACCAGCACGGACACATCCGCTGTACCGGCGCTTTCCACCTGCAGGAGCACAGCGACAACTTTATGGTCCTGCGGCGCAATCAACACTGGCACCAGGCGCGGCCCGGGCTGGATGAGATCACCATTTTTACCTGGGCACCGGAGAATATCAGCATGAGCTTTATTCCCCTGCTGCGGGGCGAAGAGGCGCAGGATGACCGCCCGCTCAACGAGCGCAGTCTGGAGCAGGGGTGCTGCTTTGTGCTGCTCGACCGTGACGGTGCCTTTGCGGATGAGGCCGGAAGGCGGTTTATCAATTACCTGCTGCAACCTGTCGAACTCCTCAGCCAGACGCAACTTCCCGACGAATACGCACGCATCCTCTCCGTTGCTCAGGGCATGCTGCCGCAGTGGAACCACCGCCCGGTGGATTTCGGCGGGATCACCGCGCCGTTTAACCTGCGTCAGCCGGTTATTATCAGTACCTTTCAGCAACCGGAACTGGTGGAGCTTGCCGGAGCAATTCGCCGCCTGCTTGAACGCTGGCATATTCGCGCCGAAATACGGATCGACGCATTTGACCACTTCAACAACCAGCCGCGCCCTCCCGCGGATATCTGGCTTAGCAACTTTATGCTTGATACCCTTTCGGTTCCGGCTTTTCTGGAATGGCTGGCGTCCACCACGCTGTTTACACGCTTGCCTGAAGCCCAGCGACAAAACCTGAACGCGCTGTTACCGGCGATTCTGAACAGCGACGATGAACAGGCGTTCGCTACGATTGCCGCCTTTTTCCATGAGATTACCCATCAGCGATATGTCATTCCTTTGCTGCATCACTGGATGGAATTTGCGACCGAGAAGTCATTTACCTGGCGGGATTTAAATACGCTGGGATGGCCGGATTTCAGCCAACTTTGGCTCGAATAATGCACGCCCGCAAAAGCTCGCTAAAGGGCCTTTAAAGGCCTTTAAGGGTAAGGGAGGGAAGTGCGAGATTTGGGTTCGGAGAACGTTTGGTCATCTGCATTGGCTACGTCCTCACGACGGAGACTGTTCAAAGGCCTCTGTACTGACGCCCCAAGAAAACTTTACCTCCAGCTCCGATTGCTGAACAGGTCAATGTCATCGAAGATATCTGCACGATCCAGATCCTGGGTTTTGTAGGCCCGTTTTCTGATGCACTGCTTTTTCAGCGAACTGAAGCAAGGTTGTAGAAGTAAAACAGTATTGCTGGCAACTGAGGCATTTTCTCGCTTTAGCGGAGGTCGCCACTGTGCTTAAACTCAGCTTATGACGTCAGCCTATAGTGCGACTGCACCAGACCCGAAGGGAAGCTGCGGCTGGATAATAGCGTCAAATCGATATCATGGGGCAGTACTCCAAACAGCGGTTTTCCCGAACCGAGCAGAACAGGAACAGTTGTGATAACGATATCGGCAACCAGACCTTCGCGCAGGAACGACTGTATTAACTGCCCACCATCGATATAGACCCGGTGCACGTTCTTCTCCATCAGGTCAGTAAGAGCCTCCCTGGGCGTGCGGCATGAAAACTGCACTTTGCCCTTCAGCGCCTCAGGCACCGGGGTATTGGTTAGCTGCCGGGAAAGTACCAGCACGGGTCGATCATAAGGCCATTCGTCAAAAGTCAGCACCTTCTCATAGCTGCCTCGCCCCATAATGATCCAATCTTTGTCCGCGATGAATGCGGCATAGCCATGGTCTTCTGTCGGGTCATCGCGCTTCAACAGCCAGTCGATATCGCCATTCTGTCGAGCGATATAACCATCAAGACTGACCGCGATGAAAGCATGGGTGGTGACCATCAAGTGCTCCGTATTCAGGTTGCATCTATCTCGTTGAGTTTAACAATGTCTGCTCTAGGCACGAAGCGAGCAAGTTACCTAAGCTGAAGGTCTGCTGTGAGCGAAGAGCGGACATAAACTTAACTGTATTACAAAAACTTCAAATGTTAGTACTGCGGCTTTCTGAGGTGCAGACTGTCAGTTTGTGCAGGAGGTTTTAACAGACGAGTTCTTTTAGAATGGTTATCAGAATGTGCGTCCAGGAAGCCCCGGACGCATTTCAGAAAGGTTATTTTGCTACTTCTATCTCTGGCGCTTTCCAGCTTCCATCAAGAACGGATTCTTTAGGCCAGTATGTGCGCAAGAACATAATGAACTTACCTTTTGGCACTGGTAACCAGTTTGATTCTTTATCTTTATCTGGCGCATCATTTTGAATGTACAGAACCACGCTACCATCAGGTTCTTTTTTCAGGTCGCCCAACATCGTAGAGTTAATCAGATAGCGATTGAGAGGATTATCCACCAGTTGGCGCTCTGGCAAGTCGTAAACAGTTAATGACCAGAAAGCATTAGATGGTGGAAGCTGCCCCTCCTGGAGCCTCATCACATACCGTTGATGACTCCCGTCCAGCGGTTCCCCTTTTGCGTCATGATTCATGATTGTAAAGTAGGCTTCTTCACCTACTGCACCAAAGAGCACCGCCTGAGAACCAGCGGCACGGCGTACATAGTCGTTACCTAAGAATGCGCGGGTTCCGCAAAGTTCAGCCGGGGATTTACTACGAGCCAGAACAGCATCAATCTCTTGCTGTCCTTCTTTCATTCCCTCAACGAGAGCAGTTTTTTCTTCGTCTGACAACGCGCCAACATTGAAAGGCTTTCCGGCTTTTATGCCAATTTTTGCTAAACGTTCACGAATCTCTACTTCCTCCGGTATGATCGGATTAAACTGGAGGGCAAACGCCAGCACATTGAAAAACTCAGGTGAAGTGCGCTCTTCTGCCGGGGTTAATGGCTGGATGAAATGAACATCAGCAGCTTTGTTAGGTGCCGGAGTCTGCGTGAATGCAGACAGGGTTTCAACTTTGTACCCTGCCTGAACGTGTTTCACATTATCGAGATCATCAGGGTTCTTAAGTTGGGTACGATAGACGGCAAATACCATTTCCGTTTCGGCATGTATGATTTTATCAATGCCTTTCGGTTTCTCACCTTTCCAGGATGGCCCAACAATAAGATAGTGACCACCATCATTGCCAGTAGTGCGGCTCCCTAAAAATGTTATCGTCTGGATGTACCCATCGAATAACTGAACCGAGAAATAACGGTTCTTATCTACGGCTGGCAGCGTCAACACTACAGGCTCAGAACGTAGATCAAGCCAGGCAAATGAATAAGGCGTATCAGAGTTTGGCGTCTGAATAGCGCGATCAGCAGAAGTGAACACACGAGGTACGTTTTTAATCTCGTTAAATGGCGCTTTGTACTCAGGGCTTTTCGTATTCAACGTGTAGGCATTCATAATGCGGTAGCTTTCTACCACCGGGAAACCGTATTCATAAGCGTCTTTGGCTATAGCTTTCATTTCTTCCAATCTATCCCCCTTTGGTGCGGCGAGTGCTCCCGCTGAAATAGCGAGCATACATCCGGTGATCATTACCTTGAGCGCCCTTCTCATTATTCCGTCCTTCGTCATAGTTGCATCAACCACACATCAGATGCTACGTTGATTTGATGTGGTCATTATAGGACCCAAAAAGATAATGATAAGGGTCATTTACGGTTAAATAATGGTAAAAAATGGACAAATAGTGACAACTTCCATTGCTCGCCTTGAGTATCAGCCTGGTGGGGATTATTCATTCGATCTTGAGATTTTTTCTGTAGAGAATCTACGATCTCGTTTTGGTCGGGTTCAGATGAGCATCCCACACCGTTATGCTTTTGGTATGTTGCTTTTGGTAACTGATGGTAGCTGTACGCAGTTAGTCGATTTTAAAGAAATAGAATGTTGCACTGGCTCGCTTCTCGTATTGACACCAGGACAGGCTCACCGTTTCGGGGACGATGACAAATGGAATGGGTGGGTAGTGCTCTTCAAAGCAGAATTTCTTTTCTCCCCAGATACGAACATTTCACGACCTTCTGACACTCCATCTCACGAAGCGGTATCAAACATCTCTGGTCATTTTTCCCTTGAAGGTGAATCCTACGAAACGATAGCTGATGCTTTATTGAGGATGAAGCGTGATACCAAATTGAAAGCAAGCCGATCAGACATTAACGCTTTGCTGTATCACCAGTTCACCACAGTATTGATGAGACTCCAGATTTTACAGGGTGGCAAACCACACCAACAGGACGCTACTACCGCGAAAAGGTTTAACGATTTCAAACTACTGGTAGAGCAACATTACCATCATTGGCATAGCCTGACGCACTACGCTAACCAACTCAGCTGTACGGAGAAAAGCCTCTCACGAGCAACACAAGCAGAAGCAGGAGTCACAGCAAAGGCATTTGTTACCGCACGAATTATCCTTGAGGCAAAACGTTTACTTGTGCATTCAGCTACACCCGTTGCTTCAATAGCTGTGCAACTCGGATTTAATGAAACCACCAACTTTGTGAAGTTTTTCAGGCGCAACGCGAATACCACGCCCGGCGAATTTCGCCAAAGAATGGGGAAACCAGATTTTAGGCAATAGAAGCCATAAAGCCCTGTGTAGTATTTGTCCATCTAACAAAAGTGGGTTAGGCCCACTTTTGGCACAGGGCTGCTGTTGCAGCCCTGGCAACCTTAGACTTCAATCGATTCAGAGATCTCTAACGCATCATCGACTTCAATGCCCAGATAACGGACTGTGCTTTCCAGTTTCTTATGGCCCAACAGAAGTTGGATCACCCGAAGATTCTTGGTTTTCTTGTAGATCAGGTAAGGTTTTGTTCTTCTCATGGATTGTGTGCTGTAAAGCGAATCTTCGAGACCAAGCTTTTCTACCCATCCATGAAAGATTCGGTTGTATTGTCGGGTTGATATGTGCTGGTTAGTTCCGACCCGAGACCGGAACAAGAAATCTTTACTGCGCAAATTGCCAAGCTTAATTAATGCAGCGACAGCTTCTCTTGTCCCTTTGGTTATCTCAAATTGCACAGGGCTACCGGTTTTCTGTTGCAACACCGTTGCTCTGCTTGAAACAGAGCTGCCATATGCAACATCAGAGACTTTTAGCTTAACCAGATCACAGCCCCGAAGTTTACTGTCCAGGGCCATATTGAACAGAGCTAAATCGCGCGTTTTACCTTCCAGTTCAAGTCGGATTCGGATACCCCAGATATGAGATATCTGAAGTGGTCTTTTTTGGCCTATGATACGGTCTTTGTTCCACGGGGACGTGTTCATACTCAAATCTCCTGAAATGTGGGAGATTTGAGTATGGTTGTCCCTTATGAGCGAAAAGCTGATATAACTGATGAATTGTTAACCTCTTGAATTTTGACCAATTCCCATTTATTGTTTCAAAAGAGATACAGTATCATGATAAACATTGACGGTATTAGTTTACACCATCACCTTAGGATCCAGAATGAGTAATAACAAAAATATTTCCAGTCGAATTTTTAAATCATGTATATTAAATAAATCAACAGTCGAAAAAAGAATATTTTCTCACGATGGGTTAATTGGCAACATCATTAAAATCACTGACAATGAATCTTTTGAAAAAGGATTAGATGATTTGTCAAAAACCAAAGATGGACAATTTATTTCAAATATATATTTTAGATATTACATTGAAAAAACCTTATTTGATTGTAGTGATCACTCGGATGATGATGTAGAAGTTCGTGTTAAATATTTCAAAAAACTCATTGATAGTTTAAGTTTAGTTAAGCAAACGGAACATAGGGTTGTTAAACAAGTATTTGGTGGAAATATAAAAAATGGTTCTCACCCTGTAAATCTAGGGCCATTTTGTTTTTATGAGGTACCTCGCCATGCAAGTCATATAAAACTTCCATTCTCTGACCCTTTCTTTAGTAAACCGCAAACTACAAAAACTGTTGTTCAATTATGTGTGAAATCATTAGATTCCTATAAAGCTTCAGAAATTGCAGACACTTTTTTCAATACGTTAGAATTGTCATTTGCTTTCTTATTGGCGAAGAAAGGTAAGGAGTTTTCTATAGGTGCTCTTATATATGAGTTTTCTCCATCCGAACCACCGATTATTTATACGGAAGGCTCAATTTATGGAAGGACTGAAAATAAACGCAAACAAGATCAAATCATTGACTTGACTGATCTGACTGCTTATTTTCCAGAAAAAAAAGCAAGCGCGATGACGAATTTTTTTAATGCGGTTTTATCTCCGAGTACCAAACTTGAAAGAAAACTCTCCAGAGCAGTTGAATGGATTGGAGAAGCTTATCTCGATAAAAACAGATCAAGCGCCTTACTTAAAGTCGTAATTGCGCTTGAAGCACTTTTCAAAGTTAATGAACGTAGTGTTATTACTGCCTCTATAGTAGCTAGCATGGCTGAACAATGTGCTTATATAAGTGGGGAATCAGTAGATGAATGCTTAGAAATTGAAGATTACGTCAAAGAACTATATGAATTAAGGTCTAAAGTAGTCCATGCAGGGTCTAATAACATTGGAGAAAATGAGTTGAAAAAAGCGTTAATATTTAGCCGCTCCATAATTTTCAAATTGCTAGACTTGAAAATAAACGAGAAATTCGAATCAATTGATGAATTGCAGCCAATGATCCGGGAAAGTAAATATAAATCATTTCCGCTGTTGCAGACTACTAATTAAAACACATTAGTGTAATGGATAATGTCCGCTTATGGCACGAAGCGGACTAGTTAACTGAGCTGGAGGTCCGCTGTGAGCGAAGAGCGGACACGTGAACCACACTCATCATTCAACCATATC
This sequence comes from Citrobacter sp. wls716, assembly GCF_005280975.1. NCBI lineage: Bacteria > Pseudomonadati > Pseudomonadota > Gammaproteobacteria > Enterobacterales > Enterobacteriaceae > Citrobacter > Citrobacter sp. wls716. The sequence continues at coordinate 46,592 of NZ_SZWX01000031.1, forward strand.
AATACGTCATTGGGATTGATTATCATCCTTTCCCATGTCGGAACACTATTGTTCGTCCCCTCAATAGTAGCCCTGCTTCATTACAGGATGGGCATTGAGTTCAAAATCAGCTAAATTACTAACAATCCACCAATTTTTAGATGAGCATAGAATGTTGAATATTTTTATAGGCGCCGGTGCATCAGTTGATTTTGGCATGCCGTTGGTGAAACAATTCACTAACATTTTGCAAACGAACATTCTTAAGAGGCTTGATACAAATCTCTATAACTTTCATGGTCAGGCCATAATTAAAGATAAGTTTAAAACATTAATAGGGAGAGATGATCTAAACTATGAAGAAATGATAAAGCACTTAGAACTATGGATGCTAAGTGAAAAAGGAGAGAACTATCAGGCTTTGCATGGACTTGTGTCTCAGACCGTTGAATGTGTTCATCTTCTGTTGCTTGAAATACAGTGCAAATCCTTATTTAATATGATGCTTAAGTTTCAAGATTGTAGCGGAATAAAAAAACTATTAGAGCAGCATGGGCTTGTTAATGTTTTTTCTTTGAACCATGACGTAATGACGGAGGAATTATGCAATTACTATCATATAAAATTCAAAGATGGATTTAGACAACATGTCGATCATAACTACAATTCAATTGGAAACTTCAGGATCGCTACGAAAGAAGAATTTACAGAAAATAGACTAGATTTATTCAACTCTAATGAAAAAGGTTTAAATATTTTAAAACTCCACGGAGCTTTAGATGTTTTTGCAGTTGAAGATAAAGAAAAATACCTTAAATCAGATAGTACTAGTTTTGGAGAATGTATTGCTGCAATAAGGGGAATTGAAAGGAAAAGCCTTGATTACTGTCAGAGAACAGGCAGCAGAGGGGTCAATGAGCTATTTGTCGAGGACGACACCGGAGAATTACAATTCTTTCGACGTTCGCTGTTATCTGGAGGGCATAAATTTACCGGAAGATTTGAACAAGTAGCTCCTATTGGTTTATTTGAAGAATTTAAAAAAAGAATCCATGACTCTGAAGAACTTGTAATCATCGGCTATGGTTTTGGTGATGAACATGTTAATCAGATAATTTTAAATTTCCTTGATACAAACAAAAAAGCAAAAATAATCATATGCGATCCATATAGAGAAAGAGTTCCAGAATTTATGTTGGATTTTGAATTAAATATTGAAGTCCGTAAATTAGGATTGATTGGTTATCTTAATAGCTATTTAATATAAACCAATAAATTAGATTTGTATTTAATTTTTTTTAGAAATGTGCATTTCCAGAACTTAAAGTAACCGCGATGTACATTTCTTAATTCAAAATATGTGCCTACTGTTTTCATTCAGTCCATCTATAAGTGGCTTATTTCGATTGAATGTAACAGAGCGCCATTAGACGGTATGTAAGCCATCAAAGCGGGCCATGAGTTTTTATATATCTGACCTACAGTCAGGTTCACAATGTCTGCTTCTGGCACTATGCAGACGGCTAGCAGAATCACGAAGGCCGTTATTAGCAAGGAGCGAACATAGTTTTCATCTCTACTATTTAAAGTGACGCAGACTGGATGCAGGGTAACGCAGGAGGGATGCTTCCGGGCGTATTGGACGTCGCACCAGGTCCCCTCCGCAGTTTGGGCACTGACAATTAAGCCGTTGGGTCACGCAATCGACGCAAAACGTGCATTCGAATGAACAAATGTATGCCTCTTTTGATTCAGGTGGCAGATCTTTATCACAGCATTCGCAATTAGGACGAAGTTCAAGCATGGTGCTCTCTTATTGTTAAAGGGACATCATTGGCTATACCAAAGGCCATCTACCCGTATCTCCTTTTGCGATAGATGACGCTATTGTTTTTCACGTGTATTAGATGAGCATGGTCTACAGTCTGGAAAATTCAAGAGAGTGAATTATTCGGCAGAAACTCTCACTTCTTGGAAAAAACGACCAACCTACAACTTCCACCAAAGCCTAAACCAACACGGAAAATCCCGCTTTCAACAATCAACTTAAAAATCAAATAGATACAAAAACCCCTTCCATATCAACATCATCGCCACTCTTTTTGCGCCTTCCCTTCCCCATAAAAAATCAAAATACCCAACAAACTCAACCACCTCCCCCACCAATTACAGGGACGCCAGCAAATGATGATCCGGATACGTCCGGTGAAGTACAGAAAGCCCGCATGGCACAAGCCCTGCGGGTTTTTTTGTGTCTGACGTTGTCCGAGAACATCCGGCTAAATCCGGTGATTATTGGTATACGTTTAGGTATACGGTAGGATGTATACCTAAAAACGTATACCAATTCATGAAGGAGCGGCCACAGTGGCACGGACAACACGCCCCCTGACCAACACCGAAGTTCTGCGCGCTAAGGCGTAAGAGAAGGATCTAACGCTGCACGATGGCGACGGGCTTTTCCTGATAGTGAAAACTAGTGGCAAAAAGCTCTGACGCTTTCGCTATCAACGTCCGGTAACAAAGCAGCGGACAATGATGGGGCTCGGTGCCTTCCCCGCCCTATCGCTTGCTGATGCCGAGGATTAAGAGCGGATTACCTTGCCTTATTAGCCAACGGACTCGACCCGCAAATTCAAACTGAAGTTGCAGAGGAACAGCAGCAAATAGCACTGGACAGTATTTTTTCAACGGTCGCAGCTAACTGGTTCCAGCTCAAAAGTAAAAGCGTTACCCCTGATTACGCAAAAGACATTTGGCGCTCACTGGAGAAAGATGTATTCCCTGCCATCGGTGAGATCCCCGTTCAGCAAATCAAAGCCCGGACACTGGTTGAAGCTCTTGAGCCAATCAAAGCTCGTGGGGCGCTGGAGACAGTTCGTAGACTGGTACAGCGTATCAACGAAATAATGATTTATGCGGTTAACACTGGCTTGATTGATGCCAACCCCGCATCAGGTATTGGTATGGCTTTTGAGAAACCCAAAAAGCAAAACATGCCGACGCTTCGGCCAGAAGAGTTACCAAAACTCATGCGTTCTTTGGTGATGTCAAATCTCTCTGTTTCGACTCGCTGTTTAATTGAATGGCAACTCCTGACGCTTGTGCGCCCTTCTGAGGCCTCCGGTGCTCGTTGGGCAGAAATCGATCTCGATGCAAAGCTTTGGACTATTCCAGCCGAACGGATGAAGGCGAAACGTGAGCACATAGTTCCTCTCTCAACTCAGGCATTAGAGATTCTCGAAGTGATGAAACCAATCAGCGCTCACCGTGAACATGTTTTTCCCAGCAGGAATGATCCAAAGCTGTCAATGAATAGTCAAACGGCTAATGCTGCGCTGAAAAGAATTGGTTATGGTGGAAAACTTGTTGCACACGGCTTGCGTTCTATAGCCAGTACTGCAATGAATGAGGCAAGTTTTAACCCAGATGTAATTGAAGCTGCATTGGCACATAGTGATAGGAATGAAGTCAGACGCGCATACAACCGTTCTGACTACTTAGAGCATCGAAAAGAGCTGATGTCTTGGTGGGGATCTAAGATATCCATATTTAAAGTTTAATTAAAAAAGGAAGAAAAGCATGGAATTTATTGATGAGCTGGATTTAGCTATATCACTGTGGACGCAGGATGGAGTTGCTCAATCCATTGAAAAATCAACACCAGATAGCTTGTTTATGCTTGTTGAAACTTTATACTTTATAACAAGAAACCAAACCCCTTACCCAACAACAAACAATGAAAACTTTTCTTTCATCGCCAACTCATCCTTAAGTGGAGGAGTATCTAACTGTGCTAATTTACAGTGCCGCCTTAATAAATTAGATGAGTTGGTTTCTTTCGCTTCTTTGTATGCTGATGTCATATATATAAACAACCCATTTGAACTACTTTATATTTCATGGGAAGATTTGAGATTCAACTATATAAAAACAGAATTACTAACAGCAATATGCCAGTACTTCTACTTAAAACCCTATCTTTCATTAGGAGTTATAAAATATTCAAGTGGGTACATGTCACTTTGCTCCCATCATCATGAAACACTAGCCAAACCACTTTCTGAAAGAATAAATAAAAAGGAGCAGGAATTAACTGCGATTTTTAACGAGTATTTTTTATCTAACTGCACTATTTCGTTAGACAAATTTGAGAATGGAGAAGTATTCATCGAAGTGCTTGATAAAACCAATATTCTTGAGCATGGAAGGTCATATCTCCATTTTGATGGGAAACCAAACTCAAAACACTTAAGGAAGTTATCCAGAAAAAATACTAAGCATGTATTCTCTCGCAAGGAAATTGAAGAAGAAAACATACTTCCCTCACTTGTATTTCCGTTAGTAAATGACATTATTGAACAAGAGTGGATTTCGTATTTTTATAACTCCTCGCTTTTACTTGATAACAAAGATAAAATCAAAGTTGCAAGTCAGTTAAATACTGAAACAATGTCTATTAATTCTACCACCTTCACTGAGTCTATAAATCATTACCTACCTACCATTCATTGTCGAGATCCATTAGAAATAATTAAGCTAAGAGAGCGAGAGGAGGAATCGTTTAAAGTTTATAGAGATAAACTACATAGACTATTGCTTGACGCACCGAAGCAAAAGCCTGAAATATTCCCTGAAATATTCAGGGATACAGTCCTGCCTGAAATAAATTTAATTAATAAAAAACTTAAAGACTATCAAATAAAAAAGAGAAACAGTCTTCGTGATAAATTAATTTTTGGTTCTGGAGCGGTTGCCTTTGGGCTGTACTCAGGCGTTTTACCTTCAAATATAGGAAGTATATTAGCGGCTATAGGTGGCGGTAGTGCCATCGTAAGTTCAATGATAGATTACAAATCAGCTTTTCTCAGCAAAGATGAGATACGATCCAGTGACTATTATTTTTTGTGGCAACTTTCAAGGTAACTATGAACAACGGACTTCCACATCAACCGATACAGGCTCACCGATAGTGATATGGTCATTCGTTGTCATTTTTTTACAATCACTCGCGCGCAATGCTCTCCCCGCCACGCCTGCCCGCTTCGTGGGGCGCTTTTAATGCAGGTGCGTGAAGGGGCTAAGGCCGCGCCAGTGCTGGCGCGGCAGGGTGTGGAAAATTCAGGGTTTTGCATGAAAAGCCATGCAGCGTAGGCATGCATGGCTATTTTTATTAAAAAGACGGGTATTTTCGGGGCGTTTTATGCGGATTTTTTGCGGGTCTGCGCGGCCTGTCGGCGCATGAAAATCTGACTCTGTTCTTTTGCCCGGTTGTCGTCTCTCGATGCTCTGTCAGGCCGGAAACCGATGGTTGTCAGAATGTCGCGATCTTCCTCTGCGTAATCAATATTTCCTCCGCGGGTTACATGAACGGACAGCGCTTCGCGAACACTGGCGGCCGCCCGGTCGAGAGCCCGTTCTCTGACGATGTCAGGTTGTTCGCTGAGATGCAGTAATTCCGGTGCCAGCGCGTCGCCGCTTACCTGCATAAAAGCGTGGAGCTGACGCCGGATACTGATACGCTGCACGGCCTCATGTGACCGGATGTACTGCCCGGCCGACTGATTTACCGCCCATTTTTTCAGGTCAATATCATCCCGCAGCGCCTGTGCGGCCTCCGGTTCATAACGGGTGCAGGTCAGCTCCAGCTCTTTCAGCGCCATTTCAGCCCGTGCCAGTGCTGACTTGCTGCTGCATAAAGTCATGGAGCCGGTTGCGAATGCTGATGTGCGCCAGCCCACCAAAATTCTCCATCGGTGATTACCAGAGTCATCCGATGAAGTCCTAAGAGCCCGCACGGCGCAAGCCCTGCGGGCTTTTTTGTGCCCGTTACAGACCGAGAACATCCAGCCAAATCCAGAGAAAATTGGCACCTATGCCGTCATGCTTTCATTGTTTATCAGCGTTGCCAGGCGCTTAATCTGTTGTCCTTTGCTATCAAAATTACCCTCATCAAGCCACAGAGTGAACGCTTCGCGTAGCGCTGGGTATTCACTATCAATGATCGAATACCACGCGGTGTCCCGATTACGCTGGTGCACAACAACGGCCTGCCGGAATATGCCTTCAAAGGTAAAACCAAAGCGTGTTGCTGCCGCACGAGAAGGCGCATTAAGCGCGTCGCATTTCCATTCAACGCGGCGATACCCCAGCCCCTCAAAAACATAGTCTAACAGCAGCGACATGACCTCCGTTGAAACCCGCGAACGTTTCATGCGTGATGAATAGGTCACCCAACCCACTTCTATTACGCCATTCGATGCATCAATGCGCATAAGTGCCAGCGTGCCGACAGCCTGCATGCTGGCCAAATCGATTACAGCAAAATGCATGGGGTCGGTCTGCGTCGCAATCTTCGTTAAATAGCTTAAGAAAGAATCAAAGGTCGTGAATGGCCCTGTCGCGAGATAGGTCCAGTCGCGAGAGTCAGGCGTATCGCAATAGGCGTCATAAAGCGTCTTTGCGTGGCGTTCGACGTTAATACGCTCAAGTTTGCAATAACGACCGGTGATCTGCTGAGCCGTAGGAAATCGCGCACCTTGCCAGTCAGGTAACGCTAAACCAACGGGTTGCTGGAATTCATTAAACGTGGATGACATGCTATTTACCTCTTATAATAGAGTGTCAAATGACTGCAGAGTAAGAGACAACTGACAGGGTAAAAAGAACCACAATGGATGTTTTTAACAGATCCACATGACGATGCTATACCGAACATCAGCACCGTATTGCTTATCCGCAATTAAAAAATGCCGGTCATGCCACTGTTGTGGAAATAAGAAATACTGACATTATTACGTGCCATCGCTATCAGCATCAAAGCGACGCTACATGGCATGGGCAAGACGACGAATACCCTCAACAATAACCTCTGGCGGGTGATTCGCAAAACCGATCATAATCCCCTGCCGGGAGATATCACCATGATAATAATGACTCAATGATTGAATCCCCATCCCCAGCATTCTGGCTTTCAGTTCGACCTCATCTCCGGTCAACCCGGCATGCAACCAGCAGACAATATGCACCCCAGAATCAGAAGGCTGAACGGTCATTTTATCGGCAAGATAGCATTGAATAGCATTGACCAACGCCGTTCGCCTCTCGTAGCATGCCTTACGAACCCGTCGTACATGGCTGGCGTAATGTCCTTCTTCAATAAAACTCGCCAGTACCGCCTGCTCAAGATAACTGGAGCCAATATCGGAAAAATATTTTGTCACGATAAACTGTTCTTTTAATCCTGGCGGAACAACTAAAAAACCTAAACGAAATTCTGGGTACATCATTTTTGAAAATGTCCCTGAATATATTACCCGCTGATGCTGATCTAATCCCTGCAAGGCTTGCAAAGAGCGTGCGGCATAACGAAACTCACTATTGTAATCATCTTCAAATATCCATGCCCGGTTAACCCGAGCCCATTCCAGTAGCTCAAGTCGTCGGGATAAACTGAGTGTCCCGCTAAGCGGGTACTGATCGGAAGGAACAACATAGGCCAGTTTCGCATGAGAGAAATGATCAATGCCGTATTGAACATTCATTCCTTCGTTATCCACCGGCACAGGTCTCACAATTGCCCCTGTTGACATAAATACCCCACGCGCACCTTTATAACCAGGGTCGTCCAGCCAAACGTCATTTCCTTTTGTAAGCAACGCCCGGGCAGTAATATTTAACGCCTGCTGAATACCGTTTACGATAATTATCTGATCTTCACTACAGTTAACCCCTCGCGTTGTTTTCACGTAGTGACAAATTGCTTTCCGTAAGGGATAAAAACCGCAGGGGCTGGTATGAGAGCCTAGTTGATGCCGGGATTGTCTCCAGACTCGTCCCAGTAACTTGCCCCATAATGAATGAGGAAAGAGATCGGTACAGCCCACACCGACGGCAAACAGACGGTTCATTTCACGCCCTTCAACATCGCCAGACCATAAACCACGAACGGATACGATATCCGCATTTAGCTGCCCATCAACAGGCAGTTCATCCCCTTGCTGTAATTCAGGATAGAGACCGCTAATGCTGCGGTCAGGAAGACTTGGCGTGACAAAGGTTCCAGCGCCTTTGCGCGTCTGAATATACCCTTCGTCTAACAGTCGGTCATAACCCGCAATTACCGAGTTCCGTGAAATTGACATCATCTCGGACAGTCCCCGGGTTGAGGGTATCTTTGTCCCTGGCGGCAAACGACCTTCTACGATTGCGTTGCGTAGCGCATGGTACACCTGTTCCTTAATAACGCCTTGCTCTAAAAAAAGCTCCTGAAATAAAGGTGCACTATTTTTTTTCATTGCACTCACTCTTACGTTAAAAGTGGATCCTGGAAATATTTGCAAAGTGTCTCTTTGCGGTGGCTTACGCAATATTTAGGATAACCGCCATAGAAAACCACTCTGACTAAAATTATCAGGAGACCTATGAGTAACCAAAACACAACTGCGCCGATTACTATCGAACCCGTCACCCAGCAAGACTACGCGGGCTGGCTACCGCTTTGGATAAATTACCAGATTTTTTACCGTACTGAAATTTCAGACAAGGTCACACAATTAACCTGGGGGCGTTTTCTCAATCCTGTGGAGCCTGTTTTCTGCGCTGTCGCAAAATCTGACGGTAAAATTGTCGGTCTGGTACATTATCTCTTTCACCGCTCAACCTGGGCGGAGTCTGATTATTGCTATCTGGAGGACTTATTTGTTAGTGAAGAAACCCGGGGCAAACACATCGGCAAGCAGCTTATCGAGTATGTTCAAAAACACGCCCGCAAGCGCCATGTGGCAAGATTATACTGGCACACACATGAAACAAACCTCCGCGGTCAGCGCCTTTATGACTGGGTTGCCAGCAAGAGTGGGATGATCGAGTACCGTATGTAAAATAAATAATACCCATTTAATCGGGTAGTTCTATGTAAACATCCCCCCGTACTGTACCTTCATTTTTCAACACATCGTCTGCGGCTCTGTTTCGCAAAGCCGCAGAATCCGAAATCATCAGATTTCTGAGACCAAATACCCGCTACGCTAAAAAGTGATATATTCATATATTTTAAACTTTCCATCAATAAACAAACATTAATTTTCAACACGTTGCACATATCTTACTGCTCATGGGTTTTATTTTCACATAAAATGTCCCTACACTTGTTTTGCATCTCTATATTGCCGGAGCAACCTCTAAACAAGCCGCCGGGTTGCATCGGTGCGGCATGAGATAATATATCAGTAAATATACTTTCGCATACTTTTGGGTGATATCAATTTGGCTAACTGGCGATCTGGAGATGTTTGAGGAGCTGGGTAGTAAAATAATAATGTAACCAGGCGGGATGTTTTTCCCAACATTAACGCGTTACTTTCACACATAAAGGAGAAAAACAGGGTGCCGGAATAGCAACTTACGCAGCCCTGGCTTTGTCATAGTCTCCTGTTTTATTATTAATAATTAACCCTAAAAATATCGAGTGACAATGCAATTGCTCTAAATGTAGTTCATCCACCAAAGAGATATATAAAATAGCCAGAGTTTTAAATCACCTTGACGCCTATACAAATTGTTACCCTAATAACAATGTTATACACACCTATCCCGACCAAGGAGAAATAAACAGTAAGACATCTTATTTTTGCAGTTTTAAAAAACTACTATTGTTTTTCTTAGAGAGAGCGATTAAAGGTTTAATTTAACAGCATAACTATAAATCCTGTGGCTCTGGAACAGCAGAGCCACAGGCGTTTGACACTAATCAGGCTTTACTGGGTATTGCACCTACGGCATGCGAACCTTTTACGGTCAACGTCACCACAGCGGAACATAACAGGGCGGCGATCATAAAGATAAATGCACTGTTGTAACTTCCGCCGCTGCTTTGGATAAGCCAGCCAATAATCGGCGCAGAAACCACCCCCGCCATCTGACCGCCAAAGTTAACAATACCGGAAGCCCGCCCCATGATATTGCTGGGGATGGTATCCATTAAAATGCCCCAAAATGTCGCCATGGAAAAAAACATAAACAGCGCAGAGATACACTGATAAACCACCGCCATATCCGCACTGCTCACGCTGAAGGTCAGATACAGGAAGCCCGCCGCAATAACCGACGTCACGACATACAACGTCTTGCGCATCGGTTTGAATTTATCTGAGCAATATCCGCCGATTAATGTCCCACCCGCGCCAAACAGGAACGGAATTGCCGCCATCACCCCTGTCTTCGCCAGTGAGAATTCACGCACGGTAATCAGGTAGCTTGGCAACCAGGTTGAAAACCCCCAGAAGGTGATATCAAACAAGAACCAGATACTGGCCATCTGCCAGAGCACCGGCATCCTGAGCACGTCTTTAAACGCGATAGCGCTCGTATTTTGCAGGCCGCCCTGATCGTCAGCGGCTAAATCGGCCAGATCCTGTTGCGTAATCGCAGGATGATCTTTCGGGTTGTCACGTGTGAATAAGTAGATACCCGCAGCAATAAACAGGCCCGGGATCCCCAGCACAATAAAAACCATGTGCCAGCCAAACGCCCCGATAATACTTGCAGCGACCACTACCGCCAGTGCGGGGCCTAAGGTATTTACCGTTGACTGAATTGCTGTAGCTCGACCGCGTTCTTTCGAAGGGAAATAGGTGGAAATCATTTTCCAGGAAGCTGATGGGAAGCACCCTTCGCCAATACCGAAGAAGAAGCGAACAGCCAGCATCAACGGCAGCGTTAATACCGCACCGGTTAAGCTGGTGAAAACTGACCACCAGGCAATACCAATAGCCATAATTTTACGTGAGCCAAACTTATCCGCCAGTAAACCACCGGGGATTTGGAACGCGGCGTAACCAATGAAAAAGGCGCTAATAATTAAACCTTGTTGAGTTGTATCAAGATTTAAATCTTTGCCGATATAAGGCAACGAAACGCTCATGACCATTCTGTCGAGGAACGAGAGTAGCCATGCCAGCCAGATTAATGTCAGGACGGTATATCTTGCTTTCCAGGTCTTAGGTTTACCTGAAGGTAAAGATGTTTGTAGGTTCATTGTGATGTCCTTGGGGTGTAGTGATCTACCGCGGCCATAAATGGTCGCGATAGATCCATGCGTGTTTAGCGTTATTTATTAATATTGTTTTCTGATAACAGTACCGCTACAGGCATAACTTTCCGTGCCATTAATTAAGGCTATGCGTCCATTAACCATCACGATTTCAATCCCTTCCGGATACTGATTAGGTTCAACAAATGTCCCCTTATCCGCAATAGTCTTGGGATCGAACATCACAATATCCGCCGCATACCCTACCTTCAGCAGTCCGCGATCCTGCAGACCCAACACCTCAGCGGGTTTGCCTGTCATCTTGCGGATTGCCGCTTCCCAGCTCAGGCATCCTTCTTCACGCACGTATTTACCCAGCACGCGCGGGAAGGCGCCAAACACACGTGGGTGTGGTTTACCCGCGCCCATCAGTCCGTCAGTGCACACGTTCTGTTCCGGCCGGCAGAGAAACTTAATGACGTGTTCTTCAGTGCCGTAAAAGTCGACCATGCCAACGGCGTTTTCTTCTTCAAACAACAGATCGAAGGTAGCGTTGTACGGATCTTTACCGCGCAATTCCCCCAGTTGAACAAGGTTCAGACCAACAGCATCCTGATTTTTCTCTGTCTTGACGCTGGTGACAAAAATCTGATCCAGGCCTGCAAAATCAATGAAGTTATCCCAACCAGAAATGCCCTGCTGGATATCCTCTATCATTTTTGCGCGCAATTCAGGCGAGGCCAGACGCTCAAGTAATTTGTCCGTCCCGCCAGAGTGGACCCACGGAGGCAGGATCACGCCGAGCATGGTGCTTCCCGCCACGTACGGATACTGGTCGTAAGAGATACGGATCCCCTCTTCCTGGGCCTGCTCCAGCATGCCCAACATCTGGTCAATCAGCCCCCAGTTTTTCTTCCCACAGACTTTCATATGTGAAATATGCAACCAGACGCCGGTGGCTTTAGCGATATCGATCAGTTCCTGCGTTGAACTGATGATATCGTCAGCCTCACTGCGCTGGTGTACCACAAAGATCCCGTCATATTTCGCCGTGACCTTGCACAACTCAATCATTTCAGCGGTATCACCAAAAGCACACGGCATATAGATAAGCCCAGTTGAAAGACCAAACGCGCCGGCTTTTAGCTCACGTTCAAGGACTTCACACATCTTCGCCACATCTTCACGCGTGGAAGGGCGTCCATCCAGGCCCATCGCTTCCATGCGTACGTTACCGTGTGGCACCAGATATGCCAGGTTTGTCGCCGGATGTCGGGATGCCAACAGGTTGAGATAACCGTCCGTGTTTTTATATTTCCAGTCAATTTTGTCGGTGTCGCCGTCCAGTCCGGCAATATTTTTACGCCATGCCGGAATATATTCCTCCGGCAATGGTGCCAGCGCTACGCCATCCTGCCCCAGCAACTCGGTAGTAATCCCCTGGCGGATTTTCGCTGACAGCGCAGGATTAATAATGGCTGACAGATCAGAGTGTGTGTGAGTATCAATAAAGCCCGGGCAAATAATTTTCCCTGTTGCATCAATAACCTGTTTATTGATGCCAACATCAATTTGACCAATTTCGACAATATGCCCTTCATCAACCATTACATCGGCAATTCGGCCTGGATTACCCGTTCCATCAATCACATTTCCGTTTTTAAAAATGGTTTTCATCGTTATTCTCCATTGCGGTGCCGCATAGCAGCACCACCTGTAAAGTAAGAGGTATTTATCTTTATTTTTTAACGGCGATAGAGTGTCTGGATGATGCTGTAATAGCCGCGGGCCGATCCGGTCAACTGATCAATCTCGATATACTCGTCGATGGTATGCGCCAGGTTTTCACGCGACGGCCCAAACCCGATGGTTTTGATCCCCGCTTCCCCCGCGTAGTGGCTGCCATTAGTGCAAAATGAGTACTGAGTAATCGTTGGCGAGAAACCCGCTTCGCGAACGCCTGCCAGAGCGGCCTGCACGAACTCGTCAGACTCGTCATAAACCCAGCCAGGGAAGAAACGCTCACCCTCAATGGTGGCTCCGGTATAGCAAGACTCCTTGCCAACCGCGTAAGAGACGCGGGCTTTGAACTGCGGGTCCTGGGCGGTTAGCTCCGCAAGTGCATTTTCCAGTGGCGCAATAACACTTTCTTTGGTTTCGCCCACCAGCAAGCGGCGATCGTAAGTGGCGCGGCAGTAATCCGGCACCACTGATGCGCCAGGATACGGCGACGATTTAATGTCTGTCAGTTCCAGGATACCGGGGCCAAGAACCGGGTGGGTTGGCGGAGTGATGGTGCGAATTTTGTCGATCAACTGCGCCATTTTGTACACCGCGTTAATTCCTGCCTGCGGGTTGGCGGAGTGGGCAGGTTTACCAAAGGTTTCAACCACAATTTCAGCACGACCACGCTGGCCGATTTTCAGATTCAGTTCAGAAGCTTCGCCAATAATGACGTAATCAGGCTGATAGCGCTCACTGACCAGACGAGCGGCAATGCCTTCAAAACACTCTTCATGAACGATACAGGCGACGTAAATTTTCCCGGCGAAATTACGCTGAGTATCCTGGCCGAAAAAACCTACGGCGGAGATCATCGCAGCAACAGCACCTTTCATATCGGTGGTGCCACGACCATAAATTTTGCCATCGTCAATATCACCGCCGTACGGGTTGCGGGTCCACTTCTCTTCGTTCACCGGCACAGTATCGATATGACCATCCAGAACCAGCGTTTTCCCCGGCTGATTTCCCACAATACCGCCAACGATATTGCCGTATTTATCAACATGGATGTCGTCGAACTGGTAATGCTGCATCATTATTTTTATGGCATTTACCACGTCCCCTTCCTGACCTGAATAACTTTTTTGCTGGATCAGCGCCTGGCAATTTTTAATAACTTCTTCAATACGGGTTGCAGATAACATGGGGTTTCTCCGTTAATACTCTCAATCAGGAAATTATTTATTGATGCCCGGGTACTGACCGCCCCAGACAATATCCAAATATTGTTGCGGGTCGGTATCACCTTCAGTACTTATCAGCAACACGCGGGAATGCTCATCCAGACCCAGTTGCTCACGGGTTTGGGCCAAATCCGGGGAGGTCATCAACAGCGCCAGAAGACCTGCCGTGACGGCCCCAGACTCGCCTGAAATAATTTGTGGGTCGCCCGCCAGCGGGTTGCCCAACATACGCATGCCCAGCGCCGCGACTTCATCAGGGCAGGAAGCAAATGCGGTGGCATAATCACGCAGTAACTTCCAGCCAATGCTGTTTGCCTCACCACAGGCCAGACCCGCCATCACGGTCTGTAAATCACCGCCTACCGCAACAGCATCCCCCTCTTTTGCACGGGCTGAACGGTAGAGACAGTCGGCAATTAACGCTTCGGCGACGATCACTTTCGGACGATTTTCGCCCCATGCGGCCGTCACCATACCCTGCACCATTCCCGCAAATGACCCCACACCGGCCTGAACGAAAACATGCGTCGGGGCGACCTGATGGAGTTGATCAATCGCTTCCAGCATCAGCGTGCCGTAGCCCTGCATAATCCACTGCGGGATCTTTTCGTACCCTTCCCAGGCCGTGTCCTGCACAACGATCCAGCCATACTTTTGCGCCTGATCTGCGGTCATACGCACGGCATCGTCATAGTTCATATCCACGATTTCCGCGGTAGCGCCTTCATTGCGGATAGATGCCAGCCGCTGCTGTGAAGATCCTTTCGGCATGTAAACCACCGCATTTTGCTTTAGCTGGCGCGCCATCCACGCCACTCCGCGCCCGTGGTTACCATCGGTGGTGGTGGCAAACGTCACGGTCTTCAGGTCATGGCGTACTGCTTCACTGGTCATGACATCAAACGGCAATTCACTGATATCCTTCCCCACTAATTCCGCGATATGGCATGCCATCGCGTAGGCGCCGCCCAGCGCTTTGAACGCTTTCAGGCCAAAACGTTGAGACTCATCTTTGAGGTAAATATTTTTTACGCCCAGTTTTTGTGAAAGTGCCGGCAACGTATACAGCGGTGTTGGAGCGTATCCCGGAATAGACCGATGAAAATTCAACGCTTTTACCAGTTCCTGGCGACTAAAGGGGGCCAGAGGTGCGTTAGGGTGCTCGGTAAACGGCGTCTGGTTGATAAAAAATGATAAGTTTTGCTGCATCATAAAACCTCATTATCCTGGTAATTCATTCCCTGTAATCGGTGTAATACAGAGTTATTTACGCTATCGGTAATCCATAAAAGCAAAATGCTTACCAGTTTTTTAGAGAATGAGGAAAAAACTAGAAATAATTTAATAAATTCTTTTATTTCAATAAATTAATCAACTTTTAATGGTAGCAAGGTAAAAACAGCCGTCATTAGTTTATCGCCTGGTTTTGATAAATTCTCATAAATGATAAATAGTGTGATCACGAAGGATAAAATTAAAAAAACATCCAAAAACAATACGCTAGATTGATTTTTCGCAAATCAATTTTGCAATGATTCGCCTATTTATCATTTTCCTTGAGAAATGAGACACCTTACCGGAGAAGTATCATGATTTCAGTACTGAGCAATATCCAGGATGATATATGCAATTATGCCGACGCTATTTCCGGCATTACCGGGACTGATGTAGAAATCATTGATGAATCTTTAATGCGCATTGCTGGCACCGGTAAATACCGACATATGCTCAATGAGAACGTGGCAAAAAATGGTTATATCTATCGGCATGTTTTGCAGGTCCGTGAGACGGTTTTGATCAAAAACCCCGGTGAACATCCTCTATGTCAACTGTGTGAAAAACACCATTACTGCTCTGAAATGCTGGATTTGAACGCCCCTATTTTTCTCAATAACCGCGTCATTGGGGTGATCGGCATTATTTGCTCAACGCAAACACAGCGTGACACTTTGCTTAGCCAGATCGATAAATTTGTCACGTTTATAGAGCAAATTGCCGTCATGATCTCCAGTAAGGTCTTTGAATGCCTGGAACGCTTACGCGCGCAGGAGACGCTCGGTGCCTTTCGTCGTCTGATTGATGCAATGGATCGCGGCGTTGTGGCCATCGATGGCAAGGGCCGCATCTGGCATGCCAACCATTCAGCAGATCGCATACTTAACCGTGAAGTTCAGGGATTACCTCTGACCATTGAAACGACCGGAGACAGTTTGTATGGCGATGAGGAAGCATGGCTGACGCTTGAAGGGCAAAAACACCATGTGCTGTGTAAACAAATCTCGCTCTCGTCACTGGATAACGACCGATTAACTATGGTTATCTTTCGCGATGCGCACGACTATCTGAGTACGATTGCTCCCTCGCCCTATGAGTCTGACACACAGGTACGTCTTATTGGCCATTCCCCCTCAATGGAACAACTCAGAAGTACCATTAGCAAAATCGCCAACAGCTATGCCAGTGTACTGATCACCGGGGAAAGTGGTTCAGGTAAAGAAGTTGTGGCATTTGCTATTCATCAGAGCAGCCCGCGTAAAGCCGCCCCTTTCGTGACCATCAACTGCGCCGCTATCCCTGAACAACTCCTGGAAAGCGAACTGTTTGGCTACGTACGCGGCGCATTCAGCGGTGCCGATCCCAAAGGCCGTGTGGGGAAATTTGAGCTGGCCAATGGGGGTAGCCTGTTCCTCGACGAGATTGGCGATATGCCACTGCATTTGCAGGCCAAGCTGCTCAGGGTACTGCAGGAAAAAGCCATCACCCGTGTGGGGTCTAACAACACCATCAATATTGACGTGCGGATTATTGCCGCAACCAACAAAAACATCAGCGCGATGGTCGAGAATAATCAGTTTCGTGAAGATCTTTTCTATCGCCTGAACGTGGTCCCTCTGGTACTTCCTTCCCTGCGTGAACGCCGGGCGGATATCGCCGTCCTGGCACAATATTTTGCCGATGAATTTTCGCTAAGCTATCAGCGACCGCCGCAAAAACTTCCCGATGATGTTATTAACCGCCTTTATGCCTGGCACTGGCCGGGCAACATCCGTGAACTGCGCAATGTCATCGAGTACATTTTTGTCATGCGCGGAGAAGCCGCCGGGATCAACGCCAGCCATCTGCCCCCTTACCTGCTTACCGCAGCCGATGGCAGAAAAAGCACAATGATGGCGCAACCTCGCCAGCTTGCCCACCAGGGCAAACAAGCAGAAAGAGATGCCATTGAAAACGTCATACAGCGATTTGGTTCAAGCGTTGAGGGTAAGAAACAAGCCGCGACAGAACTGGGGATCAGCATTGCGACGCTGTACCGAAAACTAAAACTCTATGGCTTATGAGCCTCGCCTTCTCAACGACAAAATCCGCATTATCCAATACTGCCGATCATCAATGCTCGCTTATCGGCCTACGGTTTACAGGCTTTAGTAGGCCGGATAGGGCGTCAGAGCCGCCATCCCGCAGGTACAGCAAAGTCCCTTATGGTTGAGCGCTTTTAAAATTAAAACTCGCCATTCCCGCTATCTCAGATCGGCAATCAACAGGCACAGGATCTGAGTTTTTGGGAATAATTTCGCGAAAATGGAGAGAAAACGGTGATTTTTTTCGGTTAAGCTATGTGCATGCTTTGGCGCTACCACAAGGTCAAATTCACTCTTCAGGAACCAACCCGTAATGGCTAAAAGTATTCCGCAGCTGCCGCATGATCCCCATATGTGTCGTAGCTATGAAAAAAAGACTCGTAGCCCACTGGCACTCTATTCAGAGTATCAGCGTATGGATGTCGAGTTGCGGGAGCCGCTGGCCATGACTTACAGTCACTGGCATGGCCAGGTTGAAGTGAATGTGCCATTTGATGGTGATGTTGAGTACCTGTTCAATGACGAAGTGGTACAGAGCAAACAAGGCTTTATCACACTGTTCTGGGCGTGTACTCCTCATCAGCTCACGAATGCCGGGCACTGTAAGCAAATGGCTATCTTCAACTTGCCCATGCATTTATTTTTGTCCTGGCCGCTGGATAGAGAGCTGATTAATCACGTAACGCACGGCAGGGTGATTACCTCATCGGCATCCCAGCAGCTTAGCGTTTTTGAGGTTCAACGTTGGCAAAATGAACTCAACAGCGATAACGAACAGATTCGTCAGTTAGCCATTGATGAAATCGCCCTGATGCTCAAGCGGTTTAGCCTCTCAGGCTGGCGGACAGTATTGGGAAACCAAACTGCACGAACCCAGAAGAATAGCATTTCGCGACATTCACAATTTTACGTCAGCCAGATGCTGGAATTTATTGCCGCCAACTGTGACAAATTGCTGACCGTCGAGGCCATTGCCGATCACGTCAAACTTAATCCTAATTATGCGATGGGTATCTTTCATCGCGTAATGCAACTGACGATGAAACAATATATTACGGCGATGCGCATCAACCATGTACGGGCATTACTCAGCGACACCGATAAAACCATTCTGGATATCGCGATGATTGCGGGTTTTCGCTCCAGCAGTCGATTTTATAGCTCATTTCATAAATACGTCGGTATGCCGCCTCAGCAGTATCGCAAGCTCAGCCAGCAACGCCGAAATCATCCACCTTATGCGGAGGGATAATTGACTATCAAATCTATCTCTTATTTTACTGCTGAAATATGAACATCATAATAGCAGGCCAGAAAAGATCGCCTGAAACAGTTAATAAAATAGAGTTCGTTCAACAACTCACGTAACTACGCCACTCCGTTATTGATTGGCCTGTAGCAGGTATTTCTTTGGCTTGTTCAACCGTTAACGATTGGGATGGAATTATGGAACAAAATAGCTGTACCTCACACTACAGAAAAAAACTCTCTTTCTTTTGGTCAGTATTACCTATGGTGATCATGCTGGGCGGGATTAGCATCGGATATTTTATATTCAATATTCGTGCCGAACCTATGATCCTGATGGGAACGGCAGCCGCTTCATTTATCGCCATTGCTCATGGTTATACATGGGATGATATTCTGCAATCGATTTGCAATAAAATATCAGAAGCACTGCCAGTCATTCTGATTGTCGCCAGTATCGGGTTTTTGATTGGTTCCTGGATGGTATCAGGTACCATCCCGATGATGATCTATTATGGTTTGAAGTGGATTAACCCTCAGTATTTTTATATTTCAGCATTTATGCTGGGGGCATTGATCTCAGTGTGTACCGGCACCTCATGGGGTTCCATTGGTACCGTCGGAATTGCCATGATTGGTGTCGCCATTGGCCTTAATGTCTCTCTGCCCATCGCCGCTGGAGCCATTGTTTCAGGTTGCTGGTTTGGCGATAAACTCTCGCCGGTCTCTGATTCAACCAATATGGCGGCACTGGCTGCCGGTGTAAATCTGTACTCCCATATTGGCCATTTGCTGTGGACTACCGGTCCGGGATTCATTATTTGCTGCGTGGTTTATAGCTATATGGGAATGGGCATTGATGCCGCTGTCAGTGCACCAGAAAATATCACCCAGTTAATGAACGCTATCGGCCAGATTTATCAGTTCAACCTTCTGTTGTTGCTACCACCGATTATAGTTTTGTACGGCTCACTGTCGAAAAAACCGCCTATCCCGATGTTGTTTTTGTCCACCATCGTATCAATGATTCTGGCTCTGGTTTTTCAACAATTCAGCGCATCTTCGGTCGGTGAATCCGTGGTCAGCGGCTTTAAGCTCGCGATGCTTACCGGAGACCCTGTTCCTGCACTGTCATCTGATGTCTCGCGCTTATTAGAGCGAGGCGGCGCAATCTCTATGTTCAGCAGTTTTGTGACCGTCTTCAGCGCCTTTAGTTTTGCTGGTGCCATGAGTGCGACTGGCTCCCTGCACACGGTTATTAACGCGCTGACAAAAGGGGTTAAATCAACATTCCGCCTGGTCGCTACCACCATTGTTACGACGTTCACCATCTGCGCCTGTACCGCCAATGGAACCTTACCGTTGTTATTGTGCGGCGATGCCTTTAAAGATGAATACAAAAAACGTGGACTGGCCGCGAAGAACCTTTCGCGAACCACCGAAGATGCCGGAACCGTTGTCGAACCTATTATTCCATGGTCTGCTTCTGGTGTTTATTGCGCCACGATGCTGGGCGTGACAACTCTTGATTACCTGCCATGGGCAATTCTATGTTACAGCGGCGTCATCTTTGCATTGCTGTGGGCAGCAACCGGTATTGGCATTGCTAAATATGAGTCTAATGAACTGACTACCAATAGAGTTGAACAAGAATCATAAAGTGATAAATAGCTAAAGACAGCTATCACCAGGGGTATTTTACTATATCAACCAGATATGTACATGACGTGTGCATAAAAATCTCTGGTTTATTTCACGCGGCTTAAATTATTTATTTTCAGAGACTATCCAGGAGTTAGCAATGTCTTTATTTGATGATATTGTCACAAGGAATGTTAATTGTCGTAAATACGGACAATTACAACAAATGTACGGTACCAGCGATGTATTACCACTATGGATTGCGGATATGGATTTTGTGACGCCAGAACCCATCATGAATACATTACGCACAGTAGTAGAGCAGCCTGTTCAGGGCTATAACCTGGATTATCCGCAATGGAAAGAATCCGTTGTCCAGTGGTACGCAAAACAATATGATGCCGAGATTAAATCGCACTGGCTGCATTTTGTTCCCGGTGTCATAAAAACCATTGTCATGTCCTTGCTGGCACTCACCCGCACGGGAGACAATATATTAACCTGTACCCCAATATATGACCCCTACCCTAACCTAGTGAAAACCAGCGGCAGACATTTACTCCAGACCCGCCTCATTGAAAAAGACGGTTGCTATGAATTTGACTGGCAAGATTTCAGCGAGAAACTTAAACAGTGCAAAATGTTTCTTTTTCCCTCGCCACATAATCCTGGTGGAATGGTGTGGTCACGGGAAACGCTTGAAAAGATCAGTCACTATTGCCAGCAGGCCGGCGTCATCATTCTCTCCGATGAAGTGCATAGCGATTTAACCCTGCCAGGTAAGCAACACCGGCCCTTTTTTACCCTTGATGACGCAGCAGGGTGTCAGTCAATCGTACTGACCTCTGTCAGCAAGACCTTCAACACGGCGGCGATACAGGGAGGGATAGCCATTATAAAGAATGATGAACTGCGTCACCGGTTCTATCATTTTCTCGATAACTGTTATCTTGCAGAGACTCACTCACTGCAACAGGCAACGATTTATAGCGCCTATACCCATTGCGGTGACTGGCACCGGGAATTATTGGCTTATCTGGCTGATAACGTGGCATTTGTTAGAAATGAAATCGAAATGCACTGTCCGTTGATTTCAATTGTCTATGGTGGCGCATCCTATCTGCTCTTTCTGAATGCCGAAAAAATGGCGCTTAGCGAGACGCAGCTAAGCGATTTTTTTGTCCATGAAGCCAGACTTGGCCTGTCACCAGGGTCACAATATGGTCCAGGCGGAGAGGGGCACATGCGTCTGAACGTTGGCTGTCCGCGCGCCATACTGGTAGAGGCGATGAACAGGCTAAAAGCGGCATACCAGAAACGGCTGAACGCATAACGCAGGCCGCTACGCTTGCCCTGCTTCGTCAGGGCAAAATTGCCCAAAGATATTGACCGAACTGCTATAAAGTCTTTCCCTTCTGTCGGCTGGTGTTAAACTGGAAAGTGTGATCTTCATCATAACCTGCTTAAACAGAGAAAAGAGACACTGCTATGCAACATATCATTGAGGGCTTCCTCAACTTCCAAAAAGAGATTTTCCCTCAACGTAAGGAACTCTTCCGCAGCCTGGCATCCAGCCAGAATCCTAAAGCGCTTTTCATCTCCTGTTCTGACAGCCGTCTGGTGCCAGAGTTAGTGACGCAGCAAGAGCCAGGACAGCTTTTCGTTATCCGTAACGCCGGTAATATCGTACCGTCTTTTGGCCCGGAGCCTGGTGGCGTGTCTGCTACCATTGAGTACGCGGTCGTTGCTCTAGGCGTGACTGATATCGTTATCTGTGGTCACTCCAACTGCGGCGCGATGAAAGCCATCGCAGAAAGCCAACCCCTGGATCCGATGCCTGCTGTCGCCCACTGGTTGCACTATGCCGATGCCGCGAAAGCCGTGGTTGAAAAGAAAACCTGGGCTAACGAAATCGATAAAGTGAATGCCATGGTAGAAGAAAACGTAATTGCCCAGTTGAACAACATTAAAACGCATCCTTGCGTGGCTGTTGGCCTGCGCAACAACGCGATTCGTCTGCACGGCTGGGTCTACGACATCGAAAGCGGAGAAATTCGTACTCTGGATAAGAACAGCAAGACTTACGTTTCACTGGCCGATAATCCACACGTCCATTTCGAGTAAAGCTGCACTGGAGCACGGATGCTCTGGCAATCCTCCCACTACGATTTCTGTTAGTAGACAAACACCCCTCATGCGACTAGCTTTTACACTAGCCATCGGTGTGGCTGTCGTGGAACCCGCAATAGATTAAGCGATAAAAAGGAGCAGGTACGCATGCGAACGAAAAATAACAGACTGATTAATATGTTATTTTTTCATGAGTCGTGGGATATTATGATCCTGAAAAATAATGGTTCGCATACCTTTCCCACTAACACGCTGGACATTCTAAACCGCACCCGAGCCCAACAGCTCAAAAAGAAATATACCTTTCAGGCCGATCCTTTCATTATTGAAAAAGACAATAAAGTTTATGTTTTTTATGAAGCATTAAGCTTTCGTAATTCGCAAGGTATCCTGCGCTGCCGTATCCTTGATGCTAACCTGGTTGAGCTTGAGGATGTGAAACTCGACGGTTTTGATAACCTAAAATGCCATCTATCATTTCCTTTTTTATTTTACAACAACGATCAGCTTTTCATGATCCCGGAGTCTTCAGAAAGGAAAGAGGTTATCTTATTCCAGTCGCTAGATTTCCCTACGCGCTGGAAACAGGTAAAAGTATTAGTACCTGATCAGGCGCTCACCGATAACGTCGTCGTTTCGTTGCATGAAAATCTTTATCTTTTATCCACCACGATGGAAGATGAGTTAGTTATCCATACAGCCAGTGATGTAACCGGGCCATGGCAAAAAATAGTGCCAACGCTTAACCTGTCGAATCAACACCCCCGAGGCGCTGGCGCACCACATTGCGTTGAGAATAGACTCTATTTCCTCACCCAGGAATGCACACCAGAGACGTACGGAAAGTCGGTTTATATCAAAGAGTTAATCACGATTAATGCATCCAGCTTTGATGAGCATTTGATTGCGCAGATCGATGCCAGCATCAACCAAAGCGAGGGCGTCCACACGCTGAACTTCACCGATAACTATATCGTGTATGATAGTAAGATAAGCAAATTCAGCCTGTTTTCTATACTTAAAAAAATATCTTATAAATGCAGGGTGAAATACCGGAATTATTACCTTAACCGACGCCGCCAATAACATTTATTTATGCCGGTGGCATTAATGAATTAATGATTGTTTGCAAAAAAATATCTGGAGACTGTATGGCAATTTTAGTCACTGGTGGTGCTGGTTATATTGGTTCACATACCGTGCTGACGCTTCTGGAAAGAGGTGATGATGTTGTGGTCATCGATAACCTTTCCAACTCCTCACAAACATCCCTGGACCGGGTTGCGGAACTGACCGGCAAAGCGCCCATTGTTTATATTGCTGATGTGCTGAACAACGATATTCTGAAAACGATTTTCTCTAACCATAACATCACCGATGTCATTCATTTTGCTGGATTAAAATCAGTTTCAGAATCAATAAAAGAGCCGCTTGCCTATTATGACAATAATGTCACCGGCACGCTGGTTTTACTGCGTGAGATGTTAGCTGCGGGGGTGAAGCACTTTATTTTCAGCTCTTCCGCCACGGTATACGGCAACCCGGAAAGCGTTCCATTAAGTGAACAATCGCCAACCGGTGGTACCACCAATCCGTATGGCACATCAAAATTCATGGTCGAGCAAATTCTGGCAGACTTTTCCCGCGCACAGCCCGATTTCCGAATCACCTGCCTACGCTACTTTAACCCAGTTGGCGCGCATCCATCGGGCAGGATTGGCGAAGATCCGAATGGTATCCCCAACAATCTGGTACCGTATATTTCTCAGGTGGCGATTGGCAAACTGGAAAGCGTGTCGGTCTATGGAAATGACTATCCAACCCCTGACGGCACCGGTGTGCGTGATTACATCCATGTGATGGATCTGGCAACTGGCCATTTAGCGGCACTGGATTGCCAGGAAAAAGGTGCGGCATACAAAGTCATCAACCTCGGTACCGGTATCGGGTATTCCGTACTTAACCTGATTGCAGCCTTCGAGAAAGCGGCGCAAACCCGCATTAATTATAAGATTGTGGCCAGAAGGCCCGGGGATATTGCCGAGTGTTGGTCAGACCCGTCGTTAGCACGAAAAGAGTTGGGATGGCAGGCCATCTACACCCTGGATGAAATGATACGCGACACCTGGAACTGGCAAAAAAACAATCCAGATGGCTATCACGTTTAATTTTTAACGATAAGGAGCCTGGTTGCCAGGCTCCTTACTATGGCAGGCTATTTCACCGTTACCGCAGAGACGCGATACCAACCGTTGCTCTGCTTCCCTTCATTGGCAAAGTGAATTCTTGCCGCACCGGTTTTATCCACTATCGCCGTCTCAATAGCATATTTCCCTTTCGGCAGCGTCCCGGGCATCGGCATCGGGTAACTCAGTGAGTACTTTCCGGGCAGCCAGTGACGTATATCTTCCGGGGCATTCCCTTGTGCCACCACCTTATTGGCCTCATCGACCAGACGAAATGCCAGCGTATAGGGCAAGTAAATCGGCGCGTTACCCTCATTATACCAGGTGCTTGTCAGGGTGAATTCTTGTCCACCTTCCCAGACGGACTCGTGGCTCAGAGATGCTAAGCGAAACCGATAGCCCAGTTTTGTCAGTGCCTCGTCGACAATCGGACGATACTCACGGGGCACTGTTCTCGATTTCAGGTTAATCGTACTGGTATGTTGCTTCACCGCCCAGTCAAAAATCCCCTGCACCTCCGCTCGCGTATAGTGAAACGTATTTTTCCAGTCCTGCATGTACGAGCAGATCTCAAAGCTCACTGGCGCATGTTTCCAGGCATCATTAAATCCTGAATAGCTTTTCTGTGCGGCCTGTAGCCGTTGCGGATAATCATCCGCCATATGGTTCCAGGAAGCAGAAAACACGCGGAGATCGCCCAGGCAGTCCGCACGCCAGCCTGCCCCGCGCGCGACCGCATTCGCCAGACTTTGCCCACCACTCATCAGCATGATTTTTGGCGTACTGGGGAAAGCCGTAAAATGCATCGTCACATAGCGGTCCAACTGCGCCGTGGTATAGCGCTCCAGCAATGGCTTCAGCATCGGGAAGTTGCTGTTATGCCACTCTCCCCACGACCCCACCATGCCGATATCCACGAAAGCCAGGTTCTCGTTACCATCATAGCGTTTACCCATCGCGTTCAGCAGGCGCTGGCTATATTCAATAAATAGGGGATCGTCTAAATCAGGGATAAAGGTTTTTTTGTCAGGCGTCCAGGTTCCCTTTACGCCTTTGTTAATCAACCAGTCAGGAATTTGTGAACCGGTTTCCGGCTCAGCAAGCGCCATAAACCGCAGTCCGACGTTCATCGCCGGTCGATGCGCCGCGGCATACTTAAAAGCGTCATCAACCAGTGCAAAATTGTACTGGCCTTCGACAGGCTCAAGGTCACGCCAGTAAAAGCGCTCATATTCAAAGCCGGTGTCGGGATAATCCGCCAGTCCAAGCGTTTCACCATATCCTTGATGAAAACTGGCGACCCCGATACCTGGGTTTGTCAGTGGGCCCGTCAATGCTTTGGGGGTTACGGTCGTTAATGCGGCCAATACCGTCAGCGGACAGAACAGACACAACAGCGCAGAAAACCATTTACACTTCATCGCAGTGACGCCCTCCACAGGTTTGATAACACTAGCGGTCTTTCAGGCTTAACCACCAGTCCCAGATACCAACGTGAAAATGTTGGAATACATCAATACCCAATGCGGATTTGATCATATATAGCGTCAGTAATACGCAGCAGGTGACAAACAACGTGCCTAGCAGCAGCAAAAAAGTGAGCAACATGGTCGATAAGGTCGACTCCTGACGATGCCGCTGACGTAAGTCTCTGCCGAATAAAAAAACCAGATAAAAGCGTTTACCGAAAAATGGAAAACTTCTGCGAATATCGATCCGATGTCTTGATGCCAGAGTGCTGGCGACGATCGCTTTCTCGATCCCGTCTTTTTGTTCCGGAGTCAGTCCCTCCGATATATGCTCATCAAGTTGCGCATAAAATCGTTCGATGACGGGGGGGCGATTCTGAGGACTGGTCAAAATTAACCTATATCTTTATCAATTGAGTGATAGACATTGACTGTTTTTCTGGCAATTTCCTGCCAGTCATAATTTTGCAAATAGACACGATAGTCCACGCTATTTGCGCTGGCCCAGGCGGTTAATTTCTCAGCAAGGCTGGACAATGAGCCGACCCGAAAATAGGCCTCAGACGGCAACTGCACTTCCAAATTTGCGGGAATGTCGCTCACCACCGCCGGAAGGGAATACGACATCGCCTCCAGAAGTGCAATCGGTAGCCCTTCATGGTAGGAAGGCATAACGAACAGCCTGGCCTGCGAAAACACCGCCTGAAGTTCATCTCCCCTTAAAAAACCGGTCATCACCACACCAGGGGTATCAGCGGCAAGTTGCTTGAGTCGAATACTGTATTCCGTTGGGTGATCTGCATCGCCAATGAGCACTAGCGGCTGTTGCAAGCCACTTAGTTTGTACGCAGAGATGGCATCATGCATCCCCTTTTCTTCCACAAACCGTCCGACCACCACGAAATAGTTTTTCGCCTCGAGTCCAAAGCGGGAAAGCGTGGCATGAAGGGTTTGATCTGACAACGGACGGGGCTTATTGACGCCGTTGAAAATCAAATGCGCATCATAGCGAGCATGTTTTTTCTGAATTAGTTGGTTAATAACCTCAGAAATCACTATCACCTCATTGGCATATCTCACCGCCCAGCGTTCACCCAGCAGCAATATTTTTTTGGCGACGAATCCCCATTTTTGACGATCGTAATCAGGTCCGTGGTGGGTAAAAACCACCTTCTTACCTAACACGCGTAATAATGGGATCACCAAACCCGGTCCTATCGCATGGACATGCACAATATCAGAACGGTCGACACAGGTTCTAAACGCCGCTAAAACGGAATGCACAATCGCTTCCAGTGACCGTTTTTTGGGAGCCCATAGCGCATAGGTCTCAACTTTCTTATAAGAAGATCGTTTGTAGCTAACATACGGCGAGCGGGCGATCACACAAATATCAACGTCAAACTGTTGTTTAATCGCCGGATAAAGATTCTGGCAGTGGGTTTCCACACCGCCCAATACATCCGGAATACCGCGGGTACCAAAAACCGTTATTTTTTTACTCATTCTATGGCCTGCCCAGAAGTTCTTTATATAACGCCTGTAAGGTATCCATATGTTTGCTAAGCGCATATTTTTCACTCAGGCGTGCGCGCCCCCGTAAGCCCATGACACGAGCTTTATCCGGGTCATCAACCAGAGTATCCATCGCCTTCGCCAGTTCCTGCGCATTACCCGGCTCAAATAAAACCCCTTCAATACCGTCACGTATTTGTTCGGGGATCCCGCCAATGCGCGCCCCGATCACCGGTTTCGCGAAAGACATCGCCTCCAGCACCGCCATTGAGCAGTTTTCATAACATTCAGAGGGGAGGATCACCACACGGGCATGCTTAATGAGCTGATTGAGGGCATCCCCTTGTTGTACATAACCTAAAAACTCAGCTTCCGGGTATTTCGCCACTAACTCGTCATGCAACGGACCGTGCCCCACTATTTTCAGCGGAGCCGGGTTACGCATTTTCTGATGAGCGGCCAGCAACGTTGCCACACCCTTTTCACGGCTCAGGCGGCCGAAGTACAGTATATAACCGTCATCGACGACCTCATCGATGGGCTGGCTATCATCAACACCATTGACGATCACATCGATTCGTGATTTCGGCAACGTGCGGAGTAACACGCCGCGTAGAAAGACGCTCGGTGAAACAATGACATCCAGAGCCTGATAATTTTGGGCAATGTATTGCCAGGTCGCTTCTAACGAGAGCAGCAAGCTTTTAGAGGCAGAGCCTTCCTGGCAGCGATAGCGGAAGGCATTGAAAACGGTACCGGTGATACAGGCATCACACACCTTCCCATCGCGTAACATAGAGTATGCAGGACAGACAATCTTATAGTCGTGCGCCGTCAGCACCGTTTTACAGCCAAAATTGCGCGCCACTTTAATCAACGCCGGCGTCAACTGATGGTAAATATTATGAAAGTGAACGATATCAGGGCGTTCTTTTTGTAAAAGCGCCAGCATTTTTTTGCAGGCCTGGGTGTTATGAATAAAGTTAACCGCGGTTTTGATGCCCCCCAACAGATTACTCTCTTTATGGTAATCGACATTGCTGACGAAATAATCCGCATAATCAGAGGGGAAATTTTTCTCATGCTGCATGGAAAAATCAATGACCTGCACACCAGCCTGTTTCAGCATGTCGCGTTCTTGAAAATAAACCGTTTCCGCGCCGCCTTTGATGAAAAAAAACTTGTTAACTAATAATACTTTCATGGCGCCTGCCCCGGTTATTCATGAATGATTTTATTGCTGGGCGGAGTCAGCGGATCGCGTACCGGATAAAAAATACCTTTGATCAACCCCGCTGAACGTACGATTAAATTAATAACACTTTGCAGCCCATCTGTTAACGAGCGGTTTTGCACAATCTTCAACAAGGCAAATGCCAGTAAGGGTAGAAGCGCAACGGCAAACACGTTGATATTAAAGGTGAGCAGCGCAACAAATAAGAGAATAAGGTAGAGCGCAAATACCGCCTCATTCCTCACGATGTTGAATGACTGGGAAAACCAGGGTTTCCCCCAACTACAACGCAAAAGCTCACCCGGAGCCTGGTAATAACCGCTGGTCCAGCGGCACGCCAGCATCTTAAACGTCGACAGCGTGTGTGACGTATGGCTGAAGTAAGGAATATCCAAACGCCGCAGTTTATAACCCGCTTCGATTAAACGCAGACCCAGCTCAGCTTCTTCATAAGCGTGCAAATTACGGTTGGTCAGATAACCAATTTTTTCAATTGCCGACCGACGATACAGTCCACCGCCTCCCAGATGATCGCTATCGCCAAGAGGATAGATTTTATTGATCCGCTGCTTACGAGACTTAAACTCATAGTTAACGGCATCATCCATTTCGACGGTACCGGCCACCCCGGCATAGTCCGGTTCCGCCTGCAAAAAGGCAACAGCCTGGTCAATGAAGCCATCTTCCAGCTCCATATCTCCATCCATCAGCAATAAATATTCCCCTTCGCTGTACAGATAGCCCAACTGATGGCCCACCCCACAACAGCGATCGCCTGGATCGGTGAGCGACACTACCGTAACGCCTTTATTGGCTGCCAACTGCTGGGTGTTATCTGTCGACAGACTGTCAGCCACAATAATTTTATGCGGATACCCGACCAACTGACGCCGAATGCTGTCGATCGTTTTCTCAATACCTTTAGATTCGTTGAGCGTCTTAATACTCACTGAAATAAATGGCTTATTGTCCATACCATCCCCCTGCACTGCGAAGTACGGTTCGACGAATCACTAAGCTCGCCCCCAGCGATAAATAGAACAGGAACTGTAACATCGGCGTAATCATCAATATCTGGCTGTAAGGTAAGCTGATTAAACAACTGATAGCGAAAGCGTTAAACGCGGGCGCAAAGCTCAGTAACTGCAGATCCTGTTTATCCAGCTGTTCAAGCATCAATACTGGTTTTGGCTGACATACTTTCAGAATATAAATAAACAAGCCAATAAACAGCAGCGTGCCAATAATGCCAACTTCCCACAGCAGCATACTCAGCGCAGTCGAGTCTAAAATCAGGTTATAGATAATGTTCAAAAACCCAGGGGAGACCGTACTACCACTGTTTGTGGCATTAAGCCCATAGCCAAATAATGTGCCCGACAGTCCCCATAGATCGTTATTTTTTAACCAGAACAGAAACGTTGTGAAACGCCCCAACTCTCCGGTCGACATGATGTAGTTCGGATCAAAGATATAGCTCAATGAATCAATAAAAATGCTTAATGAGCCTTTTGTCGGATCGCTGCCAAAAGCGGAAGAGTAGTACCAGGCCAGTATCATAATCGACAGGCCGATGAGCACCAGCATTCCTGCCACAATGATAAATAACGTCTTCAGGTTTACCTTACTGACATCTTTAACATAGCTCGGCGATATCCACACCCACGCCAGAAATATCGGTGACAGCAGGATGACAAACTTGACCTCGCCAATGATGCATAACCCTATTCCAAGGATGATATGCAGCGCTGCGGATTTAAACGTCGTAAGCCCGTGCTTATATTCAGAGAGTTTCAGCAACATAATTAACAGGCAAAATAACCCCATCGCCGCCGTATTGCCGCCACCCATTGGGTCTCCGCCGAATGTTCCGACCACGGAGTCCCATTTTTCATCTTCCCCGCGTACGGCCACACGCTGAGGAACAACCAGCAAAACCTGATAAATCATCACCGGGATTTGCGCATAGAACACCCAGTACAGATAGCGCGTCGCCCGATATATCTGCGATTCACGGCAAAAACCTAACAGCAAACAAACCATCACCAGTGATAACGCGATTTCGTTTTTGAAGGCCACAATTGCCACGGTGACCCCGCCCTGAATCAGGGTCGATGTTCCCGCCAGCACCAGAAAGGAAAAATACAGCGCAAGGATAATGGTTTCCTGTGCATCCAGACGCAGCGCCCCGTCTCGCGTCTGCATCACCAGTAATCCCACCATCAGCAATGTCAGGAAAAACGGGATCCACAACACGGACTGCATGCCGGTGAAATACTGCACCAGACCACACAGGATCAGCGTTATAAAGGTGTAGACCTGTAAATAATTTCCGGTATTCAGTGTCATGGCGTCACCGGCTTGTTTTTCAGGAGATTGGCCCGCTTGTTCATTTTCAGGTAAATGAACGCATAGCGAATAAATGTCAGTGAAGAGAACAATATTACTGACGCCGCATAATCATGGTAAAAATAGGGAACGACCACAAACGCCAGTAGCACAATCGCCAACTGTTCAAGTTGGATACGCAGAAAATAGCGGTGCGAGCCAAAAATAAGCTCAATCACCGTTAAAGGACTTATCGCCAGCGCCGGGAACAAATAGGGCAGCATGTAGCGCGACGTCTCAATGGAGTTAATCCAGTCTTCGCTAAAACCCAGGCGCATCACAATGGGATAGAAAATAAAGACGCCTAAGGTACAGACAACCCCCAGCACTAGCAGCAGCATACGCACCTTCGTATACTCCTGATAATTGAAGGTGTTATTTCTAAAGTCGATGGACCATTTAGAAAAAATGGTATTGCGTACCGCGTTGCCGATAATCACTACCGGTGCCAGACAGAACCGGCTTACAACGGAAAAATATCCCGCCGTCAGCGCCGAAAACCAGAAGTTAATCAGCATAATAGGCAAGTTACTGCTCGCCATTGCCAGCACCTCAGCACTACCAACTTTAGTGATATGATGAATATTCTGTTTAAAAAATCGCAAATTACTTGCCGGGAGCAAATGCTGCGACGTCACCGAACGAATATCAAACGAATGAAAAATACAGCTAGTGGTCAGCAAAATCATGGCGCAGGCCCACGACCAGTAAAATGTCTGTACCTGGTGCGTGAGCAGTACCGAGAGCACCACCACCACGGAGACAGAAATACGCTGAAAGATTAGAAAATAAAAGTTGGCTGTCCGCAGCGATAAGTTTTCCGATATTAACGCCCACGCCGTTGAAAGCGTCAGCAAATAGAGAAACAGTATGTTCTGGTGAAACAACCACGCGGTCAGGACGGCATACGGTAACGCAATGAGCGCGCTTTGCAGCAAACAGAACACCACATTTTGCGCCAGCTCGTCATCCTGCTGTTTGGGAATCAACAGCTGTGAGGCAAAGGTACACACCTGTGCCCCCACCACCGCGATACTGTAGTTGAGCGCATACAGCCCAACCTCTGCCATATCGTACTTATGTGAGATCAACCAGATAGACAGCGCACCAATCAGCTGCGAAACGACTGATGAACTGGCTATCGTAGAAGCGCTCTTCAGTAAACTCATACACGACCTGGCGTAGTCATCAGTTGGTCAGTATTGAAGTTCAATGAGCGCAACCCTTCCTGCGTTTCAAGGTTTTTTTCTTCGACCGCATTCAACACTGCGCCAATCACCACGCCCTGATAATCCTCAATCTTATCCAGTGCGCTGGCGATATTCTCCGCAGAACCGGTTCCGGCTTTCACGATAAAGATAACCCCATCAACGGCTCGTTTGATCAGTTGGATATCCTGACTTTGATTCACCGCTGCAACGTCAATAATAATGCGTTGATACTGCGACTTCAGTTCGCGCATCACGGGTTCAACGCGCTCTGACGACAGCATCAGTAACGAGGAAATGGTCGTCTTACCGTGGGGGATGAAATCAAGATTTTCAGCGATCTTAACCCGTACTTT
Organism: Citrobacter sp. wls716; assembly: GCF_005280975.1. Lineage (NCBI taxonomy): Bacteria > Pseudomonadati > Pseudomonadota > Gammaproteobacteria > Enterobacterales > Enterobacteriaceae > Citrobacter > Citrobacter sp. wls716. The sequence continues at coordinate 79,306 of NZ_SZWX01000031.1, forward strand.
TTCTAGCGGAGCCTCACCGCGCAACAGCTCCGCCACACCAGCAGAAGTCGCTGATGCCAGTTCAGAAGACAGGCCGTTGGTATTGAAGAAATCAGCATCAATAAGCAACGTTTTCTGATCGAAGCTGAATGAACTGGCCAACAGATTCGCCAACAGGGAGCGCCCTTCACCCTGCTCCGCCGAAGCAATAGCGACCGTCTGCAGCGGCCGATTATCCAGCATAATTCGGGTGCGAATACCGTGGATGATATCGGCATTCAGCGGGTTCTTCAGTATCATATCCCGAACCTGTGCGCGTCCCGAAGTGCCGGTAAACCGACGAATTTCGCCCAATGGCTCGACATTGAGACGTTTCTTCAGACGGCTCAGGGTGCTAATTGAATTATCCATTGCCGCTTTGACGATGAAATACATGATGCTGAATACCACAACCAACATCACCACCATCACGAGCAGCAACGATTTATTCGGCTTAGACGGCTTTAACGGGGGAACGGCTGGATCATACAGCACCGCATCCGCATTAACCCCGGACAGCGACAATTCCTGAGTCCGCTGATAAAGCGTCTTATACAGATCTTCCATTTTATCTAACGCCAATTTTTGGCTGTTCCAGGCATCCCGTTTTGATGCCATCTTCTGGAAGATCTCTTTTTGCTCAGCAACCTGCTGCTGGTAATTCTTTTCATCGGCCAGCGCAGCCAGATACTGCTGACGTAAGCCAAGTTTTAACTCACCCAGTACCCGACCCGTTTGATTTTGGATTGATTGCACATCGGCTTCTGCTTTTAAAATATTGGCACTTTTAGGCCCATACACTTTGCGCAGTTCCGACAACGTGCGCTGCGCCTGAATCAGCGCAATGCGTAAATCCTGAATTTGCGCATGATCAGAAACTGATGGCAGCGAAATGATATCGCCTGAAGATTTCCCTCGGCTATTTACTTCATTATAAACAGACTCCGCGGCGACACGGCGTTGGGTCGCATCGGCAAGACGGTTGGTCACAATGCTTAACTGCTCTGTTTCAAAACCATCAATACCACGGAAGGTCAGCAGCCCAGAGTTTTTCAGGTAGCTATCCATTTCCTCTTTTTGTTTCGCTATCGATTTCTGAATCTCTTCCATTTTTTCAAAGTTGAGATTGCGAGCCTGCTCTGCTTTCAGACGCTTTTGTTCTACCGTGTAGTTGATAAAGGCCTGAGCGACACCATTGGCTATCTCAGCTGAAAGTTGAGGCGAGGAAGATTCATAAGAAATAGAGGCCAGATTAGTGGTACGGATACCGATGACCTTCAGATCTTTCGACAATGTTTTCAGCGCCTGATCAACCCTCAGTTGCTGATCTTCACTACCAGAGCCAGGCTTCACCCCGGTAAAATCCGGGTTTTCATCCAGCTTCAGATCGCGGACCGCCTGCTCGAGGATAATGCGTGACTGCATCAGCGCATATTGCGTTTCGTAATATCCACTACGCGTTGAATCAAAACCATCCACCTGTGGAAACGGCGAAACGTTATCGGCTTGTGCCTTAATCAGCACCGTCGCCGTCGAGACATATTTTGATGACATCATGCTGATCAAGGGATACGCCACTACCCCGGCAATAATGCCGGCCAGCGCGATTTTCCAGGCATTCTTTTTCAGTTCTTTGGCAAAGCGGGAGAAATCGACGGAGTTTTCTCGTTGCTTGCCGTTTTCCACTATAGATAGTTTCATCGTTAGAAGAACCCCATGCCAATAATCACGACATCCCCAGGACGAACAGAGTGCGTTAAATCAACATTCTCAAGTAGCTGATTACTACCGGAGAGGCGAATGTTGATATCTTTGCGATCTGCACGGTCAGTAAATCCCCCCGCCTGAGCAATAGCTTTCTCTACGGTAAGTCCCGGCTCCCAGGCGAATCCATTCGGGCTTTTTACTTCCCCTGACACGTAGAATTTGCGGAACTCGGCAAGACTCACGGTCACCATGGGATTAACCATGTACCCGTTGCGCAAGCGTTGAGTTAATTCAATATTCACCTGTTCTGGTGTTTTATCTTTTAAACCCAGCACGCCGATATAAGGGAAGTTTATTGTTCCACTCTTATCCACGATAAATTTCATCGTCATTTCGGGTTCCCCGTAAACAACGATATTGACAGTATCCCCCGCCCCAATTCGGTAATCCTCTGCCACCGCAGCAGGATCGTCCATTAATGGTGGCCTGGACGTTGTGCATCCGACCAACAGGATACTGAATAGCAAAAACGCGCACAGTTCTATTATTTTCATTTTAGATCTGAACCTTAGCTTTAAGCATAATCATAGAATTATCATAACCCAACGTTCTAATGACTTCCTTACTGTCGTCGGGACCGATATAAAACGAATCAGTATCCTTATTTGAATTCAAGGTATCTAATTGATATTTAATCTCAAAATTGACAGACGGCGTGTAGTCATAGCTCATGGTTACACTAAATACACCATTTTTATCATGTCGATCCTTGTTCTGTTTTTTATAGTCTTCCGTGGTGTATGAGTAGTCCAGCAAAGTAGAAAAACGATTGCCCAGCCAGAAATGCTGGTAAGAAATCCCATACTCAGTCACTAAGATATACCCCCCAACTTCCGAGGGATCTTTAATACTTTGAGCAGAATGGGCGGTGAAGACTGACTGATTTAACGGCTTCCACTCCCCCTTTACATCCCAGTTTAGACCATTAAAATCACTCGAGTTTGCGGCATTTTCAAATGTTTTGTACAGCCATGAAATATTCATGTCGACGTTGGTTTTCCCCGTCAACTGCGATTTCAGACCGTAAAGCAAATAGTATTCATTACTGTCTTTTTCTGAGTTGTTATCATAGTGACGCTGATTAGTAATAAAACTATAGCGAAAGCGCGTTCTGGAGGTGTATTGGTCAAAAATTTCAGCCACCAGACTATTTTCATGCCATTCCTGCTGCTGAATATAATTGTAAAAATCCGGGCTGGTATCCTGCACATCCGAGGTATTCCCGAACGTCAGTTTTTTATACAACAGTGCCAGTTCCGCTTTGCCGCGTCCATCTGGTGCGCCATAGCTATAGCGCAACTCACTGTTGATAAAATTATTCGTCAGCGGAGAGTTAATTCCATACTGGCGGAACTGGTTCGGCAAAAAGCCCTCTGTGATATCGCGGCCGCGAGATTCATGCCCAATTGAATCTTCCAGATTCAGGGTTAAGCCGTGCATTTGCCCATAACGCCAGGCACCGTTAAAACGGAAAAAATGGTCGTTATAGTTATCGGCAGAATCGCTTGAGTAGTTACGATAATCGCCTGAATACATTAGCAAATACTTATCCTGTCCGCGCTCACCGATCATACTAAACACAGGTGCCGCGCTCTGGAACGCTGAACCTATCGCATCGCGGTTATGGGGCTGATAAGTTACGTTATCATCATAACCGTAATCCACAGCAGCTTGGCCCTGGAAGTCGATCCCCGCAAAGCCAATGTGTGATTTCGGCGTTAGATCAGCCCATGCGGACTGCGATATCACGATTCCGGTAATAACTATTAATTTAGTATGCATTCTTACCGACAAATCCTTTGAAAATAGTTTTAATAATAATTTTTATATCCAGCCATAACGACCAGTTTTGAATATATTCAATATCATACTGAACGCGCTTTTCCATCTTATAAAGTGCATCGATTTCCCCACGGAAACCGTTAATCTGCGCAAGCCCGGTGATCCCCGGCTTAACTTTATGGCGGATCATGTAGTTTTCGACCTGTTTGCGGTACTGTTCATTATGCGTAACCGCATGAGGTCTGGGACCGACAATAGACATACTTCCCTGCAATACATTAATGAATTGCGGGAGTTCATCAAGAGAGGTGCGTCGCAAGAAACTACCAAATTTTGTCACGCGCGGATCATTCTTAGTGGCCTGGATAACCGTATCGGAATTCTCCATAACTCGCATCGAGCGAAACTTCCATACCTTAATTTTTTGTCCGCTCAGGCCGTATCGATCTTGTTTGAAAAACACCGGACCACGGGAGGTAAGTTTAATACCAATAGCAATCGCTAACATCAGTGAGGAGATCATCACCATAATGATACTACCGAGAATCAGGTCTTCCGCACGTTTAATAAATGAACCGGCCCCTTCAAACGGTGAGCTAAAGATGCCAATGGTTTGCAGGTTGTGGATCGAGCGCAGCTTGGACATATTGTTACTGTAGGTATAAAAATCAGGAACAATATAGGTATCTACCGTGGTATCCGACATCATGGCCAAAAAGTGACGAATACGATGTAATGCCACCATCGGCAATGCGATATAGATCTCGTCGATATTCCCTTGCTTAGCCTCTTCAACCAGATTAATGACAGGACCGCGAAAGGGACTTTTTATCTTATCCACGATATCACCACAGCGGGACAACGCGCGTTCATCATAAAAAGCCAAATCTAATTTGATATTGGAGTATTCAGCTATCAATGCATTTTCTGCTGCCACGCCGTTGTCGGTAAGACCAATAATCGCCACACGAATGTTTTTTTTCGTTGAATATTTAAAAATGAAAAAACGAATAAAATAAAGAAAAGGTAAAGGAATGAAATACCAGTAAACAATAGGGGATAAAAATGACGGTGTCAGGCTTGTCAGGTATCCAAGTGACTCCGGTTCGGCCACCGTCATGCTGATCACTTCGTTGAACGAGATTGCCAGCAGCGTACAGAAAAGCAGCCGTTTTTGGTTACGTATGCCGATGGTTTTTATCTTCTGCTGGTACATTTTTGTGTATTCAGCAAGCAACAGGAAAAACACTGAGAAGAGGATGCTCAGAATGACAATGGTCTTAAACGGCACCATATTTAACAGATGGGCGCTAAAAATTAACGTAATATTGATTACAATAAAATCGACCAGTTTTAAAAAGACTGGATATCCTTGACTGCTAATCTTTAGCGAATTTTTAAGCATATCTCAGCCCATTATTTATTGATATTTAATTGTTTTTTTCTCTTTTCATGTTGCTAATTATATCACAAGTCTAAAAAACGCAATGGTACATTGTCAGTAAATGTAAAAAATAATGTTGACTAGTGTGACTATCACCCACGTTCCATTTGTATCATTATGATTTTCATCATTAATTTCCGAATGAACATTTTATCACCACCGCCAAAAAAGATGAGAATTTACAACACAACCGTTATTGACAGATAGCACTTCGTAGACTATGAAAAACCGTTATATGTATGACGAATAGCATAAATCGTTTCTCTTTTTCCCCTAAATAGCCGTTGAAATTAATTAACTGCACCGCAATACAAATAAAATCAATAAATCACTTTCCGTTATTATTAATAATGATCGGCTTTCTTATCTGTAATTTTCTTAAGAAGAATCTGCACCAGTGAAATAAAGATATCAGTTCGTGATGCTTAAAAATCGTACTCGTACGCTCAGTCCTCCTAACGTATCGCTGCGCGACAACTGCGGGTGTGTACGGTGTAGACGCGCAATATCGTTGACCAGAGCCAGGCCTATCCCTGCCCCCGGGAGGTTGCCGACGTTATCCAGGCGATGAAAGGGCTGTAACGCCTGATGCACCTGTTGTGCATCAATACCTGGCCCGCTATCTTCAACCACCAGCACCACAGCTTCTCCCTCGCACATTAAACGCGCCGTCACCACGCCCTGCGCTGGCGTATATTTCAGCGCATTATCCAGCAGATTTCCGCACAGTTCACCGAGTAGCACCTCATCCCCTTCAATCCACAGCGCCTCCTGCTTCCCTTCATACCCCAGATCGATAGCTTTACTGCGCGCCTGCGCCAGACGGGTAAAACAGCTGGTTTGCACCACCTCATACAGATTAACGGGCGAAAAGTGCCTTTCCCCTTGCTCTTTACGCTTCACCGCTGAAAGTTGTAACAACCTTTCCGTCAGCTGAATAGTGTTATCCAGCGTTGAACTCATCGCCTGTAAGCTTTCATACCATTGCTGCGGTTGCGGGCTCGCCAAAGCCACTGCCGCCTGCGTTTTTAGCACTGCCAGTGGTGTTTTGAGCTGATGGGAAGCATCTGCGCTGAAGCGTTCCTGGCGGGAGATAAGCCCTCGCAGTCGATCGATATAGCGGTTGAACGCGACAATCAGCAAACGGGTTTCCGACCACGGCAGCAGCTCAGGCAGCGGCGTCAGTAGCCCCGGCTCACGACGCACCATCAGCGAAGACAGCTGGCGCATCGGGCGTAACACCCGGCGCAGCAGCCAGCCGACCAGAACCAAGGTGAGCAGCACCAGCAGCCCTTGCGAAACCCACGAGGAAAACAGCAGCTGTCGCGCCAGATAGCGCCGCGATTGCAGCGTTTCGGCGACATAAATTTCAGCCATGCCGACAATACCGCCCTCATTGACCGGCTGGAGCAGGCGTGCCACGCGGATCGCCTCACCGCGATATTCCGTGTGATAAAACCACGCTAACGCCGGATACAGCCGGGTACGCGAGGTCGCGGGCGGCATGGCCGGTAAATCGTCATAGCCCGAGATAACCTTCCCCGCCGGATCGACCACCTTGTAATACAGCCTGTCGTTCATGTTCAGTTCAAAGCTGTCCAGTACCACCCACGGCACGTTGACTTCCAGGTGTTTATTGCGCACCACCAGCCGCTCAGAAACCGTTCTGGCCGATGAGAGCAGCGTCCGGTCATACGCCTGCGTCGCGGCCTGTAATGCGCTTACGTAGCTGTTAAATGCCGAGAGTCCCCACAGCAACAGCAGCGGTAGCCCCAGAAACATCAGCAGTTGCAGGTACAACGACTGGGGCTTAACCCACCTCATCGCAGCGTTCCAGCACATAACCCAGGCCGCGCAGCGTGGCTATACGCACGTCGCTCCCTTGCAGTTTCTTCCGCAACCGATGGATATACAGCTCAATGCTTTCGGGGCTGACCTCATCGCTCAAACTGAACACCTGCTCAAACAACTGTTGACGTGAAACCGGACGCAGTCGACGGTACATCAGGACTGTCAGCAGGGCCTGCTCACGCGGCGTAAGCGCCAACGGTTGTCCTTGCAACAGAAAGTAACCTTCATCATGAAACGCTAACGCCCCCAGTTGCTGTATCCCTTGCACCTGGCCTGCGCTACGCCGCAGCAAGGCCCGCAGCCGGGCATCAAGCTCTTCAATCTCAAACGGCTTAGCCAGATAATCATCGGCCCCGACGTTCAGTCCCTTCACCCGATCGGCTACCGCGCTGCGCGCCGTCAGCAACAAAACCGGCAGCGTCTGCCCGCGTTTGCGTAGGCGCTGGACGACTTCCAGACCATCCAACCCCGGCATGTTGATATCCAGTACCGCCAGCGCGTAGGTTTCACTGTGTAAAAGATGATCGGCCGACTGGCCATCAAACACGCAGTCAACGGCAAAACCGTTTTGCACCAGCGCTTTCTCCAGCCAGTGAGCTAACTCACGGTTATCTTCCGCTAATAAGAGACGCATATCACATCCTGTAAAGTTTCTGCCGCATTGAAAGGGAATTGAAAGGTTAATGTTTTAACAATCACGCAACCGAACTGCTACACATCGGCTCACATAATCACAAAAATCTTCTTCCGTACCCGAAAATCCGGTTTTCCGGCGTGAGGATAAACAATGAAAAAACAATTACTTCGTACCCTTATTGCAAGCATTTTATTGATGAGTACTTCTGCTTTAGCCGAACAAGCGCCATCGCGCACCGAATGCATTGCTCCGGCAAAACCCGGCGGTGGGTTCGACCTCACCTGTAAGCTGATTCAGGTGAGCATGATGGAAACTGGCGCCATCGAAAAACCGATGCGCGTGACCTATATGCCCGGTGGCGTGGGTGCAGTGGCCTATAACGCTATCGTCGCGCAACGTCCTGCCGAAGCCGGAACCGTCGTGGCCTTCTCCGGCGGTTCCCTGCTAAATCTGTCGCAAGGTAAATTCGGCCGCTATGGCGTCGATGACGTGCGTTGGCTGGCAAGTGTAGGCACTGACTACGGCATGATTGCCGTGCGTAGTGATTCCCCCTGGAAGACGCTGAAAGACCTGCTGACTGCCATGGAGAAAGATCCCAACAGCGTGGTGATTGGCGCGGGTGCTTCTATCGGTAGCCAGGACTGGATGAAGTCGGCGCTGCTGGCGCAAAAAGCCAACGTTGATCCGCACAAAATGCGCTACGTCGCCTTTGAGGGGGGTGGCGAACCGGTGACCGCGTTGATGGGCAATCACGTCCAGGTGGTTTCCGGCGATCTCAGTGAAATGGTGCCCTATCTCAGCGGCGACAAGATCCGCGTACTCGCGGTGTTCTCTGATGAACGTCTGCCGGGCCAGTTAGCCAATGTCCCTACCGCCAAAGAGCAGGGCTATGACCTTGTTTGGCCGATTATTCGTGGCTTCTACGTTGGGCCAAAAGTGAGCGATGCGGATTACCAGTGGTGGGTTGATGCCTTTAATAAGCTCCAACAGACCGACGAATTTAAAAAGCAGCGTGATCTGCGTGGCCTGTTCGAGTTCAACATGAGCGGTAAGCAACTCGATGACTACGTGAAGAAACAGGTCACCGATTATCGTGAGCAGGCAAAAGCCTTCGGTCTGGCGAAATAAGCCCGGGGGCAAAGATGATGAGCGATCGTATTTTCGCGGGTATCTGGCTGTTGCTCTGTATAGCCGGGCTGTTCGTGGCCTGGCAAATCAGCAGCGAATACAGCTATGAACCCGTTGGGCCGCGTCCCTTTCCGCTTGGCATTATTATCTTGATGCTCTTGTGTGCCGTCGCGCTGCTGTTGCGCCACCCGGACACCATCAGTTGGCCTCGCCGCCACGTGCTGCAAAAGTTGCTCACGATGGTGATTGTGCTGCTGATGTACGCCTGGGGGTTTGAATGGTTGGGCTTTCCCATTGCCACTGCCATTCTCACCGTGGTGATTGGCATGCTGTTCGGCGCAACCATCCCGGCAGCGGGCATTTCCGGTTCGGTTCTCGGCATTCTGTTGTGGTACGCCTTCGACCGACTGCTTGACGTCACCTTACCACTCGGCGCCTGGCTGGGTTAACGGAGAAACGATGGATACCTGGATTTATCTTTCTCAGGGTTTCGCAGTGGCGATGACGCCGGAAAACCTGGTTATTGCCTTGATCGGCTGCTTTGTCGGCACCATCGTTGGGTTGCTGCCGGGCCTGGGGCCGATCAATGGCGTGGCGATCCTGCTGCCGCTGGCCTTCGCTTTGCATCTCCCTGCGGAATCTGCGCTGATCCTGTTGGCGACTGTTTATATCGGCTGCGAGTACGGCGGGCGCATCTCCTCTATCCTGCTCAATGTTCCTGGCGATGCGGCAGCCATTATGACCGCCCTTGACGGCTATCCAATGGCCCAACAGGGACGCGGCGGCGTGGCGCTTTCTATCTCAGCAGTCAGTTCTTTCTTCGGTTCGCTTATCGCTATCGGCGGCATCATTCTGTTTGCCCCGGCGTTAGCACAATGGTCGCTGGCCTTCGGTCCGGCTGAATACTTTGCCTTAATGGTTTTCGCCATTGCATGCCTCGGCAGCATGATGGCGCAAAATCCGCTGAAATCATTTCTGGCAGCGCTCATCGGTCTCGGACTCGCGACCGTCGGCGTAGACGCCAATACCGGGGTTTATCGCTTTACCTTTGACAGTGTCCATCTCTCCGACGGTGTGCAATTTATCGTGGTAGTGATTGGGCTGTTCTCTGTCTCAGAAATATTATTAATGCTGGAACATACCAGCAGTGGTCAGACGCTGGTACGTAAAACGGGCCGTATGTTGTTCAACGCCAAAGAAGGCGCGCAGTGCGTAGGGGCCACCCTGCGTTCATCGGTGATTGGCTTTTTCGTCGGCGTTCTGCCTGGTGCTGGCGCCACCATCGCCAGTGCTATCACCTACATGACCGAGAAGAAGCTCAGCGGCAACAGCGACAGCTTTGGGAAGGGGGACATTCGTGGTGTTGCCGCACCTGAGGCGGCCAACAATGCCTCGGCCTGTGGCTCGTTTATCCCAATGCTGACGCTCGGCGTACCAGGTTCGGGCACCACGGCGGTAATGATGGGTGCGCTGACGCTGTACAACATCACGCCAGGCCCGGCAATGTTCACCGAACAACCGGATATCGTCTGGGGACTGATCGCGGCGCTGCTGATTGCCAACGTGATGCTGCTGGTGATGAACATTCCGTTAATCGGTCTGTTCACCCGCATGCTGACCATTCCGCTGTGGTTCCTGGTTCCGGCCATTGCGGCGGTTTCGGCGGTCGGCGTGTATGCCGTCCACAGCACGACCTTCGATCTGGTACTGATGGTCGGTCTCGGCGTACTGGGATACATTTTGCGTAAAATGCACTTCCCGATGTCTCCGTTAATTCTCGGATTTGTGCTCGGGGAAATGCTGGAGCAGAACCTGCGTCGCGCCCTGTCCATCAGTAATGGCAGCATGGATATTCTGTGGGCCAGCGGCGTGGCGAAAGTCCTGCTGGTGATGGCGGTCATGGTTATCGTTATCCCGCCAGTGCTGCGCCTGATCCGCAAACGCAACAATAAGCCGCAGGTGGACATCGGCTAACAAATTGCCGGATGGCGGCGCTATTGCGCCCTATCCGGCCTACAATTTGGCTCGGTTGTAGGCCGGATAAGCGCAACGCCATCCGGCATTTTTATTTTCCGCGCAGCCCCAGCGTTCCTTCCAGCACATGTTCAACAAACTGCGTCAGCTTGGGCAGTGGACGCAAATCCTGGCGCCACAACAAATGAATTGGCCGCGGCTCTGGCGTAAACCCCTCCAGCACCCGGACCAGCCGACCATTCGCGAGCTCTTCTGCCAATAAAACCTCTGGTTGTAACAGCAGCCCGGCTCCCGCTACCGCCGCCATACGCAGGCCGTGGCCATCATTACAGCGTAGAATTGCATCACGTTTCCACCTGACCTCACCCGCCACACCCGGCAGTTTCCATTCATTACGTGCCGTCCACACGGTATGCGACAAACACAGATGATCCACCAGATCCACGGGCGTTCGAGGAGTGCCGTATCGGGCAAGATAGTCCGGCGACGCACAGATGGCCATACGGTACGGACACAGATATTTCGCCACCACATCCGTCTGATGAATATCACCAATACGTATCGCCAGATCGACACCTTCATCGACCAGATCCACCATTCGGTTAGTCAGATCTAACTCAATGCGTACCTCTGGCCAGGTTTGCAAAAAACCCGCGGCCAGCGGCGAGATAACACAGGCGCCAAAAGACGTGGGCGCGCTTATGCGTAGCGTCCCTGCTGGTGCCAGCCGCAGACGCTCTACCGAACGTTCGGCTATCGATACCTGCTCCAGCACGCGACGGGCTTCTTCAAAATAGACGCGCCCGGCGTCGGTCAGACTCTGACGGCGTGTGTTACGTTCCAGCAGACGCGTACCGAGCTGCGCTTCCAGCAGGGCGATATATTTCCCCACCATCACCGCAGATATCTCCAGTCGCGTTGCCGCGCCGGTAAAGCTTCCACTTTCCACCACCGCGATAAACGTTTCCATGCTGCGCAGCTTATCCATATTGCAAACCTTTGGTTAGTAATCATCTAACTTTTAGCCAGTTTATCTGATTTCATTTTCATTAAAGAATAGCGGCTCACACTATTGCGGAGGTGGTTATGAAAATCGTCATTATTGGTGCCAGCGGTACAGTGGGTCGTGCAGTCACAGAGACGTTGAGCCGTAAACATGAGGTTATCCGCGTGGGCCGCACGCAGGGTGATTACCAGGTCGATATCACCTCACAAGAGAGCGTACAGGCGCTATTTGAAAAAACAGGACGCGTGGATGCGATTGTTTCCGCCACCGGCAATCTGTTCTTTGGCCCGCTATCAACGATGACCGACAGTGAATTTAATCAGGGCCTGCAGGATAAGTTGTTAGGCCAGGTGCGTCTGGCCTTAACCGGGCAACATTACCTGAATGATGGCGGTTCCATTACGCTTATCAGCGGCATTATCGCCCATGAGCCCATTGCCCAGGGGGCAAATGCGGCAGCGATCAATGCCGGGCTGGAAGGATTTGTGCGCGCGGCTGCCTGTGAGCTGGAACGTGGTCAGCGTATTAACCTGATAAGCCCAACCGTACTGAGTGAATCTGCTGAAGCCTACGATGGATTCTTCCCAGGCTTTGAAAGTGTGCCAGCGGCAACTGTGGCCAACGCTTACCGCCGCAGCGTGGAAGGCATTCAAACCGGACGTATTTATAAAGTGGGTTACTGTTAACCGCTTTTTCTCGCCTCTTACGTCATCAGTAAGAGGCGAGGAGTCGCATATTTCAGGCACCCGTTTCGTTTCTGATCCGCGCATTGATGTATTCCACGGCCTGCGTGACGTCCATAATGCCGTTAATCGCATTCGTCACGCCTTGCCCGATAATAATCTCTGCCTGTCGCAGATTAAAAGGCTCACCTTTACTTCCCTGAGACTCCCGTATTCCCGTCATGCCTTTTTCATTCAGTAAATTAAACCACGGGTAGAGATTGAGAACATTTTGATCGTGACATATTCCAGACCAGGCGCTGTTGCCCCCCAATAGAACCAGATGGCGCGAAATTTCATCGGAATAAAGCCAATGAAAAAACTGCTCAACCTGTTTTTTCTTCTTACTGTAGCGAGACATTCCAATAGAGCCACCGCCCAATTGTGGAAGCTGCCCTGGAACGGGAGCATAGCCGATCGTGGGGGCGATGGTCGTATGCGCAACATCGTTAAACAAATTGAGATACATAATCAGCATGGCGAGATTTCCACGCTCAAACTGTTTAACCGCATCACTCCACCACTCACCAGGGAGATTCACGGCGATAGAAAGCTGGTGCAGATATTCTTCGAGTGCAGCGGCAGCAAGCGAAGCATCAAGTTGTACCGGCTCGCCCTCACGCACCAATCGTCCCCCTAACGCGTAGTAACGCAGCAAGTACTCAGTGGCGATAAGTCCTGAGCTGCCCAACGTCACCGCCGTGCCCATCGGGCGCTGTCTGTTTTCTGGCTGATGCAGTTGACTAAAGAAAGCGGCAATCTCATCAAATTGTGCGAAATTCTCTGGTAGCGTTAACTCTTTTCCTGTTGATTCATAAAACATCCGTTTAATCGTCGCATCTTCAAACAGATCTCGTCGATAAAACAGAAGCTGCATACTGGCATCAAAGGGAATTGCCCACGCAGTCCCATTCACCTGGCTGAAGTGCTGCTTAATTTGCTCAGAGAAGTTATCCAGCAATAACGGGAGCTCGGGGGAGACCGACTCCAGCGGCAATAATGCTTTTTCTGCAAACCAGGGAAAACACGCCATATCGATTCGCAGTAAATCGTAATAAGGGTGCAGGTGAAGATGAGAGAGAATTTCAAAAACCTCATCATACGGATAAACCGCAAGATTAACCTTAATACCGGTCTGGCGATAAAAGTGAGGTAACAGTTTCTTCAGCGCATCGGTCGAAGGGCTGGGCAAAATTAACATATTCAGCGTCGCCTCCGTCTCATGAGGCGGAGCGTATTGTCCATTCCAGGAAAAACCGCAATTCGTCAGAATACGGTGCTTCTCTTTACTTTTGGGTTGGCGAATACATGAAGCAATAGTTGTCCCCAGGCGGGCATAATCCATCTGATAGCTGGTGATTCCATCAAAAGATGCAGGAAGATTATCACTCAGTTGTACTATCGGCGGGCAGGACTGAGAACTCCCAAACCAGGACGCTTGCGTCAACGCACGCGTCTTCTCACTGTCCTGAACAATAAACAGATCGGGTATCGCCCCCCGGAAAAAGTCAAACGCGACGGTGTTAACTTCACTGGCATGCGCAGGTATAACCGTAAGCTTTGTGTGCGGACTTAACTCCCGGCATACCTTCTGTATCGCTTGAGTAAAGCGTGCGCTGTGGGCAAATTCCAGCGGTTCGCAGAAAACACCAATATGACCAGGCTGCTGCACCAGTGCCTTTCTTGCGGTTTCTTCCCCTGCGGTCACATAGTCAAGGCTAAAATAACAAACTGCACCGGCTGGCTGGCGATACGCAAAAAACACATTCTCCGGGGAGAGCCTGAGCATATCGTAATAGGGCTGGCTGTTGACCAGGCAACTCACGGTGACAATAGCCTGGTAAGACTTTGCCGCCAGTGTTTGCAAAATATCCAGTTCCAGATTGGGCAAATCATTAGTCAGGTAAAGATCAACCGGTTCGCTGAGTGAAGGTTGCCAGGCCTGGTGTAATCCCCGATAGAGTTGATAGTAACGTTCCGCATTGATGTCGGGCAGAATCAAGGCCACTCCCTGACTTTTGCTGGCTCTCAATGATTGCGCCTGCGCATTCAACTGATAGCCAACTTCTCGGGCCGCACGTTGAACCGCTTCAATTTTCTCAACGCTTACATTTCCTCTGCCATTGAGCACATTCGAGACAGTCCCATGCGACACACCGGCAATTCTTGCTATGTCTTTGATAGTTGGCATTTTTACATCCTTCCCCTGATGCTTTGATGCTAGCACGGCGCTCATCAGGAAACTATCTTCAGCAAGATAATTTGAACGTTACAATATTAAAAAGTGCATTTTATCAACACATTCTTATAACCACCTCTCAACCCCATATAGCACGAAGACATGAATCAAGAATTACAACCACATGAAATATAAAAATAAACCAATAAATTCTTGAAGAGGATCACTTCTACAACAAAAGATCGTTGTTGCCTTGAAGTCGCAGGATGATAATTGACACGTTCCAATTACGTTTCATTACATTTTCGTTCAAAAAACAACACTCTGTTTTGATCAAGAGGGAAACATGAATATTCATTTTCTGGGAACCGCGGCATCCGAAGGGATACCCAATCCTTTTTGCCGTTGTGAGCACTGTCAGCAAGCCCGTATTCGTAAAGGCAAAGACATACGCACGCACTCCTCAGCGATCATCGACGATGAACTGTTGATTGATGTCGCGCCTGAATTCACTCAGCAACTGCTGCGAGATGGCCTGGACGCAACAGAGATCAAATCGCTGCTGTTCACGCATACACATCCCGATCATTTCAACGTCGGCGATCTTTTTAGCCGAATGGAAGGGTACGGATTTGAGATTACTCATCCGTTGCACATTTTTGGTAATGACCGTGCGATTAACGGCGCGGCACAAGTGTTACCTGGCTACAGCGCAGAAAGATTTGCCTTTCATTGCCTGGTTCCCTTCGTAACCGTTGAAACCCGCGGATACCGAATCACTCCACTGCTGGCGAACCATGCCAAATGGGAGCTTTGTTATACCTGGTTTATCGAAAAAGACGGTCAGTCAATTTTCTATGGACATGATTCGGGCTGGTTCCCTGAACTCACCTGGCAATGGTTGAAAGGGAAAAAGATCGATTTAACGGTGCTGGAATGTACCTACGGTTTTAATGGTGATAACCGTACAAATAACCACATGAGTCTGGAAACTGTTTTCGCCGCCAGAGACAGGCTTGCAGAACTGGGCTGCCTTGAGAAAAATAGCCAACTCATCGTCTCGCATGTCTCACACAGCGGCGGTCTACTGCACGACGATCTCGTGGCGGCGTGCGACAAAGAGAACATTCTTGTCGCCTGGGATGGGCTTAACCTGAGCATCAACCAATAAAGGATATGCAATATGGACCTGAATAAAACACCACGCCTGCTGGTTATGATGTTCATACAATATTTCATGCAGGGCGCCTGGAATATGACCATGGGACTGGTATTAAGTACCTATGGTATGGCGACCATTATTGGCTCATCTTATGCTTTGCTTGGTCTGGCGACCATTCTTTCGCCACTCTTTATTGGCATGGTAGCCGACCGTTTCTTTTCGTCACAAAAAGTCATGGCGATCCTGCATTTAATTAATGCTGGCGTACTGTTGTTTGTTCCACAATTTATTGAGGCACAAAACACGGGTATGACGTTGACCATGATCTTCCTGGTTGGTCTGCTGTTTTATCCAACAACGGCGCTGGCTAACAGCATCAGTTTCAGCCACATTAACGGGGTGAAATACTTCCCCTTTATTCGTGTGTTCGGCACATTTGGCTTTATGGTCATCGGTTTTATTATTGGTGAAATGGGCTATTCCGGAAATACCATCACCTGGTATATTGCGTCAGCCTCCGGTGTCGTGCTCGGCCTTTACTGCTTTACGTTGCCAAACACCCCACCGAAAGCAAAAGGAAGCGTATTTACACTCCGCGATCTGTTATGTCTGGACGCTCTGGCACTCTTCAAGGACCGCAGTTTCTCGGTTTTGATGCTCAGCATTTTTGTCCTGATGATCCCCAAAACGGCTTATTCCGCCTATATCCCGGTCTTTTTAAAAGCGCTTGGATTCGATAACGCCGCGTCAATGATGCAGGTCGGCATCGCCTGTGAAGTCATTTTTATGTTCCTGCTCTCGTTTTTCTTACTGAAAGCCGGCTTCAAAATTACTCTCATGTTGGGCGCCGTTTGCTGGATCATCCGCACACTGTTGTTTGCTCATGCCTCGCTGGATGCCAACATGATGTTTGTGCTGATCGGTCTGATGTTGCAGGGATTCTGCTGGGACTTCTTCTTTACCGTGGGCGACATTTATGTTGACCGTAAAGCCGCGCCAGAGATTAAAGCCCAAGCCCAAAGTTTACGATTCATCGTCTCCAACGGCGTCGGTTTGCTGTTTGCCTCTACCGTATGCGGGCAAATCTTTAACAACACCGTGACGGAACAAGGCCCACAGGCGTTACCGCAATGGGAAACATTCTGGCTGGTTTCAGCAGGCGTTGCCGCAGTGGTCAGCGTATTCTTCCTGATATTCTTCCGGGACGATATTTCAAAACGCAAAGCAGACCTCCCATTGAAAAAAGCAAACTCCTGATCGTTAAAGACTCTTTCATTAAGGTAATTGCATGAATAATCTGGCCGCCATCATCAATGAGCAAGGATTGTTGCCTTTAACTACGATCATCAAAATCAGCATTGCATTTATTCTGGGTGGCATTATTGGCCTGGAAAGAGAATCGAAAGGGAAACCGGTCGGCTTCAAAACTTGCGTTATTTTATCCGTAGCCAGCTGTGTGTTAACTGTCGTATCAATACAATCTGCGGAATACTATGCTGAAATTTCGATGAACATCCGTAGCGATCCTATGCGCCTGGCGGCTCAGATTATCAGCGGCGTTGGTTTTCTCGGTGCGGGAGTCATTCTGCACCGACACGACGATGCTATTTCTGGTCTCACTACTGCGGCAATTGTCTGGGCATCTGCTGGGGTGGGAATCACCTGTGGAGCCGGTTTTTATTTTCATGCTTTTTTTGCCACGGCTTTATTTTTATTGGCAATCAAACTAAGCCCGTTCATTATTTTCTTACAGACTAAAAACCAGTTTCCTGGAAAAGTAAAAGTCCGGGTTATTCTTGATGAACGCGATGCACTCGAAAATCTGATAACCCGCATCCATCAGCAGAAAAACATTATTGAAAACATAACGATCAGGGATATTAAGAAGGGTAAAATTGAGGTTAATCTCAAAATCGTAATTCGTAAGAAGATGACCTTGCCCGACTTGTACCACGATCTCACCCATGTTGAACACGTCTGCGCTATCGCCCTTGAACATTAAGAGACTTTACTTTCCACTTTAAAATCAGGGGGTTTTACCCCTGAGAAAACCGTTCTATCCCCACTTCGCTTTAAATCCCTACCTTTTTCAATGTTAAATATTTGTTGTTTTTGATCACAAATAATAAACAAACAAGCTCATTCTGTGCGCGTTTTTCAAAAATGTAGATATTTTTAATTTATGGCTACGAAACGAGCTTCGCCATATCTCCCTGACAATCTACTGAGAGGAACGATTTGATGAACGCACTGACTGCCGTAAAACCGAACGCTGACGATCCAGCCCAACACTACAGCGGTTTCACGCTGAAACCTTCAGCCCAGTCCCCACGCCTGCTGGAGCTGACTTTTTCCGCTGAGACCACTGAGCAATTTCTGCAGGCCGTGGCGCAGTGGCCGGTACAGGCCCTGGAATACAAATCTTTCTTGCGCTTCAAAGTCGGCAAAATCCTCGATGACCTGTGCGGCAATCAGTTGCAGCCTCTGTTGCTGAAAACGTTGCTCGATCGTGCCGAAGGCGCACTGCTGATCAATGCCGTGGGCGTGGATGATGTGGCGCAGGCAGAAGAGATGGTCAAGCTGGCCACGGCGGTAGCGCATCTTATCGGACGCTCCAATTTTGATGCGATGAGCGGTCAGTACTATGCGCGCTTCGTGGTAAAAAACGTTGATAACTCAGACAGCTATCTGCGCCAGCCGCACCGTGTTATGGAGCTACACAACGACGGAACCTACCTCGAAGAGATCACCGACTATGTGCTGATGATGAAGATTGACGAGCAGAACATGACCGGCGGTAACTCGCTGCTGCTGCACCTTGACGACTGGGAACATCTGGATCAGTACTTTACCCACCCGCTGGCGCGTCGCCCCATGCGCTTTGCCGCGCCGCCAAGCAAAAACGTGAGCCAGGACGTGTTCCATCCGGTATTTGACGTTGACCAGCAGGGTCGTCCGGTGATGCGCTACATCGACCAGTTCGTCCAGCCAAAAGACTATGAAGAAGGCGTCTGGCTGAGCGACCTGTCCGACGCGCTGGAAACCAGCAAAAGTATTATTTCCGTACCGGTTTCAGTGGGTAAATTCCTGTTGATCAACAACCTGTTCTGGCTGCACGGTCGCGATCGTTTCACCTCGCACCCAGACCTGCGCCGCGAACTGATGCGCCAGCGTGGCTATTTCGCTTACGCGACAAACCACTACCAGACTCATCAGTAAGCGCGAAGGAAAAAAGCGGATGTATGATTTTGTGATTATTGGCGGCGGCATTATCGGCATGTCGACCGCCATGCAACTGATTGATGTCTATCCGGACGCCAGAATCGCGCTACTGGAAAAAGAGTCCGGCCCGGCCTGCCACCAGACGGGCCACAACAGCGGTGTCATTCATGCCGGGGTCTATTACACTCCCGGCAGCCTGAAGGCGCAGTTTTGCCTGGCCGGAAATCGCGCCACAAAAGCCTTTTGCGACCAAAACGGCATCCGCTACGACGTCTGCGGAAAAATGCTGGTTGCCACCTCCCCTCTGGAAATGGAGCGCATGCGCGCGCTATGGGATCGCACCGCCGCTAACGGTTTGGATCGCGAATGGCTGAATGCGCAGGAGCTTCGCGAGCGTGAACCGAATATCACCGGTCTGGGCGGCATTTTTGTTCCGTCGAGCGGGATCGTCAGCTACCGCGAAGTCACCGCCGCGATGGCGAAGATTTTCCAGGCCAAAGGCGGTGAGATTATTTACAACGCCGAGGTCAGCGCGCTGAAAGAGCACGCTGCGGGCGTGATTGTCCATACCCGTCAGGGCCAGGAATATGAAGGCGCGACGCTGATTAGTTGTTCTGGCCTGATGGCGGACCGACTGGTGAAAATGCTCGGCGTTGAACCTGGCTTTATCATCTGTCCGTTCCGTGGCGAATATTTCCGCCTGGCGCCAGAACATAATCAGATAGTTAACCATCTGATCTACCCCATCCCCGACCCGGCAATGCCGTTTCTCGGTGTTCATCTGACCCGGATGATTGACGGCAGCGTCACGGTCGGCCCCAACGCCGTGCTGGCATTTAAACGTGAAGGCTACCGTAAGCGTGACTTCTCGCTCAGCGATACGCTGGAGATCCTCGGCTCTTCTGGTATTCGCCGCGTGCTGCAAAACAACCTGCGATCCGGGCTTGGCGAAATGAAGAACTCGCTGTGCAAAAGCGGATATTTGCGGCTGGTGCAAAAGTATTGCCCGAGCCTGACGCTTAACGATCTGCAACCGTGGCCTGCGGGCGTGCGGGCACAGGCGGTATCACCTGATGGCAAGCTAATTGACGATTTTCTGTTTGTCACCACGCCACGCTCAATTCACACCTGTAACGCTCCTTCTCCGGCGGCAACATCGGCAATCCCTATCGGTGCACATATTGTCAGCAAAGTTCATGCGCTGCTGGAGAACCAGAGTAATCCCGGACGCACGCTGCGTGCGGCACGTAGCGTGGAGACATTACACGCCGCATTCACCCGTTAACCTTTTTAAGACAGGAAGCAATTATGCAACTTAACGATCCCACCTTGTTTCGCCAGCAGGCACTGATCGACGGCCACTGGCGTGACGCCAACAGCGGCGAGACCCTCGCGGTGACCAACCCCGCCAACGGTCAGAAATTAGGTAGCGTACCGAAAATGGGGGCGGATGAAACCCGCGAAGCGATTAACGCCGCGAATCGCGCCCTGCCCGCGTGGCGGGCGCTAACCGCCAAAGAGCGAGCCAATATCCTGCGCCGCTGGTTCAACCTGATGATTGAGCATCAGGACGATCTCGCCCGCCTGATGACCCTGGAACAGGGTAAACCGCTGGCGGAGGCCAAAGGCGAAATCACCTATGCCGCTTCCTTTATTGAGTGGTTTGCCGAAGAGGGCAAACGCATTTATGGCGATACGATCCCTGGCCATCAGGCCGACAAACGCCTGATCGTCATCAAACAGCCTATCGGCGTAACCGCCGCGATTACGCCGTGGAACTTCCCGGCGGCGATGATCACCCGCAAAGCCGGTCCGGCGCTGGCGGCAGGTTGCACGATGGTGCTTAAACCCGCCAGCCAGACGCCATTCTCCGCGCTGGCGCTGGCAGAGCTGGCTAATCGCGCCGGGATCCCGGCAGGTGTTTTCAGCGTGGTGACCGGTTCTGCGAGCGCGGTCGGTAATGAGCTGACTGGCAACCCGCTGGTACGCAAGCTGTCGTTTACCGGCTCAACCGAAATTGGCCGTCAGTTAATGCAGCAGTGCGCCAAAGACATCAAAAAGGTATCGCTGGAACTGGGCGGCAATGCGCCATTTATCGTCTTTGACGATGCCGACCTTGATAAAGCCGTGGAAGGTGCGCTGGCCTCGAAATTCCGTAACGCCGGGCAAACCTGCGTCTGCGCCAACCGCCTGTACGTTCAGGACGGCGTGTATGAGCGTTTTGCCGAAAAACTTCAGCAGGCGGTGAGCAAACTGCATCTCGGCGATGGTCTGCAACCAGAGGTCACTACCGGACCGCTGATCGACGATAAAGCGGTTGCCAAAGTGCAGGAACACATCGCCGATGCTCTGGATAAAGGCGCGCGCATTATCGCGGGCGGTAAACCTCATGCGCTCGGCGGTAACTTCTTCCAGCCCACCATTCTGGTAGATGTGCCTGACAACGCGAAGGTCGCCAAAGAAGAGACGTTTGGCCCACTGGCGCCGCTGTTTCGTTTTAAAGACGAAGCCGACGTCATCGCTCAGGCCAACGACACCGAGTTTGGTCTGGCCGCCTATTTCTACGCCCGTGATTTGAGCCGCGTCTTCCGCGTTGGCGAAGCGCTGGAGTACGGCATCGTCGGGATTAACACCGGCATTATCTCCAACGAAGTCGCCCCGTTTGGGGGAATCAAAGCCTCCGGTCTTGGCCGTGAAGGATCAAAGTACGGCATCGAAGACTACTTAGAAATCAAATATATGTGTATCGGCCTTTAATAAAATAAATACTGGAGAACACCTGATGAGCACCAACAAAGAACTCATGCAACGTCGCAGCAACGCCGTTCCCCGTGGCGTAGGCCAGATCCATCCAATTTTCGCCGAGCGTGCAGAAAACTGTCGGGTCTGGGACGTTGAAGGCCGTGAATTCCTCGATTTTGCCGGAGGTATTGCAGTGTTGAATACCGGGCACCTGCATCCGCAGATTGTCTCTGCGGTAGAAGCGCAGTTGAAAAAGCTGTCCCATACCTGTTTCCAGGTACTGGCCTATGAGCCATACCTGGAGCTGTGCGAAATCATGAACAAGAAAGTGCCGGGTGATTTCGCCAAGAAAACACTGCTAGTCACCACCGGCTCCGAAGCGGTGGAAAACGCGGTAAAAATCGCTCGCGCCGCCACCAAACGTACCGGGACCATCGCCTTTAGCGGTGCTTACCACGGCCGTACCCACTACACCCTGTCGCTGACAGGGAAAGTGAACCCATACTCTGCCGGAATGGGACTGATGCCGGGCCACGTGTATCGCGCGCTTTACCCGTGCCCGCTGCACGGCATCAGTGACGACGATGCTATCGCCAGCATTCATCGCATCTTCAAAAACGATGCCGCGCCGGAAGACGTTGCCGCCATCGTGATTGAACCCGTTCAGGGCGAGGGGGGTTTTTACGCCGCCTCGCCGGCCTTTATGCAGCGCCTGCGCGCCATTTGTGACGAACACGGGATCATGCTGATTGCCGATGAAGTACAGAGCGGCGCGGGTCGTACCGGTACGTTGTTTGCCATGGAGCAGATGGGCGTTGCGCCCGATCTCACCACCTTCGCTAAATCCATCGCCGGAGGCTTCCCACTGGCCGGCGTGACCGGACGCGCCGACGTCATGGACGCTATTCCACCGGGCGGTCTGGGCGGTACCTATGCCGGTAACCCAATTGCCTGTGCCGCTGCGCTGGCGGTACTAAACATTTTCGAGCAGGAAAATTTGCTGCAAAAAGCCAACGAACTGGGGCAAACCCTGCGTGAAGGCCTGTTGGCTATCGCGGAAACCCACCGCGAGATTGGCGACGTACGCGGGCTGGGGGCGATGATTGCTATCGAACTGTTCGAAGATGGCGACCATACGAAACCAGACGCCAAACTGACCGCCGAAATTGTCGCACGTGCGCGAGATAAAGGGCTGATCCTGCTCTCCTGCGGGCCTTACTACAACGTGCTGCGCATACTTGTCCCGTTGACTATTGAAGATGCGCAAATCCGCCAGGGGCTGGACATTATCGCGCAATGTTTTGCCGAGGCAAAGCAGGGTTAAACCCGTATCAAAACGGGGAGTTTTAAGCCGGATAAGGCGGAGCCGCCATCCGGCAAACAGGGTCAATAACAATAATACGCGTGCCCCGGCGCGGGAATGTCGGGGTGCTCTCCCAAGTGAAATACTTTCGAGAGGTTTAAAGATGGGGCAACTGTCACAATCACATGATTTAGGGGGCGGGCTGAAATCACGCCACGTCACCATGCTGTCTATTGCCGGGGTAATCGGCGCAAGTCTGTTTGTCGGTTCAAGCGTGGCGATAGCAGAAGCCGGTCCCGCAGTATTATTAGCCTATCTGTTCGCCGGATTGCTGGTGGTGATGATTATGCGCATGTTGGCCGAAATGGCCGTCGCCACACCGGATACCGGTTCTTTTTCCACCTACGCCGATAAGGCCATCGGCCCATGGGCCGGTTATACCATCGGCTGGTTGTACTGGTGGTTCTGGGTGTTGGTTATCCCGCTGGAGGCGAATATCGCCGCCATCATTCTTCACTCCTGGGTGCCTGGCATTCCTATCTGGCTGTTTTCTCTGGTTATCACGCTGGCATTAACCGGCAGTAATTTGCTGAGCGTCAAAAATTACGGTGAGTTCGAGTTCTGGCTGGCGCTGTGCAAAGTGGTTGCCATTCTGGCGTTTATAACCCTCGGCGCAGCGGCGATTAGCGGTTTCTATCCTTATGCCGAGGTCAGCGGGGTTTCGCGCCTGTGGGATCAGGGCGGCTTTATGCCCAACGGTTTTGGCGCCGTGATCAGCGCAATGTTAATCACCATGTTCTCCTTTATGGGCGCAGAGATAGTTACCATCGCCGCCGCCGAATCCGATACCCCGGATAAACATATCGTTCGCGCCACCAACTCGGTTATCTGGCGTATCTCCATCTTCTATCTGTGCTCTATTTTTGTGGTGGTGGCGCTGATCCCGTGGAACATGCCGGGACTGAAAGAAGTCGG
Source organism: Citrobacter sp. wls716 (assembly GCF_005280975.1). NCBI lineage: Bacteria > Pseudomonadati > Pseudomonadota > Gammaproteobacteria > Enterobacterales > Enterobacteriaceae > Citrobacter > Citrobacter sp. wls716. The sequence goes on from NZ_SZWX01000031.1 coordinate 103,218, forward strand.
TTCTTACCGCTCGGTACTGGAGCTACTGCATATCCCACACGCGAAACTGATCATGGATTGCGTCATTTTGCTGTCGGTGACTAGCTGTCTCAACTCCGCGCTGTATACGTCCTCGCGTATGCTCTACTCCCTGAGCCGCCGTGGCGATGCCCCCGCTTTTATGGGTAAAACGAACCGCAGTAAAACGCCTTATGTGGCGGTGTTGCTGTCTACCGGGGCGGCATTCCTCACCGTTATCGTCAACTATTACGCCCCGGCCAAGGTGTTTAAATTCCTGATCGACAGTTCCGGTGCCATCGCACTGCTGGTCTATCTGGTCATTGCCGTTTCTCAACTGCGGATGCGCAAAATCCTGCTGGCGCGAGGCGGCGAAATTAAACTGAAAATGTGGCTCTATCCGTGGCTCACCTGGGTGGTCATCGCGTTTATTATCTTTGTGCTGGTGGTGATGCTGTTTCGCCCGGCACAACAGCTGGAAGTTATCTCTACCGGATTGTTAGCCATAGGCATTATTTGCACCGTGCCCATTATGTCGCGCTGGAAAAAACTGCTATCGTGGCAAAAAGCACCATTGCAAAATACGCATTAAACCTGTTCCCGGCGCAGGCCGGGAAATCCTTTCAGGAGTATGACCATGACCGCCATTCCCCAACCGACGGCCATTGATGGATACCGCTGGCTGAAGAACGACATCATCCGCGGTGTGTATCAGCCTGATGAAAAACTGCGTATGAGCCTGCTGACCTCGCGTTATGATCTTGGCGTTGGGCCACTGCGCGAAGCGCTTTCGCAGTTAGTTGCCGAGCGGTTGGTGACGGTGGTGAATCAGAAAGGGTATCGTGTCGCCCCGATGTCAGAGCAGGAGTTGCTCGATATTTTCGATGCCCGCGCCAATATGGAAGCCATGCTGGTCGCGCTGGCCATTGAACGCGGCGACGACGCCTGGGAGGCTGAAATTCTGGCGCGCGCGCATATGCTTAGTAAGCTTGAAGCTATTGACGCCAGTGAACAGATGCTCGACGAGTGGGATCTGCGCCATCAGGCGTTTCACTCGGCGATTGTCGCTGGCTGTGGTTCACAATATCTGCTGCAAATGCGCGAACGACTGTTCGATTTGGCGGCGCGCTACCGGTTTATCTGGCTGCGAAAAACGGTGCTGTCGGTGGAGATGCTGGAAGACAAACACGATCAGCACCAAACGTTGACCGAAGCAATTCTGGCACGCGATGCCGCGCGCACCAGCGAATTAATGCGCCAGCACCTGCTGACGCCGATTCCGATTATTCAACAGGCGATGTCCGGTAAATTGCTGACGGAATAAGCCTGAATAATATTACTGCTCCGGAATACGTAAAACCTGCCCGGGATAAATTTTATCCGGGCTTTTCAGCATCGGTTTATTGGCTTCAAATATTTGATTATACAAATTGGCGTTACCGTAAACCTGTTTGGCAATCGCGCTCAGGGTATCCCCTGATTTCACGGTATAAAACTGGCTTTCGCTCGCGGGCGCAGAGGTTTTAACCTGATCATCGACGCTGGCGATACCAGAGATATTACCAATCGCAATCAGGATTTTTTCTTTCGCTTCCTGACTTAATCCATCACCAGAAACGGTGGCTTTGCCTTCGTTAATTTGGACGTCCACTTTATCCGCATCCGGAATACCGGTTTTATTCAGATGTTCCTGCACTTTTTTTGCCAGATCGGCTGTGTCATGATTTCCAGTGACCGCATCCCACAGTTTTTCACCCGCATCTTTTACAAAATTGAAGAGTCCCATATCCACCTCGGTAATTAACAATCAACCCCAAAAGTGTAGCAGAGGAGAACGAGGCGCAAAGAAAACGGCGCCAAAGCGCCGCTGTAGAAGGGGAATTAGTTACGCGTCTGTATCCAGAAGGCGTGAATCAGACCAGGGATGTACCCCAGCAGCGTCAGAACGATATTGAGGATGAACGCCCAACCAAATCCTTTACCCAGCAACACGCCGAGCGGAGGCAAAATAATAGTAAAAACGATTCTCCAGAAACCCATACACACTCCCTACAAGCAAAAAATTAATCATTGTTTAAAAAGAGATTTTATCTCTAAGAGTAGCCATTCTACCCAACTCCGCCAGCATTCCGCGGCTGTTTTACCCTCCTTTACGCTCTTTACGCTGGCGTACGTTGGTTATTTATTTTAGAATATACTTAATTTAGATTATGCTTAAATACATATGACTGAACTTGAACAACTCCAGGCCAGCGCGGAACAGGCTGCCGCGTTGCTTAAAGCGATGAGTAACCCGAAACGGTTGCTGATTTTGTGCATGCTCTGCGGTTCACCCGGTACCAGCGCAGGCGAGTTAGCCCGTGTTACCGGCCTTAGCCCTTCCGCCACTTCCCAGCATCTGGCGCGTATGCGTGAAGAAGGTCTGATAGCAAGCCAGCGCGATGCCCAGCGCATCCTCTACTCCATTAAAAATGCGGCCGTGAATTCGCTGATCGCCACATTAAAAACACTGTATTGCCCATAAGGAGCCATCATGACTATTGGGACGATTTCCCCGCGCGAGGCGCAGACACTGGTCGCACAGGGTGCAAAACTGATTGATATCCGCGACGCTGACGAGTATCTGCACGAGCATATTCCTGAGGCACATCTGGCACCGTTGCCCGCGCTTGAGCAGGGATCGCTGCCTGCGAATTTACGCGCCGAGCAGGTGATTTTTCACTGCCAGTCAGGCAAACGTACACAAAATGCGGCAACAAAACTGAGCGCCATTGCTGCGCCCGCGCAGGTCTGGCTGCTGGAAGGTGGAATTGACGGCTGGAAAGCCGCAGGGTTGCCGGTGGCGAAAGACAGTTCACAACCGTTACCGCTGATGCGTCAGGTGCAGATAGCCGCAGGTAGCCTTGCCTTGCTTGGCGTCATTCTCGGTTACTCCGTTAACAGCGGCTTCTTCTTACTCAGCGGTTTTGTCGGTGCGGGGCTGGTACTTGCGGGTGTAACTGGCTTCTGCGGTATGGCGCGACTGCTCGACAAAATGCCCTGGAACCGACGTACTCATTAAGCGGTAATAGAAGAAACAACGCTGTACCCGCCGATTGACGTGATCTATGGTGAGTTCTGCGATAAATGATAAATAAAGGAGCGCAACAATATGTTTAAACCTGGCGATCTGGTGCAACCGCGTATGGGCGGACCAAAACTGAAGGTTGTTGAAGTCAATGACGATCAAATTGTGGCGGTACAAGCCAGCAATGAAAGTGGCGAAAAATACACCCTAAAAGTTGCTGATGTCACGCGATATTCTGAAGAAGGCGATTTCGGCGTCTGCTGAAAATAAGCGGTGAGGTTCCCCTCACCGCATTGATATTAGATCAAAAAATCATCGAGAGATTTACCGGCAGCCAGCGCCTGTGCAATCGGCTTTGGCGTGCGGCCTTGTCCTGTCCATGTTTTTGTTTCACCATTAGTATCCGTAAAACGATATTTCGCCGGACGCGGCTGACGTTTCTTAACCGAACGCGATGTTGCCGCCGACATGCTCAACAGTTCTTCAGGATCAATCCCATCAGCTCTCATCATCGCCAGCAGTGTATTAATTTTTTCCTGCTGTTCTGCACGTTGGCGCTGCAGCAGTTCTTCTTCGTCACGTCGTTCTTTGGTGACTACCCGAAGTTTTTCCAGCATATCGTCCAGAACCTCGACGGATAATTCACGCGCCATGACACGTAGCGATCGAATATTATTTAAGTTTTTTAACATTGAACTCATATTAATAAAACCTCTTTAACGCAAAAACAGAAATCGGTATTACGAAGCAAATTGTATGCGAGTGTTTTTTCTTTTTCCAGTCTCTTTTTTGTCGCAAGATATTAAAACGACAATCGCTATTATTATTTATCTTGTCATACGGTGATCTTTAGTCAGCGATATTTTATATTCGGCCAGCAACCAGAATAAATAGATTTGGGATATCTCGCTGCCACACCAGATAAACCAATACAGGCATCGCGCAGGCGTTGCGGTAGATATGCGCAACATTCGTCAACATTCAAAAAGGAGCGCAAAAAGTTCAGAAAAACAAGTCAAAACAACTTATTGATTTTTAATGGTTTTAATTTTCATGACAACGAAAATACCAAAACGAACAAAAAACAAACCACTGCAGAGCATTTTATCGACAAAAAGGCAATAAATAAAAATTTTAAGCTAGTTGATAGTTATTATCCAGGCAGATATCCTACTCGAACGCGAAAGCAGCAAGACAAATCACTAGCAAGAAGGTATTGAAAACCTTTTTCCCCCTTTTTACAAGGAGCATTAACATGTTCTCTCCGCAGTCACGCTTGCGTCATGCAGTAGCAGACACGTTCGCGATGGTTGTTTATTGTTCTGTCGTGAACATGTTGATCGAGATATTCCTTTCAGGAATGAGTTTCGAACAGTCACTGTACTCCAGACTGGTCGCTATCCCCGTCAACATCCTGATCGCCTGGCCATACGGTATGTACCGCGATTTGTTTATGCGCGCGGCACGCAAAGCCACGCAGGCAGGATGGGGGAAAAACCTGGCGGATGTGCTGGCCTATGTCACGTTCCAGTCACCGGTATATGTGATTATTCTGCTGACGGTTGGCGCAGACTGGCACCAGATCACAGCTGCGGTAAGCTCCAACATCGTGGTCTCAATGCTGATGGGTGCAGTGTATGGCTACTTCCTTGATTATTGCCGCCGCCTGTTTAAGGTCAGCAGCTACCACCAGGCTAAAGCGTAAAAAACATCTCATCGCGACTGGCACTGCCAGTCGCGTTATCAGTTTGAACTCACGTCGCCAAACAACCCACTCAGATAACGTTCCAGCGCGATACGCGAGCTAAAGCCGTGTGGAATACCATAATGCTCGTGTGTCTCACCGGCTAAATACAGTGGGAATTGCTGATAGTGATCGCAGGTTTTAATATCCGTCGCGGGTTCTGCCAGCGAAGAGCTGCGCTCTTTTAGCGTGGGATGGATAATTAATGCGGTACGTCCCATACGAGCTTCACGGTTAACGTATACATAATTCTCACCACGTCGATAACCGTATGTTTTCTGTGTGACTACATCAACGGTAAAGCCCACTTTTTCAAGTACGCGCGCCACCTCATCAGGTCGTAAATACATATTATTTTCCTCGTTATCTTTTACTGCGGGCTTACCTTACCTGATTCAGCATTAGCAACGCTTTCAGAAAAGTCCATAAACGAGTGAACACGATGGGACGAATATCTTAAGAACCGTATATACCCTAAATAATTCGAGTTGCAGGAAGGCGGCAAGAGAGCGAATCCCCAGGAGCTTACTAAAGTAAGTGACTGGGGTGAACGAACGCAGCCAACGCACATGCAACTTGAAGTATGACGGGTATAGATTTATGTCAGTGCCAGCCGCAGTTGATTTGCCGCCTGCTGCGCCATTGCAACCGAGCTGATGTTGGTAAATGACAGCAAGATCCCCCCTTTTCCTGCTGAAGTCATTCGCCAACGGCTTAAGGCCTGAACCGCCAGCCCGGCCTGATTCGCTTTGCACACTAGCGCAACATCATCGCCGTCTACGGTCATCACCAGTTGGATCCCCCCTTCCTGAGGAATGACATTAAATCCTTGTTCGGTCAGGGCGTTTTCCATCCATTGACGCCGCTCGGCATAATGCTGGCGCATGCGTTTTAAGTGCCGCCAGAAATGACCGTCTTGCATAAAATCTGCCAGCGTTTGCTGCCATAAAACCGGAACGCTACAGGCCGTTAGCGACGCCTGCTGGCGAAAACGTTCAACCTGGGTCAGGGGTACCACCAGCCATGCCGTGCGCAACGCCGGAAACATCGATTTGCTGAACGTGCCGGCATAAATCACCCGCTGGGGCGCATCCAGACTTTTAAGCGGCGGCAACGGTTTACCGTGGTAGCGAAATTCACTGTCGTAATCATCTTCAATAATCCACGCCTGTTCGCGAGTCGCCCACTCCAGCAACCGATGACGGCGATCTAATGACAGAGCCACGCCCAGCGGACTTTGGTGTGCGGGGGTGAGCATGACAAAACGCGCCTGTGGAAAGTCGCGGATCCCGGCGCAGACATCCAGACCATCAGCATCAACCGCCACCGGCATCAGCTCAATGCGTTCCTGAGCCACCACGGGCCGAATCAACGGAAAGCCGGGATCTTCGACCCACATTCCCTCACCGGGTTGAGACAGGGCGCGCAGAATTAACGTCACTGATGCCGCGTAGCCTGACGTAATAAAAATCTGCTCCGGCTGGCACTCAATGCTGCGTGAAACGCGCAGGTAATCCACAATCGCCTGACGTAACGCGCGTTCGCCGCAAACATCGCCCACCGCAAGGTCAAAACGCGTTTGGGTGCGTAAACGCCGTCCCATCACCCGCGCCCAGACGTCACGCGGGAAGAGATCGAGTGCGGGTAATCCCATTTGAAAAGGGTGCGGTCTGGGGTTTTCTCCGGCGAAGATCGCGGGAGACGCAGGCGCCCTTTCGGGTCGCAGTTGCTCACTGACAAATGTTCCGGCCTGCCCACGCCGCGCGAGCCAGCCCTGCGCCACCAGCTCGGCGTAGGCATTTTCCACCGTCGAGCGTGACACACCCAATTCCTGGGCCCAGGTCCGACTTGATGGCAATCGGGTTCCGGGTTTGAGTTCACCTTTCTCAATTGCGTTTTTTAACTGACGGGCGATGTGCTGATAACGCGGCATTTATGGTCTGCTTTTTTGGCAACAATATGGCTCTCTATAGCAGTCCATTATAGTGCTACATTGCGGGTCATCCAAACGAGGAGAAATACTATGACCATGTTACGCCAGCCCTATTATGAACTCAGCCCTGAAGTCTATAACGCCCTGGTTCAGGCAAGCAAAGCGCTGGAGAACTGCGCGCTGGAACCCACGCTGACGGAACTGATTTACCTGCGGGTCTCGCAAATCAACGGCTGCGCCTTTTGTCTGGAAATGCACAGTAAAGCGCTGCGCAAATCCGGTGTTGCGCAGGCCAAACTGGATGCGCTGGCAGGCTGGCGGGTGAGTCACCACTTCAGCGAGCAGGAACGTGCGGCGCTGGCGTGGGCCGAATCCGTCACCGATATCGCCAGCACCCATGCCGGAGATGATGTTTATCTGCCGCTGCTCGACCATTTTAGCGCGAAAGAAATTAGCGACCTGACGTTTGCCATTAGCCTGATGAACTGCTTTAACCGTCTGGCGGTGGGAATGCGTATGTAATTTTGCGCTGCCGAATGACGGCATTAATGCCTTCTCCGACCTGGGATGTGCTCTCCTGTTGCCCGTAGGCCCGATAAGCTTAGCGCCTTCGGGCAATTTAGAACCACCAGTTAACCTTCCCCCGCCCCGCTCATCACCCTGGGTATCATCAATCTAAAATTCCCATATCTTGTATGGTTGAATCTTTTTAAAACTACATCTAGTATTCCTCCTATCAGGACACACACAACCCGACGCCCTCTATCGCGCCGATCTTTTATTTTTAAATGGAAATACGAATCATGCGTATTATTATTTACACTCGCAATAACTGTGTTCAGTGCCATGCCACTAAACGGGCAATGGAAAGCCGTGGTTTTGACTTTGAGATGGTAAACGTCGATTTACAGCCCGATTTGGCTGATAGCCTGCGCGATCAAGGGTTTCGCCAGCTGCCGGTCGTGGTCGCGGGTGAAACCAGTTGGTCAGGTTTTCGCCCGGACATGATCAACCGTCTGCATCCGGAACACCGTGTGGCCAGCGCATGAGTCAGCTCGTCTACTTCTCCAGCAGCTCCGAAAATACGCACCGCTTTATGCAGCGTCTGGGGCTGCCTGCCATCCGCATTCCGCTTAACGAACGCGAGCGGATCCGGGTAGACGAACCTTACATATTAATCGTGCCGTCCTACGGTGGCGGCGGCACGGCTGGCGCGGTCCCAAGACAGGTGATCCGCTTTTTAAACGATACGCACAACCGGGCTTTAATCCGTGGCGTGATCGCCTCCGGCAACCGCAATTTCGGTGATGCATACGGTCGCGCGGGTGATGTCATTTCACAAAAATGCGGCGTGCCGTGGCTTTATCGTTTTGAGCTGATGGGCACCCAAAGCGATATCGACAACGTTCGAAAAGGAGTGAGCGAATTTTGGCAACGACAACCGCAGAACGCGTAATCCAGCCCGCACTGGATTATCACGCCCTGAACGCCATGCTAAATCTGTACGATAAAGCCGGGCGTATTCAGTTCGATAAAGATCATCAGGCGGTGGAGGCTTTTTTTGCTACCCACGTCCGCCCTCATTCAGTGGTCTTTGCCAGTCAGCAGGAACGCCTGGAAACGCTGATTCGTGAAGGCTATTACGACGAAAGCATTTTAGCCCGCTACAATCGCGCATTCGTGCTGAAACTATTTGCCCACGCCCACGCCAGTGGATTCCGTTTTCAGACGTTCCTTGGCGCATGGAAGTTCTACACCAGCTATACGCTGAAAACGTTCGACGGTAAGCGCTATCTCGAAGATTTTGAGGATCGGGTGACGATGGTGGCACTCACGCTGGCGCAGGGCGATGAAGTGCTTGCCATGCAGCTCACTGATGAAATGCTCTCTGGTCGTTTTCAACCCGCCACGCCAACCTTTTTAAACTGCGGTAAGCAACAGCGTGGCGAACTGGTTTCCTGCTTCCTGCTACGCATTGAAGACAACATGGAGTCAATTGGTCGGGCGGTTAACTCAGCGCTGCAGCTCTCTAAACGCGGCGGCGGCGTGGCATTTTTACTCTCGAATCTGCGCGAGGCCGGAGCGCCTATTAAGCGTATTGAAAACCAGTCTTCCGGGGTGATCCCGGTCATGAAAATGCTGGAAGATGCGTTTTCTTATGCGAATCAGCTCGGCGCGCGTCAGGGCGCGGGCGCGGTGTACCTGCACGCGCACCATCCGGATATTTTGCGTTTTCTCGATACTAAACGTGAAAATGCCGATGAAAAAATCCGCATCAAAACGCTTTCGCTTGGCGTGGTGATCCCCGACGTCACCTTCCGGCTAGCGAAAGAAAATGCCCGGATGGCGCTGTTTTCACCCTATGATGTGGAACGCATTTACGGCAAACCGTTCGGTGATATCGCCGTGAGTGAGCGGTATGACGAACTGGTGGCCGACGAACGCGTGCGCAAAAAATACATTAACGCCCGCGATTTCTTCCAGCGGCTGGCCGAAATCCAGTTTGAGTCAGGCTACCCATACATCATGTTTGAAGATACGGTGAATCGTGCCAATCCGATTGCCGGTCGGATCAATATGAGCAATCTGTGCTCAGAGATTTTGCAGGTTAACAGTGCCTCCACCTACGATGAAAATCTCAATTACGAGCAGACCGGGCACGATATCTCCTGCAATCTCGGCTCCTTGAACATTGCCCATACCATGGATTCACCCGATTTTGGCCGCACCGTGGAGACGGCAGTTCGTGGCTTAACCGCCGTTTCGGACATGAGCCATATCCGCAGCGTACCCTCAATTGAAGCCGGGAACAGCGCGTCGCACGCGATTGGCCTTGGGCAGATGAACCTGCACGGGTATCTGGCGCGGGAAGGGATTGCCTACGGTTCGCCAGAAGGGCTGGATTTCACCAATCTCTATTTCTACACCATCACCTGGCATGCGCTGAATACGTCAATGAAGATCGCCCGCGAGCGCGGTAAAACCTTTGCCGGATTCCAGCAGTCCCGCTACGCCAGCGGCGAGTATTTTAGCCAGTATCTGCAGGGCGACTGGCAGCCAAAAACCGACAAGGTACGCTCACTGTTCGCCGCCAGCGGCATTACGCTGCCGACGCGCGAAATGTGGGCGCAACTGCGTGAAGATGTGATGCGCTACGGCATTTATAATCAGAATTTACAGGCGGTTCCGCCCACCGGTTCTATTTCCTACATCAACCATGCCACGTCAAGCATTCACCCGATTGTATCGAAAGTGGAGATTCGCAAAGAGGGCAAAACCGGGCGCGTTTACTACCCTGCCCCGTTTATGACCAATGAGAATCTGGCCTTGTATCAGGATGCCTACGAGATCGGTCCACAAAAAATTATTGATACCTACGCTGAAGCAACGCGGCATGTCGACCAAGGGCTTTCACTGACGCTCTTTTTCCCCGATACCGCCACCACGCGCGATATCAACAAAGCACAGATTTACGCCTGGCGTAAGGGCATCAAATCCCTGTACTACATCCGGTTACGCCAGTTGGCGCTGGAAGGAACCGAAATTGAGGGTTGCGTGTCATGCGCACTGTAAGGAGAACCAAATGAAACTATCTCGCGTCAGCGCCATCAACTGGAACAAGATTGAAGATGATAAAGACCTTGAGGTATGGAATCGCCTGACCAGTAACTTCTGGCTACCGGAAAAAGTCCCGCTTTCCAATGATATCCCGGCCTGGCAAACGTTGAGCGCTGCCGAGCAGCAGCTCACTATCCGCGTATTTACCGGTCTGACGCTGCTCGACACGATTCAGAATATCGCCGGAGCCCCCGCGCTGATGGCGGATTCAATCACGCCACATGAAGAGGCGGTACTGTCGAATATCAGCTTTATGGAAGCCGTGCACGCCCGTTCCTACAGTTCTATTTTTTCCACGCTTTGTCAGACCAAAGATGTGGATGCGGCTTACCTCTGGAGTGAAGAAAATACTCCACTCCAGCACAAGGCACAGATAATTCTGACGCATTACGCCGGCGCGGAGCCGTTGAAAAAGAAAATAGCCAGCGTATTTCTGGAATCCTTTCTGTTCTATTCCGGCTTCTGGCTACCGATGTATTTCTCCAGCCGCGGCAAGCTGACGAATACCGCTGACCTTATCCGCCTGATCATTCGTGATGAAGCGGTTCATGGTTATTACATTGGCTATAAATATCAAAAAGGTCTGGAACATATTTCCGAATCCGCACGCGAGGAGTTAAAGAATTTTGCCTTCGACCTGCTGATGGAATTGTATGATAACGAAGCGCGTTATACGGAAGAATTGTATGCAGAAACCGGCTGGGTGGAAGACGTCAAAGCCTTTCTCTGCTACAACGCCAATAAGGCGTTAATGAATTTAGGTTATGAGGCCCTGTTCCCGGCAGAAATGGCGGATGTGAACCCGGCAATCCTCGCTGCACTCTCACCCAATGCTGACGAAAACCACGATTTCTTCTCCGGTTCAGGGTCATCTTATGTGATGGGTAAAGCCGTCGAAACAGAAGATGACGACTGGAATTTTTAACGTTTCCTTCCGCGGGAAATACCTTACATTTTCCGCGTTAATATTTTAACGAGATCACATTTTTATCACACAAATAGGATTGAGTGATCTACACTCAATATCAGCCGCAATATTCGCCTGTATTTCAACAATTCAGGCGCATTTTCAGTGTCATTTACAAAAAATATCCCTCACGGCTCATCCGCGCTCAGCCCTTATATCATGGGAAATTCCGCCATCTGACGTTTGGCAATATTCATGCCACAACCAAATTCAGGGTTGTCTCAGATTCTCAGTATGTTAGGGTAGAAAAAGGTCACTATTTCCATCAGGTAATATATCGATATAAACAAATAACAGGAATCATTCTATTGCATGGCAATTAAATTAGAAGTTAAAAATCTCTATAAGATATTTGGAGAGCATCCGCAGAGAGCCTTCAAATATATTGAAAAAGGACTTTCAAAAGAGCAAATTCTGGATAAAACAGGGCTATCGCTTGGCGTTAAGAACGCCAGTCTGGCCATTGAAGAAGGCGAGATATTTGTCATCATGGGATTATCCGGTTCGGGTAAATCCACAATGGTACGCCTTCTCAATCGCCTGATTGAACCCACCCGCGGGCAGGTATTGATTGACGGCGTAGACATCGCCCGGATATCCGATGCCGAGCTTCGCGAGGTGCGCAGAAAAAAGATTGCGATGGTGTTCCAGTCCTTTGCCCTGATGCCGCACATGACGGTGCTGGACAATACGGCATTCGGTATGGAATTAGCTGGTGTTGGTGCGGATGAACGTCGTGAAAAAGCGTTAGATGCGCTACGTCAGGTTGGTCTGGAGAATTATGCTCACGGCTACCCGGATGAACTTTCCGGGGGGATGCGCCAGCGTGTGGGCCTCGCCCGTGCATTAGCCATTAATCCTGACATCTTATTAATGGATGAGGCCTTCTCAGCCCTCGATCCCTTAATTCGTACCGAAATGCAGGATGAACTGGTAAAACTACAGGCGAAGCATCAGCGCACCGTGGTCTTTATTTCGCACGACCTCGACGAAGCCATGCGTATTGGCGACAGAATTGCCATTATGCAAAACGGTGAAGTGGTGCAGGTCGGCACGCCGGATGAAATCCTGAATAATCCGGCCAATGATTATGTACGCACCTTCTTCCGCGGCGTTGATATTAGCCAGGTCTTCAGTGCGAAAGATATTTCACGCCGTAGCCCCGAAGGTTTAATTCGTAAAACACCTGGGGTGGGTCCACGTTCGGCGCTGCAATTATTGCAGGACAAAGATCGTGAATATGGTTACGTGATCGAACGCGGTAATAAATTCGTTGGCGTTGTTTCAATCGACTCCTTAAAAACAGCGTTAAGTCAGGCGCAAGGTATTGAAGCGGCATTGATCGATGAGCCGTTAGCCGTAGATGCACAAACTCCTCTCAGCGAGTTACTTTCTCATGTCGGCCAGGCCCCGTGCGCGGTGCCGGTTGTTGATGAGGAACAGCAGTATGTGGGCGTCATTTCAAAACGCATGCTGTTACAGGCTTTAGATCGTGAGGGGGTAAACAATGGCTGATCAAACTAATCCGTGGGATACCACATCTGCGGCCGATAGCGCCGCGCAATCTGCTGATGCCTGGGGGACGCCCGCAGGCACGCCTACCGACGGTGGTAGCGCAGACTGGCTGACCAGCGCCCCCGCGCCGGCACCAGAGCATTTCAATATTATGGATCCGTTCCATAAAACGCTGATCCCGCTGGATAGCTGGGTCACCGAAGGGATTGATTGGGTGGTCACCCATTTCCGTCCGGTCTTCCAGGGCATTCGTGTCCCAGTGGATTACATTCTCAACGGCTTTCAACAACTGCTGTTGGGTATGCCTGCGCCGGTCGCCATCATCATTTTTGCGCTTATCGCGTGGCAAATTTCTGGCGTCGGAATGGGCGTCGCCACGCTGATTTCACTGATTGCTATCGGTGCTATCGGTGCCTGGTCGCAAGCCATGATCACCCTGGCGCTGGTACTGACCGCGCTGCTGTTCTGCGTGGTGATTGGCCTGCCAATGGGGATCTGGCTGGCGCGCAGCCCGCGTGCGGCGAAGATTGTTCGGCCACTGCTGGATGCGATGCAAACCACACCTGCGTTCGTCTATCTGGTGCCGATTGTCATGTTGTTCGGTATTGGTAACGTCCCGGGCGTAGTGGTGACGATTATCTTCGCCCTGCCGCCAATCGTACGTCTGACTATTCTGGGGATTAACCAGGTGCCAGCCGATCTGATTGAAGCCTCGCGCTCGTTTGGTGCCAGCCCGCGTCAGATGCTGTTTAAAGTGCAACTCCCGCTGGCAATGCCCACCATTATGGCCGGGGTTAACCAGACGCTGATGCTGGCGCTCTCAATGGTCGTCATCGCGTCGATGATTGCCGTGGGCGGGCTGGGTCAGATGGTTCTGCGCGGTATCGGTCGTCTGGATATGGGGCTTGCCACCGTCGGCGGAGTTGGGATTGTGATCCTCGCCATCATTCTGGATCGCCTGACGCAGGCCGTCGGTCGCGACTCACGTAGCCGTGGCAACCGCCGCTGGTACACCACCGGTCCTGTTGGGCTTATCACTCGCCCTTTCACGAAGTAATTCACCCGTTGCCCGGTAGCGCATTGCTTACCGGGCCGACAATTCATTAACTTGCGCAAAATCGTTCAAGTTGCATCGCGGCGGCAAACGAATGTATCCCCTGGAGCGTACAAGTAGTACGTGACTGGGGTGCATGAATGCAGCCAACAAAGAAGCGGCTTGAAGGATGAAGTGCAATAAGGAACAACGATGCGACAGAAAATCATTATTGCCACAGCGTTTGCCACCCTTGTCTCCACCAGCACTTTCGCTGCCGACCTGCCGGGCAAAGGCATCACTGTACAGCCAATCCAGAGCACCATCTCTGAAGAATCCTTCCAGACGCAGTTAGTCGCCCGTGCGCTGGAGAAACTGGGTTACACCGTTAACAAAACCAGCGAAGTTGACTACAACGTCGGCTATACCTCTATTGCCTCTGGCGATGCGACGTTTACCGCCGTGAACTGGCAGCCGCTGCATGATGATATGTACGCCGCAGCGGGCGGAGACAAAAAGTTTTATCGCGAGGGGGTATTTGTTACGGGTGCCGCACAGGGTTATCTGATCGATAAGAAAACCGCTGAGCAGTACAAAATCACCAATATTGCCCAGCTAAAAGATCCGAAGATCGCCAAAATCTTTGATACTAACGGCGATGGTAAAGCTGACATGATGGGCTGCTCACCGGGCTGGGGCTGCGAAGCGGTTATTAACCACCAGAACAAAGCCTTCGATCTGGAAAAAACAGTCGAGGTCAGCCACGGTAACTATGCGGCGATGATGGCCGATACCATTACCCGCTTTAAAGAAGGCAAACCGATCCTGTACTACACCTGGACACCATACTGGGTGAGCGACGTGATGAAACCGGGCAAAGATGTCGTCTGGCTGCAGGTGCCGTTCTCTTCCCTGCCTGGCGAACAGAAAGATATTGATACCAAGCTGCCAAACGGCGCCAACTACGGCTTCCCGGTGAACACGATGCATATCGTCGCCAATAAAGCCTGGGCGGAGAAAAACCCAGCTGCAGCGAAACTGTTTGCCATCATGAAGCTGCCGCTGGCGGATATCAACGCACAGAACGCAATGATGCATGATGGGAAAGCCTCAGAAGCTGACGTTCAGGGCCACGTTGACGGCTGGATCAAAGCCCACCAGCAGCAGTTCGACGGCTGGGTGAAAGAAGCGCTGGCTGCGCAGAAATAACCCCCCGTAGGCCTGATAGGCATAGCGCTATCAGGCCCGGTAACCACACCAATGCCGGATGGTGGCGTGATGCGCCTTATCCGGCCTACACGCCCCTCCCTCACCGCACAATCCATCACCCAACAAATCAGCAACATTTAATCACTTCCGTTATGATTGTTTTCTGCACCCCATTATTCAGTTGAAAACAATGACCAAACCCACTCACGGGCTTAGCCCGGCACTGATTGTTTTAATGTCTGTGGCGACCGGCCTCGCCGTTGCCAGTAACTATTACGCCCAACCGCTGCTCGACACCATTGCGAGAAACTTTTCGCTGTCGGCCAGTACTGCGGGCTTTATCGTCACTGCAGCCCAGCTTGGCTACGCTGCAGGGCTCCTGTTTCTGGTACCGCTTGGAGATATGTTTGAACGCCGGATGCTGATTGTCTCGATGACGTTGCTCGCCGCAGGCGGCATGCTGATTACTGCCAGCAGTCAGTCGCTGGGGATGCTGATCCTCGGTACTGCGCTAACCGGGTTGTTCTCAGTTGTGGCACAGATCCTGGTTCCGCTGGCGGCGACGCTCGCCACGCCAGACAAGCGCGGTAAGGTTGTCGGCACGATTATGAGCGGCCTGTTGCTGGGGATTTTGCTGGCGCGAACGGTTGCAGGATTGCTGGCGAATCTCGGCGGCTGGCGCACCGTGTTTTGGGTGGCCTCAGTATTGATGGCGTTGATGGCGATTGCCCTGTGGCGTGGTTTGCCAAAGATGAAATCAGAGACCCATCTTAACTACCCGCAGCTATTGGGCTCCGTGTTTAGCCTGTTTATCCACGATAAATTACTCCGCACCCGCGCGATGCTGGGCTGCCTGACCTTTGCCAACTTCAGTATCCTCTGGACATCGATGGCATTTTTACTCGCCGCACCGCCGTTTAACTATTCAGAGGGGATGATTGGTCTGTTCGGTCTGGCCGGGGCCGCCGGTGCGTTAGGCGCTCGTCCGGCGGGCGGTTTTGCCGATAAAGGTAAATCACACCTCACGACTACCGCAGGCCTGCTGCTACTGTTGCTCTCCTGGCTGGCTATCTGGTTCGGACATACTTCAGTGCCGATGCTGATTATCGGTATCCTGGTACTGGATCTGACCGTTCAGGGGGTACATATCACCAACCAGACCGTTATCTATCGCATTCACCCGGACGCACGTAATCGCCTGACTGCCGGGTACATGACCAGCTATTTCATTGGTGGTGCGGCAGGTTCGCTGATTTCAGCTTCAGCCTGGCAGCATGCCGGCTGGGCTGGCGTTTGTCTGGCAGGTGTGACTGTTGCCGTACTCAACCTGCTGGTCTGGTGGCGAGGTTTTCACCGCCAGGAAGCCGTAAATTAGGCGTATAACGTCTGTTTATCTTTGATTGGGCTCCTCAGGGTGTTAAGGAGCCCATCAGTCTGCTAAGGTTATAACGCATTGAGCCAGGTTATTTTAATTTCGGTAATGAAGCCTATAATCCTATGGAAAGCCCTGTTCCCCAGTCTGAATCCCGTTCTGCAACGTTAACTGAAGGATTCAAAGACAGCCTACCGATAGTTATCAGTTATATTCCGGTCGCATTTGCATTTGGTATGAATGCGACTCGCCTGGGCTTTACTCCCGTTGAAAGCGTTTTTTTCTCCTGCATCATTTACGCCGGCGCCAGCCAGTTTGTCATCACAACCATGCTCGCCGCAGGCAGCTCACTGTGGGTCGCGGCTCTGACCGTCATGGCGATGGATGTTCGCCACGTTTTGTACGGCCCTTCTCTGCGTAGCCGTATCGCCCGACAGCTAAGCAAACCTAAAAGCGCGCTATGGGCCTTTGGCCTCACCGACGAAGTCTTTGCCGCGGCAACGGCGAAGCTGGTGCGGGATAACCGGCGCTGGAGTGAAAACTGGATGATTGGCATCGCGCTATGCTCTTGGGCTTCCTGGGTGCTTGGCACGGTGATCGGCGCATTTTCCGGCACTGGCTTACTGAAGGGGTTCCCGGCGGTAGAAGCGGCGCTGGGGTTTATGCTCCCGGCACTGTTTATGAGTTTTCTGCTGGCCTCTTTCCAGCGTAAGCAAACGCTATGCGTCACGGCGGCATTAGCCGGTGCGCTGGCTGGCGTGACGCTGTTCTCTATCCCGGCGGCCATCCTGGCGGGCATAGCCTGTGGATGCCTGACCGCGCTCATTCAGTCGTTCTGGCAGGGAGGTCCTGATGAGTTATGAGGTTCTGCTGCTCGGCCTGCTGGTCGGCTGCGTCAATTACTGTTTTCGCTATTTACCACTGCGTCTGCGAATGGGGAATGTGCGCCCGACAAAACGCGGAGCCACTGGAATATTACTCGACACCATCGGTATTGCATCAATTTGCGCCCTGCTGGTGGTGTCTACTGCGCCAGAAGTGATGCACGACGCCCGTCGTTTTGTGCCTACGCTGGTGGGGTTTGTGGTACTGGGTGCAAGCTTCTATAAGACCCGCAGCATCATCATTCCGACCTTACTGAGTGCCCTGGGCTATGGATTAGCCTGGAAAATGTTGTTTGTCTTATAGATTAAAATAATCATTTTAAATAAATAATACATTTACTTTATTTGTCACTGTCGTTACTATATCGGCTGAAATTAATGAGGTTATACCCAAATGGATAGTTCGTTTACGCCCATTGAACAAATGCTAAAATTTCGCGCCAGCCGCTACGAAGAGTTCCCTTATCAGGAAGTGCTTCTGACTCGTCTTTGCATGCATATGCAGGGCAAGCTGCTGGAAAACCGCAATAAGATGCTGAAAGCTCAAGGGATTAACGAGACGTTGTTTATGGCGTTGATTACGCTGGAGTCTCAGGAAAACCACAGTATTCAGCCTTCTGAACTGAGTTGCGCACTTGGCTCGTCACGGACTAACGCCACCCGTATCGCGGATGAGTTAGAAAAGCGTGGCTGGATCGAGCGCCGCGAAAGCGATAACGATCGCCGCTGTCTGCATCTGCAATTGACCGAAAAAGGCCATGCTTTTTTGCAGGAGGTATTACCGCCTCAGCATAACTGCCTTCATCAGCTTTGGTCATCTCTCAGCACCACCGAAAAAGATCAACTTGAGCATATCACCCGTAAACTTCTGACCCGTCTTGATCAGATGGAGCAGGATGGCGCGGTGTTAGAAGCGCTGCGCTAACGCGCTGACTCGCTCAGAAATCCAGATTTATAAATGAAAAACCGACAGGCCAGCACGCATACTGCTGGCCTGTCTGATAAACAGGTCGGCTCAGCCGATGTGAAAAAAATAAGATCGTGGAGAACAACATGAGCGCAAATGCGGAGACTCAAACCCCGCAGCAACCGGTCAAGAAGAATGGCAAACGTAAAAGTATGCTACTCCTGCTGACCTTGCTCTTTATTATCATTGCCGTGGCATATGGGATTTATTGGTTTTTAGTACTGCGTCATATCGAAGAGACAGACGATGCGTACGTGGCAGGGAACCAGGTTCAAATTATGGCGCAGGTATCAGGCAGCGTGACGAAAGTCTGGGCTGATAACACTGACTTTGTAAAACAGGGCGATGTGCTGGTCACTCTCGACCAGACAGATGCCAAACAGGCATTTGAAAAAGCCAAAACTGCGCTGGCCTCCAGCGTGCGCCAGACGCACCAGTTGATGATCAACAGCAAGCAACTGCAGGCCAGCATTGAAGTGCAGAGAACTGCACTGGCCCAGGCACAAAGCGACTTTAATCGCCGTGTCCCGCTGGGTAATGCCAACCTGATTGGCCGCGAAGAACTGCAACATGCCCGCGATGCCGTCGCCAGCGCTCAGGCTCAGCTTGATGTCGCAATCCAACAATATAATGCGAACCAGGCAATGATTCTGGGTAGCAAGCTGGAAGATCAACCTGCTGTACAACAGGCTGCCACCGAAGTGCGTAATGCCTGGCTGGCACTGGAACGTACCAAAATTGTTAGCCCGATGACCGGCTATGTTTCCCGTCGTGCCGTGCAGCCTGGCGCGCAAATTAGCCCGACTACGCCACTGATGGCGGTTGTTCCGGCCACTAACCTGTGGGTGGATGCCAACTTCAAAGAAACACAGCTGGCGCACATGCGTATTGGCCAACCGGCGACCGTTATCAGTGATATTTACGGCGATGACGTGAAATACACCGGGAAAGTCGTCGGCCTGGATATGGGTACGGGCAGCGCGTTCTCCCTGCTGCCGGCGCAAAACGCGACCGGTAACTGGATCAAAGTCGTCCAGCGTTTGCCGGTACGTATCGAACTGGATGCGCAGCAGCTGGCACAACATCCACTGCGTATTGGTTTGTCAACACTGGTTACGGTAGATACCGCTAATCGTGACGGGCAGATCCTGGCAAGCCAGGTCCGCACCACGCCAGTATCAGAAAGTAATGCACGTGAAATCAACCTTGATCCGGTCAATAAGATGATCGAAGAGATCGTGCAGGCCAACGCGGGCTAATTTAAAGGTGCGTGTGATGCAACAGCAAAAACCGCTTGAAGGCGCGCAGCTCGTCATTATGACGATTGCGCTGTCCCTGGCGACATTCATGCAGGTGCTGGACTCCACCATTGCTAACGTGGCGATCCCCACTATCGCCGGGAACCTCGGCTCTTCGCTGAGCCAGGGAACCTGGGTGATCACCTCATTCGGGGTGGCGAACGCTATCTCAATTCCGATCACCGGCTGGCTGGCCAAACGCGTTGGCGAAGTCAGACTATTCATGTGGTCAACTATCGCCTTCGTCATTGCGTCGTGGGCATGCGGGATGTCCACCAGCCTGAACATGCTGATTTTCTTCCGCGTCATTCAGGGTATTGTCGCTGGTCCATTGATTCCGCTGTCACAAAGCCTGTTATTGAATAACTATCCACCCGCCAAGCGTTCCATCGCCCTCGCGCTATGGTCGATGACGGTGATTGTTGCCCCGATATGTGGTCCTATTCTGGGGGGCTATATCAGCGACAACTATCACTGGGGCTGGATATTTTTTATCAACGTGCCAATCGGTGCTGTAGTGGTATTAATGACGCTGCAAACTTTGCGAGGTCGGGAAACCAAAACCGAGCAGCGGCGTATCGACGCCATTGGTCTGGCTTTGCTGGTCATTGGTATCGGCAGTTTGCAGATTATGCTCGACCGCGGCAAAGAATTGGACTGGTTCGCCTCGCAGGAAATTATTATCCTGACGGTTGTCGCCGTGGTGGCAATCAGCTTCCTCATCGTCTGGGAGCTTACCGATGAGCACCCCATTGTCGATCTCTCGCTGTTTAAGTCGCGCAACTTTACCATCGGCTGTCTGTGTATCAGTCTGGCCTATATGCTCTACTTCGGCGCAATCGTCCTGTTACCGCAGTTATTGCAGGAGGTGTACGGATATACGGCAACCTGGGCAGGTCTGGCGTCTGCGCCGGTTGGGGTGATTCCGGTGATCCTGTCGCCGATTATCGGCCGTTTCGCACACAAGCTGGATATGCGTCGGCTGGTCACGTTCAGCTTCATCATGTATGCCGTCTGTTTCTACTGGCGTGCGTGGACATTCGAACCCGGTATGGATTTTGGCGCATCGGCCTGGCCGCAGTTTATTCAGGGGTTCGCGGTAGCCTGCTTCTTTATGCCACTGACCACCATCACGCTATCGGGGTTACCGCCTGAACGAATGGCGGCAGCATCGAGCCTGTCTAACTTTACGCGAACGCTGGCGGGTTCTATTGGCACATCGATCACCACAACGATGTGGACTAGCCGTGAGTCGCTGCACCATGCGCAACTGACGGAGTCAGTAAACCCTTATAATCCTAATGCGCAGGCCATGTATAACCAGCTGCAGGGATTAGGGATGACCAAAGAACAGGCATCCGGCTGGCTGGCGCAGCAAATCACCAACCAGGGGCTGATTATTTCTGCTAACGAAATCTTCTGGATGTCTGCAGGGATTTTCCTCGTGCTACTCGGCCTGGTATGGTTTGCCAAACCGCCATTCGGTGCAGGCAGCGGCGGCGGCGGCGCGCACTAATAGCGATTTGTCGGTACTGAGAATCAAAACCCAATATAGATATTGAATCTATATTGGGTTCAATTCATTGACTCATTCAATATAAATTAATGCTAAACCAGAGCAGTTTTTGATATTTTTCGTTGTCTCTTAGTAAGAGAATCGCCTTAGTGATAAACCAATCAATAAGGCGATGTCAATGGACAACATTAATGCTTTAGCACAAAAACATATAGATATACTGGTAAGCGCTGCAATGAGCCCAGACGATAAAACATTGCACAAAGAAGCAACTAAACTACATGGCGTAGTCGAGTGTCTGAAGTACATTTTTACTTTTGGAATTAAGGACTCAGGGGAGAAGCGTCTTAAGTCAGTCATCAATAGTCTCGCGAGCTCTTTGGCTTCAGAGGGTATGTCCCCGCGAAAAACACTGAACAGTATTATTGATAACCCCGATATTTCTATTAGATTCACTATTGATAAGTCAGAAAAATCGCTACAAGGTGAATATGAATTATGTATAAGTAAGGACACGGATGGAGCATACTCACTGAATATTAGTGAAGAAAACGTATCTGAACCATTAGAGTTACAATTAAGTGAAGCGCAGTTCATATCAGGGGCCAGATATCTTAGTACCATATATTTTCTGGATAAAAACAATCTATCAGAAGCCCAACAAAAATATATTGATACTGGATGTCTCGATCTATCAGGGGAAGATTTAAGCGAACTTGATATGAGCGATTTAGATTTGAGTAATGCTGACCTTTCCGAGGCAAATCTAAGTAGAACAAGTATAGCAACTGAACAACTACTTGATACTAGTTTAATACGTGACAATTTTAGCGAAGATAGTCAGCCTGAAGCAGCAGCAAGGTTGAATGAGATAATGTTGTTGGGAAAAAATATCTTCAGTAAAAATAATAAATTATTCGAATCCATTAAGAATATGGCTAAACCAGAGTGTCAACAATTGTTTAGTAAAACATTGATTGAAAAAAAAGATTCAGACATGATGGTTTCATATTCAATCGCAGGAAACATTATTGCTAATGAATCAATATTGCATTATACCATGCAGAAATTTTCAGAAGCAGGAATGGGTAACTTAAAGCAAGTTATCGACAAATTTTCAAAACTCTTTTTTGAACAACCTGCTGTATATAAAGATATCATTCCTGCCGAATCAAGCCTTAGGAAAATAACAACTCTAGATAAATGGAATGAAGCCGTACAATCCGGTTACTTTGATGCAGATAAAATGGCACTACTTTCGAGAGGACTCAGTACGACCACAGAGTACAAGGATTTCATCAAGGATCTAAAAAATGATCTGGAATCCTTTAACATCACTAGCCAAGAGAGTTATTGTAAAATACTGGACAAAGGTGAGATTATGATGGGGAAATATGACTATTGTACCAATGTCAGTGTAATAACCCCAGAAATCTTAGAAGACGTAGAAATCTTTGGACAATATACTTCTTTTTATAGAGAGTTTGGTAAATTAATTGATGTTATTTTTAATAAAATATAAAGGTAAAACTCAATAGCGCTTGCAACTACATTCTGACGATGTCATTTAAAGGTGCGATGGCCACGCGTATTGATAAAAAAAAGCCAGTTCATCTGAACTGGCTTTTTTTTATACCGGCTGGAGCCTATTATTTGTAGACCAGATGAGAAGCGTGAGCTTCACCATCCAGCATGACAACTAAATATGCAGTTCCTGCAGCTTGTCTTTTGGCAGCGCCAGCTCCTCATTGCTGTTAACGCGGACATCACGTTCCAGAATATGACGTGCAATGTCCTGCGCTTCGCTGAGGGAGTGCATCTGATACGTACCGCACTGGTAGACGTTCAGTTCCGGGATCTGATTCTGATCCTGCACTTTCAACACATCTGCCATTGCCGCTTTCCAGGCATCAGCTACGCGTTGTTCGTCCGGCGTTCCAATCAGGCTCATGTAGAAGCCTGTACGGCAACCCATTGGCGAAATATCGATAATCTCGACACCGTTGCCATTCAGGTGGTTACGCATAAAACCAGCAAACAGGTGTTCCAGCGTATGAATACCTTTCTCAGGCATCACTTCTTTGTTCGGAATGCAAAAACGCAGATCAAACACGGTGATTGCGTCGCCATGCGGGGTATTCATCGTTTTTGCAACCCGGACCGCGGGAGCTTCCATCCGGGTGTGATCGACAGTAAAACTATCTAACAACGGCATTTAGCCACCTCCGATAAATTTTTTTAAAATATTCTGAACTCTTTGTTCCGGGGCGAGTCTGAGTATATGAAAGACGCGCATTTGTTATCATCATCCCTGTTTTCAGAGATGAAATTTTGGCCACTCCCGAGTGGCCTTTTTCTTTTGTATCAGGCGTGCTTTTCCAGCCACACACCAAACGGCTCAGTATCTGCCGCTTCAATCTCCTGCTGACGACGCTTCGAAGCCTCGGTTTCAGCAATAAATTCAGCTTCCTGCAATATTTCCAACGGCTCTTCGCGCAACAGGTTACGGTACGCTTCACCCAACGCTTTACCCGTGCCACCGATACCAGTATCAATCATAGACCGCAGGATCCGCGCTGAGAATGTCAGCTCAGGATTATCAAAGCAGGCAACCAGTTCGTCACATACTTTTTGATATTCCTCTCCTCCGTGAATGCCGTCCAGCGTTTGTGCCACACGTTTCAGATCACGGAACAGATCTTTACCCACTTTAGGCAACGGGAACTGAGCCGTTTCACAACCAATACCTAACGTCAGGCCTGGCTTGCGCCCTTCCAGAATAACGCGATTCCAGTTAGTACGCGTACACAGCAGCTCGTCGCTACTCATTTCCGGGGCATCAGCCAGAACGCACCAAACCATGAACAAATCGAGGAAGCGCACCTGTTGTTCATCTACGCCGATTGGCGAGAAGGGGTTGATGTCGAGCGAACGCACTTCGATATACTCAATGCCGCCGCGTAGAAGCGCATCAGACGGCGTTTCACCGCTGCGAGTCACGCGTTTCGGACGAATTGGCGCATACAGTTCATTTTCGATCTGCAAAACGTTGCTGTTGATTTGCAGGCGCTTACCGTCTTTCTCCAGACCGATCGCCGCGTACTCCTCTGAAGGCGTTTTAATCGCGCGCTTCAATCCTGCCACATACTCATGCAAATCGTTAAACGTAATTCCGAGATTGCTTTGCGACTTATTGGTATAACCCAGGTCACTCAGACGCAGCGACGTGGCATAAGGCAGGTAATACATACCACTATCGGTTTTTTCAAACGGCAGCGTTGTCGGTTTTCCTTGCAGGAAGGAGGAACAAATGGCCGGAGAGGCGCCAAACAGATACGGGATCACCCAACCAAAACGGTAGTAGTTGCGAATCAGACGGAAATACCCTGCTGACACTTTTTCTTTAGCGTCTTCATCGCCATCTGTTACGCCACATTTCGCCTGCCAGAAAGCCATCGGCAGCGAGAAGTTGTAGTGTACGCCGGAGATAGTCTGCATCAACGCGCCGTAACGGTTTTTGAGGCCTTCACGGTAAAGGGTTTTCAGACGACCGATATTCGACGTACCGTACTGCGCCAGCTCGATATCCTGACCTTCGGCAATATAGCAAGGCATGCTCAACGGCCACATACGCTCATCGCCAAGATTCCTGGCAGTATAGCGATGCAGATCGCGCATGAACGTGAGCATTTTGTGAATGTCATCGCCCGGTGGAGTAATAAACTCCAGCAGTGTTTCGGCAAAGTCAGTGGTTATCCATTTATGCGTTAGCGCTGAGCCTAACACTTCAGGATGGCCTGTCGTTGCCAATGAACCATCAGCATTAACACGCAGCGTTTCGCGCTCGAGCCCGCGTTGAATCCCCTCTAACGCATGAGGATGTTTTTCCAGCCAGGCCAGCGCCTGTGATACGTCCGGGATCAAATTGACCTCCCGCCTGTCAAAATCGTTTTAATTAGCATAATGGTATTGGTCAACCTGCAGGTTATTCCACAACACAATTAGTGCCACCACATAATGCCTTGCGTCGTAACCGCCGCGACCACAACATAGCGCAGCGCTTTGCCAAGACATAAAAAAAAGAGAACTGGGCCCCACGAGATGCGCATCCATCCCGCTAACAAGCACAGTAAATCACCCACAACCGGCATCCAGCTTAATAATAGTGTGACAGCGCCATAGCGCCTCAGCCAGCCAGTGGCTTTTTCTTGCCAGCGCGATGTTTTACGCAACGGAAAGAAACGCCCAAGGATAACGTTAGTTAACCCTCCAAGGCTATTACCCATTGTTGCTGTTAAAACTAAGACCCAGGGATGACTCGCTCCAGAAACCAGTAAGGCAACTAAAACAACTTCAGAATTTCCAGGTAATAGCGTGGCGCTGAGAAAGCTGCTGGCAAACAGCGAGAGGAGCGACAGTCCATCACTCACAATAACCGGACATCCACGGCGTCCATTCCTGCGGCACGCGCCGCCTGAAGTCCAAAATCGGCATCTTCAAACACGACGCAACGCGCCGGTTCAACGCCCATACGTTCAGCACAGAGCAAAAACGTATCAGGAGCCGGTTTGTGGCGTTGTACGTGATCGGCCGCCACCACGGCATCAAAATAACGACGCAGCCCAAGGTGAGTAAGCAGCGCTTCTGCAATCGCGCTTTCACTCCCCGTTCCTACCGCCATAGGCCGACGACCATGCCAGGCTTTCACGACGTCAACCAACGGCAGAGGCCGGACGCTATCCAGCAACATGCTTCTCACCTTGTCGGTTTTTTCACGCGCTAAGGCATGGGGGTCGAGATCGGCATGATTCAATTCAATTACCGACTGGGCAATACGCCACGTTGGGGAGCCGTTGAGGGCGACCATGGCTTGTTCATCAAAACGCAGCCCATAATGTCCCAATACCTCATGCCACGCCTTACGGTGCGTTGGCTCAGTATCCAGGATGGTGCCATCCATATCAAAAATCAAACCCGCATAACGTTCGTACATCGTCTTCTCACAAGCCGAATGACCAGACGTTATTTTATCGTAATTGATTGATTTTGTCGCTGACAGCGAATGAAGGGGTGTTCAGAGAGTATGTGGAAATGATTCAGAGGGGGGAGATGGTGCATCCGGGAGGATTCGAACCTCCGACCGCTCGGTTCGTAGCCGAGTACTCTATCCAGCTGAGCTACGGATGCATCGGGAATTGCTGATTACTACTGATACTGCGAAGAAGATGGTGCATCCGGGAGGATTCGAACCTCCGACCGCTCGGTTCGTAGCCGAGTACTCTATCCAGCTGAGCTACGGATGCATCGGGAATTGCTGTTTACTACTGATACTGCGAAGAAGATGGTGCATCCGGGAGGATTCGAACCTCCGACCGCTCGGTTCGTAGCCGAGTACTCTATCCAGCTGAGCTACGGATGCATCGGGAATTGCTGTTTACTACTGATACTGCGAAGAAGATGGTGCATCCGGGAGGATTCGAACCTCCGACCGCTCGGTTCGTAGCCGAGTACTCTATCCAGCTGAGCTACGGATGCATCAGGAAAACTTACTTACTGCAGATTTGATATCGCTGCTAAAGTGATATCGATTTCCGTAACAACGCTAATGCGTTATTGCAGAGAAGATGGTGCATCCGGGAGGATTCGAACCTCCGACCGCTCGGTTCGTAGCCGAGTACTCTATCCAGCTGAGCTACGGATGCAAATGGCGGTGAGGCGGGGATTCGAACCCCGGATGCAGCTTTTGACCGCATACTCCCTTAGCAGGGGAGCGCCTTCAGCCTCTCGGCCACCTCACCAACACGCCTCTTGCGAGTGCTTCGAAGAACTTGTTTCTGCTCATCGTCGCTGCGTGGCGCACATATTACTTTCTGGGACTTATAAGTCAAACAATTTTTCCAGAGCTTTTATCGTTTGCACATTTCACGCGCAATTAGTCTGCAAAAACGGCAAAAAGAGTGTTTTATCAACAGATAAATTGGCAATTTCCTGAAGCAGTGAACAAACGGAAACTTCGTAGGGAAAGGCATTACGCCCAGTGGAATCGAAAAAATGGGGAGGACGAAGAAGAACAGAGAAGAAAAAGGGTAACTCGATCAGGTTGCGCCTCACCAGACAGGTGAGACGCGAAAACCTTAGTAACTGGACTGCTGGGATTTTTCAGCCTGGATACGCTGGTAGATCTCTTCCCGATGGACAGAAACTTCTTTCGGGGCGTTGACGCCAATGCGCACCTGGTTGCCCTTCACCCCTAAAACTGTCACGGTGACCTCATCGCCTATCATGAGGGTCTCACCAACTCGACGAGTCAGAATCAGCATTCTTTGCTCCTTGAAAGATTAAAAGAGTCGGGTCTCTCTGTATCCCGGCATTATCCATCATATAACGCCAAAAAGTAAGCGATGACAAACACCTAAGTGTAAGCAGTCACGGCATCACATTCTGTTAAACCTAAGTTTAGCCGATATACACAACTTCAACCTGACTTTATCGTTGTCGATAGCGTTGACGCAAACGCTGCGGATTGAAGTCCGCAGCGTCGGCTTACGCTTATAATTTTTACAGTTTTGCGCTAACCCAGCCTTTCACACTGGCTAACGCTGCCGGCAGAGCCGCAGCATCCGTACCACCGGCTTGCGCCATGTCCGGACGACCACCACCCTTGCCGCCTACCTGCTGAGCGACCATCCCAATCAGTTCCCCTGCTTTCACGCGGTCTGTCACATCCTTAGACACGCCCGCAATCAGAGAAACCTTACCTTCAGCAACTGTTGCCAGTACGACAACAGTAGAACCCAGCTGATTTTTCAGATCATCAACCATGGTACGCAGCATTTTCGGTTCAACGTCCGCAAGCTCGCTGACCAACAGCTTCACGCCATTGATATCAACGGCTTTGCTGGAAAGGTTCGCACTTTCCTGCGCTGCGGCCTGTTCCTTCAATTGCTGCAATTCTTTTTCGAGCTGACGCGTACGTTCCAGTACGGAACGAACTTTGTCACCGATATTCTGGCTATCGCCTTTCAGCAACTGCGCAATATCGCTTAAGCGATCGCTTTCAGCATGCACGGTATTAAGAGCGCCTTCACCGGTCACGGCTTCGATACGACGAACGCCCGCAGCAGTACCAGACTCGGAGATAATACGGAACAGACCGATATCGCCCGTACGGCTGGCGTGAGTACCACCACACAGTTCGGTAGAGAAATCACCCATACTCAGTACACGCACGTGGTCATCGTATTTCTCACCAAACAGCGCCATTGCACCTTTGGCTTTCGCCGCCTCAAGATCCATGATGTTCGTTTCAATCGGCAGGTTGCGACGAATTTGCGCATTCACCAGATCTTCAACGGCACGGATTTCAGCAGGCTTCATCGCTTCGGTATGAGAGAAGTCGAAGCGCAGAATTTTATCGTTAACCAGCGAACCTTTCTGTGCCACGTGCGTGCCCAGAACCTGGCGCAGCGCCGCGTGCATCAGATGCGTTGCGGAGTGGTTCAGGCGAATACGCGCACGACGCGCTTCATCCACATCTGCCTGTACGGCATCGCCAACTTTCAGAGAGCCCGCAGACAGTTTGCCGATGTGACCAATCGCCTGACCATATTTCTGCGTGTCGCTAACGGCAAACGCGAAGCCCGCACCTTTCAGTTCGCCTTTATCGCCAACCTGACCACCAGATTCCGCATAGAACGGTGTCTGGTCAAGAACGACAACGGCATCCTGACCTGCGTTAATGGCGTCTACCGCTTTACCATCAACAAACAGCGCGGTGACTTTGCCGTTCAGTTCCAGGTGCTCGTAGCCTTTAAATTCAGAAGCACCATCAACGCGAATCATCGCATTGTAGTCTGCGCCAAAGCCGCTGGCTTCACGTGCGCGACGGCGCTGTTCTTCCATTGCGGCTTCAAAGCCGGCTTCATCAACCTTAATGTTACGCTCGCGGCAAACGTCTGCCGTCAGGTCAACCGGGAAACCGTAGGTGTCATACAGACGGAATGCGGTTTCGCCGTCCAGCGTATCGCCGGACAGTTTTGCCAGTTCTTCATCCAGCAGCGCCAGGCCACGCTCCAGCGTACGCGCAAACTGCTCTTCTTCGGTTTTCAGAACCTGCTCAACCATAGACTGTTGACGCTTCAGCTCTTCGCCCGCGGAACCCATTACATCTACCAGCGGACCAACCAGCTTGTAGAAGAAGGTGTCCTTCGCGCCCAGCATGTTGCCATGACGAACTGCGCGACGAATGATACGGCGCAGCACATAGCCACGGTTTTCATTAGACGGAACAACGCCATCGGCAATCAGGAACGCACAGGAACGGATATGGTCGGCGATAACGCGCAGTGATTTATTGCTCAGATCGGTCGCGCCGGTGACTTTCGCCACGGACTCAATCAGTGAACGGAACAGGTCAATTTCATAGTTGGAGTTAACGTGTTGCAGCACGGCCGCAATACGCTCCAGACCCATACCGGTATCCACGGACGGTTTCGGCAGCGGTTCCATGGTGCCGTCAGCCTGACGGTTGAACTGCATAAAGACGATGTTCCAGATCTCAATGTAGCGATCGCCATCTTCTTCCGCGCTTCCCGGAGGGCCACCCCAAATATGGTCGCCGTGGTCGTAGAAAATTTCGGTGCACGGACCGCAAGGACCGGTATCACCCATCTGCCAGAAGTTGTCGGAAGCATAAGCCGCGCCTTTGTTATCACCGATACGGATGATACGTTCGCGCGGAATACCGACTTCTTTTTCCCAGATTTCATAGGCTTCATCGTCAGTTTCATAGACGGTGACCCACAGACGCTCTTTTGGCAGGGCAAACCAGTTTTCACCGGTCAACAGTTCCCATGCGTATTGAATGGCGTCGTGTTTGAAGTAATCGCCGAAGCTGAAGTTGCCCAGCATTTCGAAAAAGGTATGGTGACGTGCAGTGTAACCGACGTTTTCCAGGTCGTTGTGCTTACCGCCCGCACGTACGCAACGCTGCGAGGTGGTTGCGCGGGAATAATTACGCTTGTCGAGGCCAAGGAAAACATCCTTGAACTGGTTCATCCCGGCGTTGGTAAACAACAAAGTAGGGTCATTGTTCGGTACCAGGGAGCTGCTGGCAACTACCTGATGTCCTTTACTATGGAAAAAATCGAGAAACGCCTGACGGATCTCAGCGGTGCTCTTGCTCATAATTATCCTGAAGAAATCAAGCTAACGAAATGTCATTACCAGCATCGGCACGTAAACTGCGCCTCTGGCAATCGAAAAGTGGGAATAAGATAAGTTTTCTTTACTGGGAAGTAAAATCCCGTATGCGCTCAATCGTCAAAATTTCGCCATATTGCCTGAATATCTTCCATCAGATAGCCGCGATAGAGCAAAAAACGCTGGACCTTTACCTTATCTGAAAATTCCACAGGTAAAGGTTCACCGTACTTCCGGACGGCCTGCTCGCGCGCAAGCACTGCCCAGTCAATTTCACACTCGCGCATAGCACGCTCAATGGACTCACGCGCGATCCCTTTCTGATTTAATTCCTGACGCACGCGGGCAGGTCCGTAGCCCTTACGACTGCGGCTGGCGATAAACTGCTGAACGAAGCGGTCATCATCCAGATAGCGACTTTCAATACACCAGGCGATGACCTTGTCGTAATCCTCCGGCGTAGCATCAATGTCTTCCGGTCCATTTTTTCCCATCACCGGAGCGGCCAGCTTACGCCGCAGTTCCTGCTCACTGTGGTCGCGCATCGCAAGTATTCGCACGGCGCGGTCAAGAAGTCGGGAATAAGCGGAACGGCGGGAAGTTGCGTCTGTCATAGTGAGCCTTCAGAAATGGAAAAGGGCTGCATGATATGCAGCCCTTTACTATATACGATTCAAAACATGCGATTCAAAACAGGTTATCAGAAATCTTCGTTCGTTTCTTTTACGTCTTCACCGCTGTCATCAACAGAGAAATCAGGCGTTGAATCCTGGTTATTGAGCAGTAACTCACGTAATTTCTTCTCAATTTCTTTCGCAGTTGCCGGGTTTTCTTTCAGCCAGTTGGTCGCATTCGCTTTACCCTGACCGATTTTCTCACCGTTGTAGCTGTACCATGCACCGGCTTTTTCAATCAGCTTCTCTTTCACGCCCAGGTCAACCAGTTCGCCGTAGAAGTTGATACCTTCACCGTAAAGAATCTGGAATTCGGCCTGTTTAAACGGTGCTGCAATTTTATTTTTCACAACCTTAACGCGGGTTTCGCTGCCAACTACGTTGTCACCTTCTTTCACCGCACCAATACGACGGATATCCAGACGAACAGACGCATAGAATTTCAGGGCGTTACCACCGGTGGTGGTTTCCGGGTTACCGAACATAACGCCAATCTTCATACGGATCTGGTTGATGAAAATCAGCAGCGTGTTGGACTGCTTCAGGTTACCGGCCAGTTTACGCATTGCCTGGCTCATCATACGTGCCGCAAGGCCCATATGAGAGTCACCGATCTCACCTTCGATTTCAGCCTTCGGCGTCAATGCGGCAACGGAGTCGACCACGATAACGTCAACCGCGCCGGAACGCGCCAGCGCATCACAGATTTCCAGCGCTTGCTCACCGGTATCCGGCTGAGAACACAGCAGGTTATCGATATCAACGCCAAGCTTACGGGCATAAACAGGGTCCAGCGCGTGTTCCGCATCGATGAACGCACAGGTTTTACCTTCGCGCTGTGCGGCGGCAATAACCTGCAGTGTCAGCGTTGTTTTACCGGAGGATTCAGGCCCGTAGATTTCGACGATACGGCCCATTGGCAAACCGCCCGCGCCCAATGCGATATCCAGAGAAAGCGAACCGGTGGAGATGGTTTCCACGTCCATGGAACGGTCTTCACCGAGGCGCATGATGGAGCCTTTACCGAATTGCTTTTCGATCTGACCCAGCGCTGCCGCCAACGCTTTCTGTTTGTTTTCGTCGATAGCCATTAATTACTCCTGTCATGCCACTTTCGGGTTAAACCGCGAAACGTGATAGATAATGTTCTGTTGAGGCAATTATACTGTATGCTCATACAGTATCAAGTGTTTTGTAGAAATTGTTGCCACAGGGTTTGTAACGCGTAGACAGTCGCCTGTCGACGTACCGCATCGCGATCGCCGATAAAGCATTCCCGGCGGGTAATCCCCTCGCCGCTTGCGCTGGCAAAGGCAAACCATACCGTCCCCACGGGCTTGTCTTCACTACCGCCATCGGGTCCTGCGATACCGCTAATCGAGACGGCGAAGTCTGCACGGGCGGCTTTTAGCGCGCCAATCGCCATTTCAACGACCACCGGTTCACTCACCGCGCCATGCTGGGTCAGCGTCTCTTCGCGCACGCCAATCATCTGCGCTTTGGCTTCATTGCTGTAGGTCACAAACCCGCGTTCAAACCAGGCGGAGCTTCCGGCAATATCCGTAATCGCTTTGGCTACCCAGCCGCCGGTACAGGATTCCGCCGTCGTCACTGTTGCCCCGCGCGCTTTCAGCGCCAGGCCAACCTGCTCGCTTAACTGCATCAGTTCACTGTCGGTCATTTCAGCCTCTGTCAGTTAAAAAATATGCCGGACAAGATAGCACTTTCATAACCAATATGGGGATGGGGAGAACGTTTTACGAGGAGGATTCCAAAAATTGCTCCGTTGCACAAATAAGATCTGCCGGATGGGGATGTCAGGGCATCTTCTCCGGCCTACAAGAGATATCCTCCGGTAGGCCGGGGGAGCGATTACTGCACGCGCGCCAGCGCCACCGCCTGACCCAATTGCCACACGGCCATCGCGTAGTGGGTACTGTGGTTGTAGCGGGTGATGGTGTAGAAGTTCGGCAACCCATACCAGTACTGGTAGCCGGTACCGATATCCAGGCGCAGCAGGCTGGCCTGCTGATGATTCCCCAACGACTGCTGCGGCGTCAGGCCCGCGGCGGCAAGCTGAGAAATGCTGTACTGGGTTTTAAAGCCATTAGCCAGCCCAGGCGCCTGACCATTTGCCGGAACCGCGACCGTATCGCCTTTCACCCAGCCGTGACCTTTGAAATAGTTCGCCACGCTACCGATGGCATCAACCGGATCCCACAGGTTAATGTGCCCATCGCCATTGAAATCAACGGCATATTGTTTATAGGAAGACGGCATAAATTGGCCGTAGCCCATTGCCCCCGCGAAAGAACCTTTCAAATCGAGCGGATCGTCGCTTTCATCTCGCGCCATCAGCAGGAAGGTTTCCAGTTCACCAGAGAAGTATTCCGCACGACGAGGATAGTTAAACGACAGCGTCGCCAGCGCATCCAGAATCCGCGTTTTACCCATCACGCGGCCCCAGCGAGTTTCTACGCCAATAATACCAACGATAATTTCCGGCGGTACGCCGTATACCTGCCACGCGCGGTTCAGCGCATCTTCGTATTGATTCCAGAACGCCACGCCGTTTTGCACGTTATCCGGCGTGATGAACTGTTTACGATACCGCAGCCATGCGCCGTTAGGTCCGGCTGGCGGTTGCGTCGTCGGCGCCTGGCGGTCCATCAAACGCAATACCGAGTCCAGACGCTTGGCCTGCGACAGGATCTCCTGCAATTGCTGGCGGTCAAAGCCGTGCTTGTTCACCATTTTCTCGATGAACTGCTGTGCATTCGGATTATTGGCGAAGTCGCCGCTTGTTTGCATGACGTTGTGCTGCGGCTCAAGCAGGAAGCCGCCGGATGGCGTACCCGTAGTCGTTTGAGTCTCTGAAGGTTTGGGTTTGCTGCTACAGGCAGCAAGCAGTACGAAAAGGGGGAGTAACGCTACATAACGACGCTTGAACATGAGACATCCATTAAACAAATTCAGCCTGGGGGAAGTATGGTAAAGCATCCTCCGTCATACAAGGAAGCGGTAGTCGCTCTCCTTCACAGAATTTACATCCCCTTTCATCTCTGAGCCGCACATTTGCGAGCACTCACGCAATAACTTTCAAATTAAAATATTTTCCTTTCATTTTGAGATCAAAATAACACTTTTAAATCTTTCGATCTGATTAAAATTGGTTACCGTTTGGCAAGGTAACTAAAATCCCTACAGGAGAGAATAATGATCGACACCATCACACTCGGTGCGGAGTGGTTTATCGGGCTGTTCCAGAAAGGCGGAGAGGTCTTTACCGGCATGGTGACCGGTATTCTTCCACTGCTGATTAGCCTGCTGGTCATCATGAATGCGCTGATTAACTTTATTGGCCAGCAGCGTATTGAACGTTTTGCCCAGCGCTGCGCCGGAAACCCATTGTCCCGCTACCTGCTGCTGCCGTGCATCGGCACATTCGTTTTTTGTAACCCCATGACGCTGAGCCTGGGCCGTTTTATGCCAGAGAGATATAAGCCCAGCTATTACGCAGCAGCGTCCTATAGCTGCCACTCAATGAACGGCTTGTTCCCACACATTAACCCCGGAGAGTTGTTTGTCTATCTGGGGATTGCCAGCGGCTTGACGACGCTGGGCCTCCCGCTCGGCCCGCTCGCGGTGAGCTATTTGCTGGTCGGTCTGGTGACCAACTTCTTCCGTGGCTGGGTGACCGATTTCACCACCGCCATCTTTGAGAAAAAAATGGGCATTCAACTTGAGCAGAAAGTGCATCTGGCGGGAGCAACATCATGACGCGTATTCGTATTGAAAAAGGCACCGGTGGTTGGGGTGGTCCGCTTGAACTGGAAGCAACGCCCGGGAAGAAAATTGTCTATATCACTGCCGGAACGCGCCCGGCGATTGTCGACAAGCTGGCGAACCTGACCGGCTGGCAGGCCGTTGATGGCTTCAAAGAAGGTGAACCACCAGAGAATGAAATCGGTGTAGCGATCATCGACTGCGGCGGCACACTGCGCTGCGGGATCTATCCAAAACGTCGTATCCCGACGGTGAATATTCACGCGACCGGGAAATCCGGCCCTCTGGCACAATACATTATTGAAGATATCTATGTCTCTGGCGTGAAAGAAGAAAATATCACCGTTGTCGGTGAAGCATCCGCTACGCCAACGCCCGCAAGCAGCAGCATGGGACGCGATTACGACACCAGCAAGAAAATTACCGAGCAAAGTGATGGTCTGTTGGCAAAAGTGGGGATGGGCATGGGTTCAGCCGTTGCAGTGCTGTTCCAGTCTGGGCGCGACACCATCGATACCGTCCTGAAAACTATTTTGCCATTTATGGCGTTCGTCTCGGCACTGATCGGCATCATTATGGCTTCCGGTTTGGGTGACTGGATAGCCCATGGACTCGCACCGTTAGCCAGCCATCCGCTGGGGCTGGTGACCCTGGCGCTGATTTGTTCTTTCCCGCTGCTGTCGCCTTTCCTCGGCCCCGGTGCGGTTATCGCCCAGGTTATCGGCGTTTTGATCGGCGTACAGATTGGTTTGGGGAATATTCCCCCTCATCTGGCGCTACCTGCCCTGTTCGCCATTAACGCTCAGGCTGCATGCGACTTTATTCCTGTCGGGCTGTCGCTGGCCGAAGCGCGTCAGGACACGGTTCGCGTCGGCGTGCCATCCGTTCTGGTGAGTCGTTTTCTCACCGGCGCGCCTACCGTTCTCATCGCCTGGTTTGTTTCCGGCTTTATTTACCAATAAGAGGCACTCAAAAATGACCGTGATTTATCAGACCACCATCACCCGTATCGGCCAGAGCGCCCCGGATGCACTCAGCGACCAGATGTTGATTACCTTTCGTGAAGGCGCGCCAGCGGATATCGAGGAGTTTTGCTTCATTCATTGCCACGGCGAGCTGAACGGTTCGTTGCAAGCCGGGATCCAGTTTGAACTGGGCCAGCATCACTACCCGGTCACCGCCGTTGGCAGCGTAGCGGAACAAAATTTACGTGAACTGGGGCATATCACCCTGCGTTTTGACGGACTGAGCGAAGCGGAATTCCCCGGCACCGTACACGTTGCAGGCCCCGTACCGGACGGTATCGCGCCGGGCTGTATTTTGAAGTTTGTTGCTTAAGATTGAAGGAGATAAAGATGAATCAGGTTGCCGTTGTCATTGGTGGAGGCCAGACCCTTGGGGCATTCCTTTGCCGTGGGCTTGCGACAGAAGGATACCGCGTCGCGGTGGTGGATATTCAAAGCGATAAAGCCGCCAACGTGGCGCAAGAAATTAACGCCGAGTTTGGCGATGGCACCGCCTACGGTTTTGGCGCAGATGCCACCAGCGAGCAGAGCGTGCTGGCGCTGTCGCGCGGAGTGGACGAAATATTCGGTCGCGTCGATCTGCTGGTTTACAGCGCCGGTATCGCTAAAGCCGCATTTATTAGCGATTTTCAGCTTGGGGATTTCGACCGCTCGCTGCAGGTGAATCTGGTCGGCTACTTCCTCTGCGCACGTGAGTTCTCACGCCTGATGATCCGCGATGGCGTTCAGGGGCGCATTATCCAGATCAACTCCAAATCAGGGAAAGTGGGCAGTAAACACAACTCTGGCTATAGCGCGGCAAAATTTGGCGGCGTGGGCTTAACCCAGTCGCTGGCGCTGGATCTGGCGGAATACGGGATCACCGTGCATTCATTGATGCTCGGCAATCTGCTGAAATCACCGATGTTCCAGTCGTTACTACCGCAATATGCGACCAAGCTTGGCCTTAAGCCAGACGAAGTTGAGCAGTACTACATTGATAAGGTTCCGCTCAAACGCGGCTGCGATTATCAGGACGTGCTGAACATGCTGCTGTTTTACGCCAGTCCAAAAGCCTCTTACTGCACCGGGCAGTCCATCAACGTGACCGGCGGTCAGGTGATGTTTTAATGTTGAATTGCCGGATGGCGGCTACGCTTATCCGGCAAAATCAAAGGAGTACATTATGGTTTCCGCACTGATTACCGTCGCCGCTATCGCCTGGTGCCTGCAACTGGCGCTCGGTGGCTGGCAAATATCCCGCTTTAATCGGGCTTTCGATAAGCTCTGCCAACGGGGTCGGGTTGGCGTGGGGCGCTCCGGCGGACGTTTTAAACCCCGCGTGGTGATCGCCATTGCGTTAGATGAGCAGCAGCGGGTTACCGATACGTTATTTATGAAAGGTCTTACGGTATTCGCCAGACCCGGCAAAATTGCCACAATAATGGGCAAACATCTTGATGAATTACAGCCTGATGTGATCTTTCCCCATGATCCGCTATCGCAGAATGCACTATCATTAGCGCTTAAACTGAAACATGGGTAATTTCGTTGTGAATGCTAATAGCTTGCGAAATTATCATTTTGCAACCTATAGTCAGGGTAATCACGCCTATGAAACCTCGTCAGCGTCAGGCTGCCATACTGGAGCACCTGCAAAAGCAGGGAAAATGCTCGGTTGAAGAACTGGCCCACTACTTTGACACCACCGGCACGACCATTCGCAAAGACCTGGTCATTCTGGAAAATGCCGGCACCGTCATTCGTACCTATGGCGGCGTGGTATTAAATAAAGACGAATCCGACCCGCCAATCGATCACAAAACGCTAATCAACACGCATAAAAAAGAGCGGATTGCCGAAGCCGCCGTCCGTTTTATTCACGATGGCGACTCGATTATTCTGGATGCGGGCAGCACCGTACTGCAGATGGTGCCGATGCTCACGCGCTTTAGCAACATCACCGTTATGACCAACAGCCTGCACATTGTTAACGCCCTTTCGGAGCTGGACAACGAGCAAACCATCCTGATGCCCGGCGGGACCTTTCGCAAAAAATCTGCGTCATTTCACGGTCAGCTGGCAGAAAACGCCTTTGAGCAGTTCAGCTTTGATAAACTCTTCATGGGCACCGACGGCATTGACCTCAATGCCGGCGTGACCACTTTTAATGAGGTGTTTAGCGTCAGCAAAGCGATGTGCAATGCCGCTCGCGAAGTGATTCTGATGGCTGACTCGTCAAAATTTGGGCGCAAAAGCCCTAATGTTGTATGCAGTCTGGAAAGCGTCGACAAGCTGATTACCGATGCGGGTATCGACCCTGCATTTCGTCAGGCGCTGGAAGCAAAAGGGATTGAAGTGATCATAACCGGAGAAACCAATGAGTGATGCACTACTGAACGCGGGCCGTCAGACGTTAATGCTGGAACTACAGGAAGCCAGCCGTTTGCCTGAGCGACTGGGCGATGATTTTGTCCGCGCTGCCAATACTATCATCCACTGTGAAGGCAAAGTCATTGTCTCCGGTATTGGTAAATCAGGTCATATTGGCAAAAAAATTGCGGCGACCCTCGCCAGTACCGGCACGCCTGCCTTTTTTGTGCATCCGGCGGAAGCGCTGCACGGTGACTTAGGGATGATCGAAAGCCGTGATGTCATGCTGTTTATCTCCTACTCCGGCGGTGCGAAAGAGCTGGATCTCATCATTCCGCGCCTGGAAGACAAATCCGTCGCCCTGCTGGCAATGACCGGAAAACCGACCTCACCGTTGGGCCTGGCCGCCAAAGCCGTGCTGGATATTTCCGTTGAGCGCGAAGCCTGTCCGATGCGCCTGGCACCGACGTCCAGTACCGTAAATACGTTGATGATGGGCGACGCGCTGGCAATCGCCGTAATGCAGGCGCGCGGCTTTAACGAGGAAGATTTTGCCCGCTCGCACCCGGCAGGTGCGCTGGGTGCTCGTCTGTTAAATAAAGTGCATCATCTGATGCGCCGCGACGATGCCATCCCGCAGGTGACGCTTACCACCAGCGTCATGGACGCGATGCTGGAACTCAGCCGCACGGGTCTTGGCCTGGTCGCGGTCTGCGACGACCAGTCACTGGTGAAAGGGGTCTTTACCGACGGCGACCTGCGCCGCTGGCTGGTTGGCGGCGGAGCGCTCACCACTCAGGTTAGCGAAGCAATGACCCACAATGGCATTACGCTGCAGGCGCAGAGCCGTGCGATTGACGCCAAAGAGATCCTGATGAAGCGCAAAATCACTGCCGCACCGGTGGTAGATGAAAACGGTAAACTCACCGGTGCTATCAACCTGCAGGATTTCTATCAGGCCGGTATTATCTAATCCTTCAGCCCCAGACGCTTCGCCAGCCGGTGCAGGTTGGCGACGTCTGTTTCCAGCGCCCGCGCACTTGCCGCCCAACTATGGTTATTTTGCGCCAGTGCCCGGCGGATCATCTCCCGCTGGAACGACTCTGTTGCTTCACGCAGGTTGTGATGCTGTGGGATCTCCGCAACAACTTCCGCCGCCTGCGGAACCGGGCCTTCATCATGCAGGGCAAAATGCTGCGCCTCCAGTACCACTTCATCCCCTGCCCTGGTCGCCCTTGCCAGAACCACCGCCCGGTGAATGGCATGTTCCAGCTCGCGCACATTTCCAGGCCAACCATAATTCAGCAGATGGCTACGTGCGCCGGGACTTAACACCACGCGGGAAAGTCCCAGCCGCAGTCGGCATTGCTCGCAAAAATAGCCGGCCAGCAGCACCACGTCTTCACCGCGTTCACGAAGAGGCGGTACAGAAAGGGGAAAGACGCTCAGACGGTGGAACAAATCCGCACGGAAATTCCCGGCCAACACCTCTTCGCGTAAATCACGGTTCGTCGCCGCCAGTACGCGCACATCCACGCGCAAGCTGCGATCGTCACCCACGCGCTGAATATCGCCGTACTGCAATACGCGCAGCAGCTTAGCCTGTAGCGCCAGCGAGAGTTCACCTATCTCGTCGAGAAATAGCGTCCCATTGTCGGCCATTTCAAACTTACCGCTACGATTGCTGATAGCCCCGGTAAACGCGCCTTTTACGTGACCAAACAGTTCGCTTTCCGCTACGCTTTCCGGCAACGCCGCGCAGTTCAGATACACCAGTGGATTCACCGCACGCGGCGAACCTTCATGGATAGCTTTAGCCACCAGCTCCTTCCCGGTCCCTGTTTCGCCGCTAATCAGCACGTTGAGATCGGACCCCGCCACAATCTCAATCTCTTTTTTCAACTGCATCATATTGGGCGACAGGCCAATCATCTGGGTTTCCGTCACCTGCTCAAAGTTGGTTGACGAACCTGGCAGCATATTCTGGCTTTCCAGCTGTTCAATCAGCAACGCATTGCTCAATGCGCCAGCCGCCAGCGCGGCAATCAGCCTAAGCTCCTCATCGCTGAAAACATCGAACTGATCGGGCTCCATGCCATCCAGCGTTAACGCGCCAATCAAATTTTGACCGGCGAACAACGGCAGCCCAATACAGGCATGCACCTTCAGACTCTCCTGCCCCGGAATCAGACCATCATACGGGTCGGGCAAATCGCTGTCGGCAGGAAAACGTACCACGTCCCCGGCGCGGGCAATCGCCTCCAGACGCGGATGCCCTTCCAGCGTAAAGCGTCTGCCGAGAACATCCTGCGCCAGCCCATCGATCGCCAGCGGAATAAACTGTCGCG
The DNA here is from genome assembly GCF_005280975.1 of Citrobacter sp. wls716. Classification (NCBI taxonomy): domain Bacteria; kingdom Pseudomonadati; phylum Pseudomonadota; class Gammaproteobacteria; order Enterobacterales; family Enterobacteriaceae; genus Citrobacter; species Citrobacter sp. wls716. The sequence continues at coordinate 143,724 of NZ_SZWX01000031.1, forward strand.
ACTCGTAGCGCAGCAGTGCCGACGCGTCGCACTCCAGCACCTGACGCAAGGTGGTTATCAGGCGTTGAAAACGGTCCTGATGCCCAATACCGCTTTGTAATTCAATGGCGATGCCCGCCAGCACGTCTACGGAAAAGCTCATGGCTACCTCATTGTCATTTTGACAATTCATATTGTCATATTGACAATAAAACATATAGTCATTTTGACTACCACCTTATAGGTGGAAAAACAACTAATCCTTTAAAATCAAATAAATAAAAAGTTGGCACGCAACCTGCAATTAACAAAACATCTTTTTTGAAAAACGCTGAATTAATTGAGGTTGCTATGTCTATTCTGGTTAAAAATAACATTCATTGGGTTGGCCAACGTGACTGGGAAGTGCGTGATTTCCACGGAACTGAATACAAAACGCTGCGCGGCAGCAGCTACAACAGCTATCTCATCCGTGAAGAAAAAAATGTCCTGATTGATACAGTAGACCACAAGTTTAGCCGTGAATTCGTGCAGAACCTGCGCAGTGAAATTGACCTCGCGGATATCGACTACATCATCATTAACCACGCTGAAGAAGACCATGCCGGGGCGCTGACCGAGCTGATGTCCTGCATCCCGGACACGCCGATTTACTGCACCGCCAACGCCATTGACTCTATCAACGGGCACCACCATCACCCGGAATGGAACTTTAACGTAGTGAAAACCGGTGATTCGCTGGACATTGGTAACGGCAAGCAGCTGATCTTCGTTGAAACGCCGATGCTGCACTGGCCGGACAGTATGATGACCTACATGACCGGCGATGCGGTGCTGTTCAGTAACGACGCCTTCGGTCAGCACTACTGTGACGAACGCCTGTTTAACGACGAAGTTGACCAGACCGAGCTGTTCGAACAGTGCCAGCGCTACTATGCCAACATCCTGACGCCGTTCAGCCGTCTGGTGACGCCGAAAATTACTGAGATCCTCGGCTTCAACCTGCCGGTCGATATGATTGCCACTTCCCACGGCGTGGTATGGCGCGACAACCCAACACAAATCGTTGAGCTGTACCTGAAATGGGCGGCGGATTATCAGGAAGACCGCATCACCATTTTCTACGACACTATGTCCAACAACACCCGCATGATGGCGGACGCGATTGCCCAGGGCATCAACGAAGTTGACCCGAATGTAGCGGTGAAAATCTTTAACGTCGCCCGTAGCGACAAAAACGAAGTTCTGACCAACGTCTTCCGCTCTAAAGGCGTGCTGGTCGGGACTTCCACAATGAACAACGTGATGATGCCGAAAATCGCCGGTCTGGTGGAAGAGATGACCGGCCTGCGTTTTCGTAACAAGCGTGCCAGCGCCTTTGGTTCACACGGCTGGAGCGGCGGTGCGGTAGACCGTTTGTCCACGCGTTTGCAGGATGCGGGCTTTGAAATGTCCCTGAGCCTGAAGGCCAAATGGCGTCCTGACCTCGATGCGCTGGAACTGTGCCGCCAGCACGGCCGTGAAATCGCGCGTCAGTGGGCGCTGGCTCCATTGCCGGAAACAACCGTGAAAGCCGTCGCCCAGGAAGAAGCCTGTGCCTGTGCCGCTGCGGCTGCCGCCGATCTTGGTCCCAGCATGCAGTGCAGCGTGTGCCAGTGGATTTACGATCCAGCAAAAGGTGAACCGCTGCAGGACGTTGCACCGGGTACGCCGTGGAGCGACGTGCCGGATAACTTCCTGTGCCCGGAATGTTCATTAGGTAAAGACGTCTTTGACGTACTGGCAACGGAGGCAAAATGAGCCACGGAATTGTCATCATTGGTTCGGGCTTTGCCGCCCGCCAGTTAGTCAAAAATATCCGTAAACAGGATGCGGCTGTTCCGCTGACCCTGATTGCCGCGGACAGCATGGATGAGTACAACAAGCCCGATCTCAGCCACGTTATCAGTCAGTCACAGCGTGCAGACGACCTCACCCGCCAGTCGGCGGGGGAGTTTGCCGAACAGTTTAATTTGCGCCTGTTCCCACATACCTGGGTAACCGACATCAACGCCGATGCCCACGTAGTGAAAAGTCAGGACAAGCAGTGGCAGTACGAAAAACTGGTGCTGGCAACGGGGGCTTCAGCCTTTGTACCTCCGGTTAGCGGGCGTGAGTTAATGCTTACATTGAACAGCCAACAAGAGTACCGCGCCTGTGAAACGCAGCTGCGTGACGCCCGGCGGGTACTGATTGTTGGCGGTGGCCTGATTGGTAGCGAACTGGCGATGGATTTTTGTCGTGCCGGTAAAGCGGTGACGCTTATCGACAACGCCGCCAGCATTCTGGCCTCGCTGATGCCGCCGGAAGTCAGCAGTCGCTTACAGCATCGTCTGACCGATATGGGTGTCCATCTGCTGCTGAAATCACAGCTTCAGAGTCTGGAGAAAACCAGTACCGGTATTCGCGCCACGCTCGATCGTAGCCGCAACGTCGAAGTCGATGCGGTGATTGCCGCCACCGGCCTGCGCCCGGAAACCGCACTGGCGCGTCGCGCCGGATTGAACATCAATCGTGGCGTCTGCGTCGACAGCTACCTGCAGACCAGCCACCCGGACATTTATGCCCTCGGCGACTGTGCGGAAATTAACGGTCAGGTCCTGCCGTTCCTGCAGCCGATTCAGCTGAGCGCCATGTATCTGGCGAAAAACCTGCTCGGCGGCAATGCGCCATTGAAGCTGCCAGCGATGCTGGTAAAAGTCAAAACGCCGGAGTTGCCATTGCATCTGGCAGGGGAAACCCAGCGCCGCGATCTGAACTGGCATATTGCCGCCGAAGCGCAAGGGATGGTCGCCAGAGGGATGAACGACGAAGGTCAATTGTGTGCCTTCGTCGTCAGTGAAGACCGGATGAAAGAGGCCTTTGCGCTGCTGAAAACGCTGCCCGTGTAAGTCCAGAGTACCGTTGCTTGATTTATTAACCTCACGCACACGGATGTGCGTTGCCACTTGTCGGTATGCCCCGGCATGTTTTTCTTGCCCCGCCAGTCCCGTAATGCCAGTCAGTTAAGCATTATTGAGAACATGTAATTCCGGCTCAGGGTTCCGTTCACCTCAGCAATGTCATTTCTCTGAGGCCCGGAAACCCGTGAACGTGTAAGGGAGGCTCACCGCCGCCTCCCTTACATCCCAGGCTCCCGGCGGGAAAATCGTCGCTGCGCGATTCATTCGTCTTATGCCGTCTGCCTGTCGGGTCGGGGCCGAGCCTGCGTCCCTGCAGGCCATCCCCTCTGCCCGCATCCCTGCGGGCAGACCCGGTCAGCCGTCAACGCCTCATCGATTTTCAGCCGGACCAGGGTCATCGCTTCAACGCTCTGACTTCCAGCTCAATATGTTTTGCTGTTTAAACAAAAAACGCAGATGGTCAGGTGTGGGCTGGTCCGGCTAAAAATTGCCGACGTGTTTTCGTAAGGCCGGGAGAGCCAGCATGGATGCTGGCTCAGGGCGCGTTTTGCAGGGACGCTACCTCGCGCCCGACCCGGTAGCCTGAAGGAATAAGCGGAGGGAACCACGAAGTGGCAATTTTCCCGCCGGGAGCCGGGATTGTTAAGGGTACGGCGATAGTACCCTTAACACGTTCACGGGGACTATCATTTCAGATATGTGAAAAATTTAAGGTGAACGTAGCAATGCGACGGAGGCAACAGATTCATTACCTCCGGTTCGTTAACTGATAAGCATTACGCCAGTCTCGGGGCTTTTTTATTTTTGCGTCAACACCCGCGCCGCAGCAATCACGCCCTGCCCCAATGACAATCCGCCGTCGCCCGCCGGTAAACGCTGTGGGAACAGTAAGGTAAAATCACGCAGATAAAACGCCAGCCGGGATGACAATAAGCGGTTATGCATCACGCCGCCGCTGAAGACTAACGTTTTAATTCCGCGCGTTTCGGCCTGCTCACGCATCAGTGTGGCAAACCCACGCGCCAGCGCGTCGTGAAATGCCCACGCTCTTTCAGCAGGGGCGGTCTGCCAGGCCAGCCATTGCTGCCAAAAAGCCGCTAAGTCCAGATGATTGCCATTAAGCGGCACCGTAACAGGGTGATCAACGCCTGCACACTGCGATGCCAGCGCCTCCAGCGCGCAGGCAGCCTCACCTTCATAACTCAACGATTCCGGCGCACAATGCAACGCGGCGGCAACCGCATCAAACAAGCGCCCGCACGACGATGCCAGTGGGGCATTGATTCCCCGCTCGATGGCGCGCGCCAGTACGTTCCAGTTTTGCCGTTGCAACGCCGATGTTTCCGGGTAACCCTGCCAGTCAGGAACAAAACGCAGGCACTGCGCGAGCAAATTGCGCCATGGCTGTTTTGCCGCTAAATCGCCGCCCGCCAGCGCTACCGCCGGTAAGCCGCCAAGGCGTTCGCATTCACGGTAGTTGACCCGCAGACATTCGCCGCCCCACAGCTCGCCATTTTCCCCCATGCCGATGCCATCCAGCGTCAGGGCAATCACATCGCCGCCGTCGAGCGGCCAGCCGTGCTCGGCCAGGCATGCCGCAGCATGCGCATGATGATGCAGCACCGTTTCGGTTGGCAGATTCATCTCGCTGGCCCACTGGCTGGAAACATAGCCAGGGTGCGCATCATGCACGATACGCTGCGGCGTAAAGTCATAAATGTTCTGGATCAGACGTAACGCATCACGCCACTGCTGCTGAATGCCGTCATCACTGAGATCGCCTAAATGCTGGCTGATAACCGCCTGTTCGCCGCGCACCAGGCAGAAAGTATTTTTCAGATCCGCGCCTAAGCACAACATCGGCGGCACGTCACGAAACCCCGGCGGCAGCGCGACCGCATCCGGCACGTAACCCCGGGAACGACGCAGTATTTCCCCACTGTCACGCACCACGGAGTCATCCATGCGCTGCATAATTTCACGGTTATGCAGCAGAAAACCATCAGCAATCTCACTTAAATCTTCCAGCGCCTGCGCATTGGTAATAGCAGGTGGCCTGCCGCTAAGATTGCCGGAGGTCATCACCAGAGGACAATTCATCTCTTGTAAAAGTAAATGCTGCAACGGATTCGCTGGCAGCATAACGCCTACTTCCGTTAACCCTGGCGCAATGCCCTCGCTCAATGCAGCGACATAGCGTTTCTGCATCAGCACGATTGGCGCGGCAGGGGTAGTCAGCAAACGACGAGCAGGTTCGGGCAGTCCGTCATCACCTGGCAGCATTACCGCCAGCGGTTTCGCCGGACGGTGTTTACGCAACCTGAGCAGCGCAACGGCGTCATCATTTCGCGCATCGCACACCAGATGAAACCCACCAATGCCTTTAACCGCCACAATACCGCCTGCTTTCAGCCGCGATACCGCTGCCTGCAGCGCCTCTTCTTTCTCCGCCCGCTCATCCGTGCTGAACCACTCAAGATGAGGGCCGCACGCCGGACAGGCAACGGGCTGGGCATGGAAGCGACGATCATACGGGTCACGATACTCTTTGTCGCATTGCGCACAGAGTGGGAACGACGCCATCACGGTGAATGGGCGGTCATAGGGCATGGCGCGGATAATGGTAAAACGCGGACCACAGTGGGTGCAGTTGATAAAGGGGTATCGGTAGCGACGTTCGCCGGGGGTGTTCATTTCAACAAGGCATTCGGGACAGGTCGCGGCATCCGGAACTATTTGCGTATTCATCGTACCGCCAGCACTTTGACGAATCGAGAAATCGGCAGGCTGCTGCGTCCAGGCGAATGCTTCGCTCTCAACGCTGTCAATGCGCGCCAGCGGTGGGCAGTGTTGATGTAACTGCGCAATAAATTCCGCCGGATCTTCCTGTAAGCGCACAACCACACCGTCACCGTCGTTACACACATCGCCATGCAGTTGTAACCGCTGCGCCAGTTGCCAGACGTAGGGGCGAAATCCGACGCCCTGTACTTTGCCGCGAATACGCAGCTGTACGCCGGAGTGGTTGTTTATTGTCATGATGAATTCCCGCGGTATTGTATCCCTGAAATATCCATTTGCCGGATGGCGGTTTCGCCTTATCCGGCATGTATTTTACGCGGATTTTCAGATATCAGAACAGCAAAGATGCGGTGGAATCCAGCGCCGCGCGACGGCGTTTTTCCGCGCTCAGTTGCTCAAGCTTGTTGCGATCCACATAAATCAGCGCGTGAGTCGGGCAGACTTCCATACAGGCAGGACCGGCCTCACGGTGGTGGCACAGGTCGCACTTATTGGCTTCGGCTTTTTCTGCACGGACGTTCAGACCCGCGCCGCTGTTACGCACAACCGGACGCACGACCACTTCCATTGCGCCGTAAGGACAAGCCACAACGCAAGTTTTACAGCCAATGCAGCGTTCCTGCATTACGTGAACAAAACCTTTATCACGGCTGATCGCACCGTTCGGGCAGACGTTAGCGCACGGCGCGTCTTCACACTGGCGGCACAGCGTCGCCGTGGAGACATTAACGCCTTTGATGACGTGAATGCGGGGTAAAAAAGTTTCAGGGGTCAGCGATGCGCAGTCCTGGTTATCCTGATGGGATACCACGCAGGCCACTTCACAGGTACGGCAACCAATGCATTTATTGGCGTCTGCAATGATGAAACGGTTCATCAATTTCTCCAGCAATGACAGAATATCTGCCGAAGCATTCACAAATCGTGCCAGATTTTAATTTACTGTTATTAAAGGATTTTTATTATAATGAATACAAGGATGGCGTGTCATCGTCACTAGTGACGATGACAAATGACAGCCGTCAGCGCTAAGCGGGCGGCGCAACAGAGTCGCGCTGGATGAGTTCACCGGTGAAAGTCTTTGGCGGCGTAAACGCCCCGTCACCCAACATAAAGATCAGGCGCCCAATCGTTTCCTGAATCATTTCTGTTACCGGAATTTTTACGCTGGAAAGCGCCGGAATAGTGTATGGCGCGAGGGTGATATCATCGAAGCCAATCACCGACACCTGTAAAGGCACCCGCACACCATGGGCGTGTAACTGCTTCATCGCGCCGATCGCCATATCGTCATTGCTGGCCACCAGCGCGGTAAAATTGACCTTACGTGAAAGCAACGCATCAACGCCCGCAGCACCGCAGGCTGGCGTCCACTTTCCCTTAACAATCAAGTCATTATTAAGCGCAATACCATGATGTGCCAGCGCGTCTTTATAACCTGAAAGTCGCTCCACGCCGGTTGGAGAATCCATCGAGCCGGTAATAAAACCAATCTCTTTATGCCCGGCGGCAATGAGCTGAGTGACGGCGTTAAAGCTGGTCTGCTTTTGATCGCACCATACGCTGTGGCTGGTGTTTTTCCGCAGGCGTCGGTTAAGCACCATAATCGGCTGGCTGTGGGCATCGATGATATCGTCTATCTCATCCACGCTGAGAAAACGCGGATAAATCATAATCGCGTCACAGCGCAGGTCGAGCAGGTACTGGATCGCCTGACGCTCTTCCTCAGCGCTGTGCTTACCGTCAGCCAGTAACAGCTGGCGTCCTTTATCTTCCGCCATCCGCGCGGTATGAAACAGCAGCTCGCTGAAATAGACGCCGTGATAAAGGGTATTTGTTACCACCAGACCCAGCGTCTGCGTGGTTTTCGCCGCCAGACTGCGCGCCAGCAAGTTTGGGCGGTAACCACTCTCTTCAATGGCCTGAAACACGCGGTCTTTGGTCTCCTGGCTGACATAACCGTTTCCGGAAAGCACCCGGGAAACTGTCGCTTTCGACACGCCGGCACGCTTCGCCACCTCGAGCATCGTGGTCATATTACTCATCCCTATTCTCTCAATGTGACGCAGTGTACTGCACCGTTTCGCCGCTGTCCTTGCTGCTACATCGCAGACGCCAACATCCAGTGATAAACATCACAATTACAATAAATTATTAAAATTAAATCTTGCTCAATATAAATAAATTAAACATTCTTTTGTGGAACCGGTTTCCTATCTGCGTTTCATAACCCAGAAAAACGACCCAACGTAAACGGATAAAACATAACGTACCCTACTGATAAAACAGGATTAAATCCGATGTCCAAGAATTATGCAGCGCTGGCGCGCTCCGTTGTGACGGCTCTGGGAGGCGTTGACAACATCACAGCAGTGACCCACTGTATGACCCGTTTGCGTTTCGTTATCAAAGATGACTCGCAGGTCGACAGCGCGACGCTGAAGACGCTTTCTGGCGTACTTGGCGTGGTGCGTAGCGATAACCAGTGTCAGGTGATCATCGGCAATACCGTTTCGCAGGCGTATCGCGAAGTGGTCAGCCTGTTGCCTTTCAACATGCAGCCTGCTGAGCCGCAAACCAAACCCCGACTGACGCTGAAGCGGATTGGCGCGGGGCTCCTCGACGCGCTGATCGGCACCATGTCGCCGTTGATCCCGGCAATTATCGGCGGATCAATGCTCAAGCTGCTGGCAATGATCCTCGAAATGACCGGCGTGCTGGAGAAAGGATCATCCACGCTCACTATTCTGACCGTGATCGGCGACGGCGCATTTTTCTTCCTGCCGCTGATGGTCGCCGCGTCGGCCGCTATCAAATTCAAAACCAACATGTCGCTGGCAATCGCCATCGCAGGTGTACTGGTGCATCCCAGCTTTATCGACCTGATGGCGAAGGCTGCGCAGGGTGAGCACGTTGAGTTTGCCCTGATCCCGGTGACGGCGGTGAAATATACCTACACGGTGATCCCGGCGCTGGTGATGACCTGGTGCCTGTCATACATCGAACGTTGGGTCGATCGCATCACTCCGGCAGTCACCAAAAACTTCCTGAAACCAATGCTGATCGTGCTGATCGCCGCGCCGCTCGCCATCGTCATCATTGGCCCGATCGGCATCTGGATCGGTAGCGCAATTTCAGCGCTGGTGTATACCATTCACGGCTATCTCGGTTGGCTGTCAGTGGCCATTATGGGCGCATTGTGGCCGCTGCTGGTGATGACCGGTATGCATCGCGTTTTCACGCCAACCATTATTCAGACCATTGCCGAAACCGGAAAAGAAGGCATGGTGATGCCGTCGGAAATCGGCGCCAACTTGTCGTTAGGCGGTTCATCGCTGGCAGTGGCATGGAAAACCAAAAACCCGGAACTGCGTCAGACGGCGTTAGCGGCAGCCGCCCGAACCCGCGCTGTATGGCGTGGCGATCCGCCTGAAACGACCACTGATTGCGAGTCTTATCAGCGGTTTTATCTGCGGTGCCGTTGCCGGCATGGCCGGGCTGGCGAGTCACTCCATGGCGGCTCCAGGTCTGTTCACCAGCGTCCAGTTTTTCGATCCGGCCAACCCGATGACTATCGTCTGGGTGTTTGGCGTGATGGCGCTGGCGGTGGTGCTTTCCTTTGTATTAACACTGATTCTCGGCTTTGAAGATATTCCTGTCGAAGATGCCGCCGCGCAGGCCAGAAAAAATCAGGCCGCACAACCGGGCAATATCAATGGAGCCAGCATTTGACTGGTATGAACTGAGGTTAATTATGTCTGTTTTTCCGCAAGGATTTTTATGGGGCGGCGCACTGGCCGCCAACCAGTCTGAAGGGGCGTACCGGGAAGGTGGCAAAGGGCTGACGACCGTCGATATGATCCCTCACGGCACAAGTCGCATGCCCGTCAAACTGGGACAGGAAAAGCGCTTTACGTTGCGGGATGACGAATTTTATCCCAGCCATCAGGCGATCGACTTTTATCATCGCTATAAAGAAGATATCGCGCTGATGGCGGAAATGGGTTTTACGGTATTTCGTACTTCCATTGCCTGGAGCCGTCTCTACCCTAAGGGCGATGAGCTGACGCCGAATGAAGAGGGTATCGCATTTTACCGGGCGGTGTTTGTCGAGTGTAAAAAATACGGTATTGAGCCGCTGGTCACGCTGTGTCATTTCGATGTGCCAATGCATCTGGTCACCGAGTACGGTTCATGGCGTAGCCGTAAAATGGTGGAGTTCTTTACCCGCTACGCCCGGACTTGCTTTGAGGCCTTTGACGGACTGGTGAAGTACTGGCTGACGTTCAACGAAATCAACATTATGCTGCACAGCCCTTTTTCAGGTGCCGGACTGGTGTTTGAAGAAGGCGAAAATCAGGATCAGGTGAAATACCAGTCCGCCCACCACGAACTGATAGCCAGCGCCCTGGCGACGAAAATTGCCCATGAAGTTAATCCGCACAACCAGGTTGGCTGCATGCTGGCGGGCGGTAATTTTTATCCTTATTCCTGTAAACCAGAAGATGTGTGGACCGCGCTGGAAAAAGACCGCGAAAACCTGTTTTTCATTGATGTACAGGCGCGCGGGGCTTATCCCGCTTACTCCGCCCGCGTGTTTCGCGAAAAAGGCGTGGTGATTGAAAAAGCCCCGGAAGATGACGAGATTCTGAAAAACACCGTCGATTTCGTCTCGTTCAGCTATTACGCATCGCGCTGCGCCTCGGCGGAAATGAACACCGGCAATACCAGTGCCGCCAACGTGGTGAAATCGCTACGTAATCCGTATATTGCGGCCAGCGAATGGGGCTGGGGCATCGATCCGCTCGGTCTGCGCATTACCATGAATATGATGTATGACCGCTACCAGAAACCGCTATTTCTGGTGGAGAACGGGCTGGGGGCGAAGGATGAAATTGATGCTAACGGCGAGATCAATGACGACTATCGCATCAGCTATTTACGCGAACATATTCGCGCCATGGCAGACGCGATTGAAGATGGCGTGCCGCTGATGGGTTACACCACCTGGGGCTGTATTGACCTGGTTTCTGCCTCAACCGGTGAGATGAGCAAACGCTACGGTTTTGTGTATGTGGACCGCGATGATGCGGGCAACGGCACGCTGGCGCGCACCCGTAAGAAATCATTCTGGTGGTACAAAAAAGTAATCGCCAGCAACGGTGCCGATCTGGCATAACAGATCTGTCGGAGGGGGTTACAGCCTTCCGGCAGAATTACATATTTTCATTTCATTTATTACATTACAGATGTGGAATCGTCCTTCCAGTTTCAGGTTTGCCCTCATCCTTTTTTACTGGCATTTTATTCAGTAGTTTTTAATCCTGGCCGTTCACCACAAGGAAACGTGCATGTCTGATAAAAATGGCACAACAGCAGTGGCTATCACTAAACCCGTACGTCGATTGAAAGTTGGCTATGTCAGAAAACGCCATGAAGATCCCAAAACGGGTTACACGCGACGAATCAGTCGGCACGCCTCACTCACGCTGAACGGCGACTGGCTGGAACAAGCAGGGTTTCCTACCGGTACGGCAGTGAGTGTGCCAGTGATGCAGGGGAAATTAATTATAGAGCAGGCCATTGAGTAACGAGGAAGGCGGGAAACAGGCCGGATGTCACTCACATCCGGCACTGATACGGTTTACTCTTCTGGCGCTTCCAGCTCGGAGAATCCACCGTGTCCTTCCCAACCGGCTAATCGCTGATAGACGGTATCAACAGCATCTTTGATCGGTTGTGTCATCGGGTAGTAAAAACCGACAATATCCGGCTGAATGCCAAGGAAAATCACCTCGCCAACGTCATCTTTCAGCTGATCTATCAGGTAGTTCAGCGGCATGTTGTGGGTGGTCATCATGAACATCTCGGCAATGTCATCAGGATCGATAATACGGATTTCACCGGGGTTCAGCCCCATATCGGTGGCATCAACAATCAACAAACGTTGCGGACGCAGTTCACGGATGGCGACAATATCGTTCTCCGGCGCGCTACCGCCGTCGATGACAACCCAGTTGCCTTGAGGATTTGCAGCACACATTTCAGCCAGCAGCGGGCCCGCGCCGTCATCGCCCATCATGCTGTTACCCACACATAATAAAACGTCAGTCACGGTGTCTCCTCACCATCAGATAGATGGCGCTTTCCTGGTGTATGTCGTGCAGCATGCTAAGCATCAGCTTGCTCCACTCCTGCTGCTGCGGGGTCTGTACGGCACGCGCATCATCGAACGCGCGTGCCAGCATTTGCACATGGTTGAAATCGATAACGATCTCGCCGTATTTCGGCACACCTTCCATTTTCCGGCGGGCTTCGCTTCCCTCAGCAAGGGTAGCAATCCATGCCAGATAGTCATCCCATGGACAAGTTAACGCCGCTTCCAGGCAATCGATGATCCCAAGGTGGTGACCAATCGCCAGGCTGTAATAGACAACCTGCTGCGCCTCGGCGGGCGTCGCATCGTTCTCATCAATAAACTTACGGCTCAGTTGACTGAACACCACCGTTTCACTCATCGGATACGCGCCTCTTCGACAACATGGTTAAGATGCGTGACGATCTCGGTCAGACGCGGATCGTTTTCCGCCTCCAGCCAGCGCGCCACCTGATGCTCGCCCTGCCCTAACTGCGTCATATAGTCATCAGCAATCTGGCGACCATAGCGGTATCCCGCCAGACGGCGAGCCTCGCGATCCACCTTCACGCGCAGCGGCTGAACCATATCCGGATGCAGAATTTCAGCAGGTTGTTCGTCCAGTTCGCCCGGCGCACGTGCATGAATTTTCTGTTCCAACAGGCCTAGCGCCATCGCAAAACCATACAGCGTGGCTGCAGGCGTTGGCGGGCAGCCAGGGATATACACATCCACCGGTACGATTTTGTCGGTGCCGCCCCATACGCAGTATAAGTCGTGGAAAATACCGCCGCTGTTACCGCAAGCACCGTAAGAGATACAAATTTTCGGGTCTGGCGCAGACTGCCAGGCGCGCAGCGCCGGAGAGCGCATGGCACGGGTTACCGCGCCGGTAAACAGCAGGATATCCGCATGGCGCGGGGACGGTACCACTTTGATGCCAAAACGTTCGGCGTCAAACAGCGGAGAAAGCGTGGCGAAGATTTCGATTTCGCAACCGTTGCAGCCGCCGCAGTCCACACGGTAAACGTACGCTGAACGCTTGATGCTTTTTAGCAGCGACGCTTTCATGCTGGCAATGGATTCATCCACCGTCATCGGTACCGGAATACCGTTGGCGTCACGTGGGCCTAATAAATTGCTCATCAGCTGGCCTCTTTCATATGGCGAGTCAGTTCAATACGGTCAGACGGCACCAGGCATTTCTGGCGCTTACAGTCCGGGCAGGTCTCAAAGCTTTCACGGTGGTTTTCCGCGCGGCTATCACCGTTGTGCTTAAGCAGCGCAATGGCGTAATCAATCTCTTTTTGTACCGCAAACGGACGGTTACATACGCGGCAATTACACAGCGCAAAGCGGGACTGCTGCAGGAAATCCTCTTTCTTCCACACCGCCAGCTCATACTCCTGCGACAGCTTGATTGCCGCCGTCGGGCAAACTTCTTCGCAGCGGGCGCAGAAGATGCAGCGACCGAGATTGAACTGCCACGCCAGCTCATTGGTGGCCAGATCGGTTTCTACCGTCAACGCGTTCGACGGGCACGCATTCACACAGGCCGCGCAGCCAATACACTGCTGCGGATTATGTTCCGGTTTGCCACGGAAGTTTTTATCGACCGCAATCGGCTCCAGCGGATACGACGACGTCGGCGCCCCGGTTTTGATGACTTTTTTGATAAAGGTAAACATGGCGATTCCTTATTTCAGCGGCGAGTTTTTACGCTCGATGCTGTAGCGCTCAAGTTCTTTGTACGGCACGACTTTGCTCTTCTTCTTACGTACATCGACCACGGTCATACGGTCAGTACAGGAGTAGCAAGGATCGAGGCTACCGATAATCAGCGGCGCATCGGAAACGGTATTACCACGCAGCATGTAGCGCAGCGTCGGCCAGTTGGCGTAGGTTGCTGCACGGCAGCGCCAGCGATACAGTTTCTGGTTGTCGCCGGTCATGCTCCAGTGAATGTCATCTCCGCGCGGCGCTTCAGCAAAGCCCAGTGCGAAACGGTGAGGAATATAGGTAAAGCCTTCCACCATCAGCGGGCCGCCCGGCAGGTTATCCAGACCAAAGTCGATCATATTCAGTGCGGTGTAGACTTCATTTATACGAACTTTCAGACGAGAAATAACGTCGCAGCCCTGCTCGCTGTGAACTTCCATCGGCAACAGACCATAGCCGACAAACGGGTGATCGGCGCGGGTGTCGCGCGCGTGACCGCTGGCGCGAACCATCGGGCCGACGTTACTGAAGTCACGGGCAATTTCCGGATCCAGACGACCAATACCGACGGTACGCTGTTCCATGTTCGGCGTGCTGAGCAGCATATCGACCAGTTCCTGCACGTCACGACGCATCTGCTGCGCCAGTTGACGGGTCTGGATCATATCTTCTTTCAGCAGATCACGACGGATACCGCCGATCAGGTTCAGACCGTAAGTTTTACGTGCCCCGGTGAGGATCTCCGCCATCTTCATCGACGTTTCACGCACGCGGAAGAACTGCATAAAGCCGGAGTCAAAACCGGTGAAGTGACAGGCCAGGCCGAGGTTCAGCAGGTGCGAGTGCAGACGCTCAACTTCCAGTAGAATGGCACGGATCATCTGCGCACGTTCCGGCACCACAATGCCCATCGCATTCTCAACGGAGGTGGTATAGGCGGTGCTATGCGCAAAGCCGCAGATACCACACACGCGATCTGACAGGAACGTCACTTCGTTGTAACCCATACGGGTTTCCGCCAGTTTCTCCATGCCGCGGTGGACATAGAACAGACGGTAGTCGGCATCAATAATGTTCTCGCCGTCCACGAACAGGCGGAAGTGACCGGGTTCATCGGAGGTGACGTGCAACGGGCCAATCGGCACCACGTTATTTTTCTTGTCGCCCAGTTCGTTGATGAACTCGTAGGTTTCAGCATCGGTAGTCGGCGCCGGGCGCTGACGATAATCCATGCTGTCTTTACGCAGCGGATAGAGTTCGTCCGGCCAGTCATCGGGCAGTACCAGACGACGCTCATCCGGCAAACCAACCGGGATCAAACCGTACATATCGCGCACTTCGCGCTCGCCCCAGACCGCAGCCGGAACGCGCGGTGTGACGGACGGGAACTCCAGCTTATTGGCATCGACTTCAACGCGGACGGTTATCCAGCATTTGGTGCCCTGCTCCATCGACATCACATAATAAACAGCGTAATGGCCGCACAGCTGGCGTTCGTCGTTACCAAACAACACGGACAACCAGCCGCCCTGTTTGTAGTACAGGAACTCCACCACTTCCGGCAGGTAGTTCACCTTGACGGTGATCGTCAGCTGATCTTTGGTCTGCCAGGCTTCATCCAGCACCACACCCGGGAAGGCCTGGTGCAGCGCAGCGAGATAGTGTTGACCTAATTTTTCTTCAGACATGCTCAAACTCTCTTAAATCACGCCACCAGCAAGGAGACGAACGCTAAAAACGCAAACCCAAAACCGGCCCAGGTCACGCGTGAAGTGGCGCAAAAACGCAGACGCGCCATGCTGTTTTCGAACAGGGCGATGACCAGCACGCCGAGGACCAGTTTGACGACGGCAATCACCAGCGCCAGCAGCAGCCCCCCCGCGGTGAAGGTTTCCATCTGTCCCCACGGCAGGAACACACCAACGAACATTTGCAGAACGACCAGTTGCTTGAGGCTAATGCCCCATTTCAGCACGGCAAAACCGCTGCCGCTGTATTCAGTCAATGGACCTTCCTGCAGCTCTTGCTCTGCTTCTGCCAGATCGAACGGCAGTTTGCCCATTTCGATAAAGGTGGCGAAAGCACAGGCGCACAGCGCCAGAATCAGCGGGATGCTATACGCGGCAGGCCAGTGATAAACGGTATCGGCAATGTTGCTGATGTGGGTCGAACCGGCAACCTGCGCCGCCACCCACAGCCCCAGCAGCAGGATAGGTTCAACCAGCACGCCGAGCATCGCTTCACGGCTGGCACCAATGGCGGTAAACGGGCTACCAGTATCCAGTCCCGCGATAGAGAAGAAGAAACGGGCAATGGCGAACAGGTAAATTAAGGTGATCAGATCGCCCAGTTGTGGCAGCGGCGAGCCAACGGTCACTACCGGCAACGCAGTGGCGATAGTCAGCATCACGCCCACCATCACAAACGGCGTCAGGCGGAAAACCCAGCTGGAATCCGCAGGCGCAATGCTCTGACGACCCAGCAGTTTGATAATGTCGCGGTACTCCTGCAAAACGCCCGGACCGCGGCGATTGTGCAAACGCGCACGCGCCACGCGGGTAACACCGGACAGCAGCGGCGCAACGGCAAACAGCACCAGCGCCTGAATTAACGGATATAAAACACTCATTCTCAGGCTCCTCGTGAAACCACAATCACCACCAGTACCGCCAGCTCAATCAGCGCCAGGCGACGGAACAGCACCGGCGCAGCCGCATTCTGCCAGCCCGGAACCAGTGATACCGGATTCAGCCATTTACGCAGTTTGAGTACCGGGGCAAAGGCTTCTTTGACCGGCATGGCAAAACCGTGCGCGGTAATGACCATTGACTGCTCGTGATCGTAACCACAGACCCATGCCGCACCGCGTGAACGCGACGGCAGACGGTTGCCTTTAAAAATTGCCATGATGATGAACGGCAGCAGCGGACATGCGATCAGCAGCAGCGTGATCATTGGCTGAGAAACGGTGGTGTTCGCAGTTTCCAGCGGCAGCGGAACGGCAGAGGAGATCATCGGCAGCAGCCACGGCGCAGCCACGCCGCCAATCACGCAACAGATAGCCAGCGCAACGACGCTCACGCTCATCAGGATTGGCGCGCAGCAGGCGTTTTCAGCTTCCTTCGTGCGCGGTGCGCCAAGGAAAGTAACGCCATAGACTTTCGCCATACACATCACCGCCAGCGCGCCGGTAATCGCCAGTCCTACCGCCAGCAACGGTCCTAAAAAACGGCCGACAAACGCGCCACTGTTACCCAGCTTGAAGAAGGATTGGTAGATAACCCATTCGCCGGCAAAACCGTTCAGCGGCGGCAGCGCGGCCATCGCCATCAGGCCAACCAGCATCGCCAGAGAGATAACCGGCATACGTTTACCGATCCCGCCCAGTTTTTCGATATCACGATGACCGGTACGGAACCAGATGCTGCCTGCGCCCAGAAACAGAACGCTTTTGAACAGGCTGTGGTTTACCAGGTGGTACAGACCGCCGGTCAAACCCAGCGCAATCAGCGCCGGTTGATTCAGGGAAATCCCGGTCACGCCAGCGCCCAGCCCCAGCAGAATAATGCCGATGTTTTCCAGCGTGTGGTACGCCAGCAGACGCTGGATGTTGTGCTCCATCAGCGCATACAGACCGCCGACAAACGCGGTGATCATCCCCAGCACCAGCAGCGTAACGCCCCACCACAGCGGCGCGTTACCGCCCAGCAGCGACAGCGACAGAATACCCAGCAGACCCACCTTCATGACGACGGTAGAGAACAGTGCCGCAGCCGGTGCGCTGGCATTGGCGTGAGCCTGTGGCACCCAACCATGCAGAGGAATAATTCCGGCCAGCAGGCCAAAACCCGCCACGCCCAGCAGCCAGATGTCGGCGCCGAGCGGCAGCTCCTGGGTACGCAGATCAAGCAGACGCAGCTCCAGGGTGCCGTAGCGTTGCCACACCAGATAACACGCAAGCGCCAGCAGCAGCGTACCAATACGTCCCAGCGCAAACCACAGCTTGCCTTCTTTACTGCATCCAGTCAGGAACACGGCACACAGCGCCATGATTTCCGCCATCACCACCAGCGTACCGAGGTTGCTGGCAACCACCGCACATACCGCCGCGGCCATCAGCAGATTGACCAGCAGGCCGTTAGCTAAAACCAGCGGATGACGATGCCAGTCAATGTTGTACAGGCTGACAAACAGACCGCACAGACCCAACGTAATCAGCCAGATAGCGTTCAGCGGCGTCATTTGCAGACTGTGACCAATAAACGGCATCACGCCGCTGACCGCCAGCCCATTAATCAGTACGCTAAAACCCGCAGCCGCCGTATACAGGCTGCCCACCGCACCGCCAACCCCGGCAATCCAGCCACTCAACGATTTATGAAATGAAAACAGAAATGCCAGAACCGCCGCCGCTGTAAACCAGGCCACGCCGCTGTTAATTAGTGAAATTGCGCTCATTTTGCATCCCCACTCTGAGCCTGCTGAAACAAGGTGAGATCGCCGAAATCGGTGTTGAAAGTCAGCTCACGCTTACGTTTGCTGGCGCGGGCGATATCCATGTTGCTCACCAGGTGCAGGGCTTTGGTTGGGCACATGCGCACGCAGGCCGGACCTTGCTCGTCAAAACTGCACAGATCGCATTTCACCGCGATGGCACGAACGCCTGGAACCCAGTCCAACAGCGAACTCACGCGCGCAGGCGCTGGCGGAGCCGGAGGCGCTTTTGGCGTATTGGCGTTCGCCGGGATGTGCAGCGGACGGCTGCCGGAAAACTCAATCGCGCCGAACGGACAGGCAATCCCGCACAATTTGCAGCTGACGCACAGGCTTTCATTCAGCTGTACGGCGCCATCGACACGGTTAATCGCATTAACCGGGCAAACGGTGGCACAAGGCGCATCTTCACACTGGTGGCAAAGCTGCGGCGCGGATTCTTTTTCATTTAACATCACTTTCAGGCGCGGCATTGACTGCAGGCCATGCTGGCGATGTGTCTCTGAGCAGGCGGCCTCACAGGTGTGGCAGCCAATGCAAAGAGTGGAGTCAGCAATTACAAAACGATTCACCAGGCATTCCTCAGGTGATAGTCATTTTTGACGAAAACATGTCTGCAAAATGTCATTTCGACATTTTTCGACATGCCCATTCCCTAAAACATCGTGACGCAGTATGTAAACCGCATCATGACAAAGTGGACGGCCCCCGAGGCTTAAGCCGGGCTATGTCCCTCAACCAGCTGGCTTAAATTCACCGGCATATTGTTCTCAACCGCGGTGTACAAGCTGTCGTAGACGCTGGCGATTTTTTCGAGATAGTGCTCCAGCACCTGCTCGCGATCGCGGTTGCTGATACGCTCATCGACTTTACCGTCGAGGGTCAACTCTGCTTGTGCAATCAGTTGCTTATCATCACCGTCTTTCGTTTCGACGTAGTACTCGATGGTGTGGCTATTGAAGCCGTCCGCCAGCGTGACGTAGATAGTGAAGTGTTCAAAAAGGACAAAGCACAAATCCTTGTCCGGCGCGCAGCTCATCGCATGATGCAAACGCGCTTTTGACAGGGTGATCCCCTGAACCAGCGAGTTGCAGTAAATACGCCACTGGTCCTGTAGGCGACGATGCCGTTCAGCGATGTAATCGGCTTTTTCGCTTATTTCCCAAATAGTCATGTCAGGTTACCCGTTTAGCAGAGATGAACAGCCTTAAGCACATTTCATGCCAAAATTAAATTACTTAATTTTCATATAGATAAAAAATCAAAGGCGGGTGACGACATGTCATTTCGTCATCGTCGTCATTGTCACGAATGAAAAAATTCAACCTGGCATGCTTATTGCTTTTGATACGGCAACTTCACAGGAGGCGGTATGCACGAAATAACCCTCTGCCAACGGGCACTGGAATTGATTGAACAACAGGCCACGCAACACGGTGCTCAGCGAGTAACTGGGGTCTGGCTCAAAATTGGCGCATTTTCTTGCGTAGAAACCAGCGCTCTCTCCTTTTGTTTTGATCTGGTATGCCGCGGGACCCTTGCAGAAGGTTGTAAACTCCACCTCGAAGAACAAGAAGCCGAATGTTGGTGCGAATCTTGTCAGCAATACGTCACGTTACTGACGCAACGCGTGCGCCGATGTCCGCAATGCAACAGCGATATGCTGAGAATTGTGGCTGATGACGGCTTACAGATTCGACGTATTGAAATAGATCAGACTCCAGCGCCGGATGGCGACGCCTAAGCGTCTTATCCAGCCTACACAAAGAGCTCGTTTGTAGGCCGGATAAGGCAAAGCCGCCATCCGGCAACAGATATACCGCAAGTAAAAAGATCAGGAGTGAGCGATGTGTACGACATGTGGTTGCGCTGAAGGCAACCTATATATAGAGGGTGATGAACATAATCCCCACTCGGCGTTTCGCAGCGCGCCATTTGCCCCGGCGGCTCGTCCGGCGCTGAATATTACCGGTGTGAAAACCTCAAATTTCACACCGAGCCAGACTGAAGAAGGTGATTTGCACTACGGTCACGGTGAAGCAGGCACCCACGCGCCAGGCATGAGCCAGCGCCGCATGCTGGAAGTGGAAATTGACGTACTGGATAAAAACAACCGCCTGGCCGAGCGCAACCGTGCCCGCTTTGCGGCCCGTCAGCATCTGGTACTGAACCTTGTTTCAAGCCCGGGTTCCGGTAAAACCACGCTGCTGACCGAAACGCTAATGAAGCTCAAAGACAGCGTGCCATGTGCCGTCATTGAAGGCGACCAGCAAACGGTGAACGATGCTGCCCGTATTCGCGCCACCGGCACGCCCGCCATCCAGGTCAACACCGGTAAAGGTTGCCACCTCGACGCCCAAATGATTGCCGATGCCGCGCCGCGTTTGCCGCTTGACGATAACGGTATTTTGTTCATTGAAAACGTCGGCAACCTGGTGTGCCCGGCCAGTTTCGACCTCGGCGAACGTCATAAAGTCGCCGTGCTTTCCGTCACCGAAGGTGAAGACAAACCGCTGAAATATCCGCATATGTTTGCCGCCGCATCGCTGATGCTGCTCAACAAAGTGGATCTGCTGCCGTACCTCAATTTTGACGTAGATAAGTGCATCGCCAGCGCCCGGGAAGTGAATCCGGAAATTGAGATCATCCTGATTTCCGCCACCAGCGGCGAAGGGATGGATCAATGGCTGTCATGGCTGGAGAATCAGCGATGTGCATAGGTGTTCCGGGTCAAATCCGCACCATTGATGGCAACCAAGCTAAGGTCGACGTTTGCGGTATTCAGCGCGACGTCGACCTGACGCTGGTCGGTAGCTGTGATGAAAAGGGTGAGCCACGCCTGGGCCAGTGGGTACTGGTTCACGTCGGTTTCGCCATGAGCATCATTAATGAAGCAGAAGCGCGCGACACGCTCGACGCGCTACAAAACATGTTTGACGTTGAGCCGGATGTCGGCGCGTTGCTGTATGGCGAGGAAAAATAATGCGTTTTGTTGACGAATACCGCGCACCAGAACAGGTGATGCAGTTGATAGAGCACCTGTGTGAACGTGCTGCACTCCTCCCCTACACTGCTGAACGCCCGCTACGCATCATGGAAGTTTGTGGGGGTCATACCCACGCAATCTTCAAGTTCGGTCTCGACCAGTTACTGCCTGAAAACGTCGAGTTTATTCACGGTCCAGGCTGCCCGGTGTGCGTTCTGCCGATGGGCAGAATTGACAGCTGTGTCGAAATCGCCAGCCACCCGGAAGTGATTTTCTGCACCTTTGGCGACGCGATGCGCGTCCCGGGTAAACAAGGTTCTCTGCTACAAGCCAAAGCGCGCGGCGCGGATGTCCGTATCGTCTATTCCCCAATGGATGCGCTGAAGCTGGCCGAGGAAAACCCAACGCGCAAAGTGGTGTTCTTTGGCCTGGGTTTTGAAACCACCATGCCGACAACCGCCATCACTCTGCAGCAGGCCAAACAGCGCGATGTGCAGAACTTTTACTTTTTCTGCCAGCACATCACCTTGATCCCAACGCTGCGCAGCCTGCTGGAACAACCGGACAACGGCATTGATGCCTTTTTAGCGCCGGGTCACGTCAGCATGGTGATTGGCACTGACGCCTATAATTTTATTGCCTCAGATTTCCATCGTCCGTTAGTGGTCGCTGGCTTCGAACCGCTCGATCTCCTGCAGGGCGTGGTGATGTTGATTGAGCAGAAAATTGCCGCGCACAGCCAGGTAGAAAACCAGTATCGTCGCGTGGTACCGGATGCCGGTAACGCGTTAGCCCAACAGGCTATCGCCGACGTGTTCAGCGTGAATGGCGACAGCGAATGGCGCGGTCTGGGCGTCATTGAATCATCAGGCGTTCACCTGACGCCTGACTATCAGCGCTTTGACGCCGAAGCGCATTTCCAGCCAGCGCCGCAGCAGGTGTATGACGATCCGCGCGCGCGTTGCGGAGAGGTATTGACCGGCAGATGCAAACCGCATCAGTGCCCGCTATTTGGCAAAACCTGTAACCCGGAGACCGCATTTGGCGCCCTGATGGTCTCCTCCGAAGGCGCATGTGCCGCCTGGTATCAGTATCGTCAGCAGGAGTGTGAAGCATGAACAGCGTACAACTCGCCCACGGTAGCGGCGGCCAGGCTATGCAGCAGTTAATCAACAGTCTGTTTATGGAGGCATTTGCGAATCCGTGGCTGGCGGAACAGGAAGATCAGGCACGTCTGGAACTGGCGCAACTGGTCGCTGAAGGCGATCGTCTGGCGTTTTCAACCGACAGCTACGTTATCGACCCACTGTTCTTCCCCGGCGGCAACATTGGCAAGCTGGCAATCTGCGGTACGGCTAACGATGTCGCGGTCAGCGGCGCGATACCGCGCTACCTCTCCTGCGGTTTTATCCTCGAAGAGGGGCTGCCAATGGACACGCTGAAAACCGTCGTGAACAGCATGGCAGCAACCGCCCGTGAAGCGGGTATTGCTATCGTAACCGGCGATACCAAAGTTGTGCAGCGCGGCGCGGCGGACAAACTTTTTATCAACACCGCCGGAATGGGCGCGATCCCCGCCAACATTCACTGGGGCGCACAGACCCTGAGCGTGGGTGATGTGCTGCTGGTCAGCGGTACGCTTGGCGATCACGGCGCAACTATCCTTAACCTACGCGAACAATTGGGTCTGGATGGCGAACTGGTCAGCGACTGTGCGGTATTGACGCCGCTTATCCAGACGCTGCGTGATATTCCTGGCGTGAAGGCGCTGCGTGACGCGACCCGTGGCGGCGTGAATGCAGTAACGCATGAATTTGCCGCATCATGCGGGTTTGGCATTGAGCTGTCTGAAGCGGCCCTGCCCGTGAAACCCGCGGTGCGTGGCGTTTGCGAACTGCTGGGTCTGGATGCGCTCAATTTTGCTAACGAAGGTAAGCTGGTGATTGCCGTTGAACGTCAGGCTGCTGAAGCCGTGCTCGCCGCACTCCACGCCCATCCTTTAGGACGCGATGCCGCGCTGATTGGTGAAGTGGTAGAACGCAAAGGTGTGCGTCTGGCCGGACTGTACGGCGTGAAACGGACCCTCGATTTACCACACGCCGAACCTTTACCTCGTATATGTTAGCAGCCAGTTGGCAGCATACTGTAGGCCGGATAAGACGCATTTGCGTCGACATCCGGCATTAACGCTGCATTATCGCCTGATGGCGCTTTGCTTATCAGGCCTACGGATTGCGTGACCAGCGAGTTCGCGGTCAGATATCCGGCAATGATTTACGACTTATACCTATAATTCATTTACCGTTTTCGCACCGTTCTGCGGTGCTTTTCCTGGAAAAGCAATATGTCGTATACACCGATGAGTGACCTCGGACAGCAAGGCCTGTTCGATATTACTCGTACATTATTACAGCAGCCCGATCTCCCGTCTCTCAGCGAGGCGCTTTCGCAGCTGGTCAAGCGTTCAGCGCTGGCCGACTGCGCGGCTATTGTGTTATGGCAGGCACAAACGCAGCGTGCGCGTTATTTTGCGACGCGTGAAAATGGTAAACCCATCGATTATGAAGATGAAACGGTACTGGCCCATGGCCCGGTACGCCGTATTTTGTCTCGCCCCGATGCGCTGCACTGCAACTATCATGAGTTTACGGAAACCTGGCCACAGTTGGCTTCAG
Organism: Citrobacter sp. wls716; assembly: GCF_005280975.1. Lineage (NCBI taxonomy): Bacteria > Pseudomonadati > Pseudomonadota > Gammaproteobacteria > Enterobacterales > Enterobacteriaceae > Citrobacter > Citrobacter sp. wls716. The sequence goes on from NZ_SZWX01000031.1 coordinate 167,457, forward strand.
GTGGACTGTATTCTGAATTTGGCCACTACTGCCTGCTGCCGCTGGCGGCGGATGGACGCATCTTTGGCGGCTGTGAATTCATCCGCAACGAAGATCGTCCGTGGAGTGAAAAAGAGTACAACCGGCTGCAGACCTTTACCCAGATAGTCGGCGTCGTTGCGGAACAAATTCAGAGCAGAGTCAGCAACAACGTCGATTACGATTTGCTGTGTCGCGAACGTGACAACTTTCGTATCCTCGTCGCCATCACCAATGCGGTGCTCTCCCGCCTGGACATTGACGAGCTGGTCAGCGAAGTCGCCAAAGAGATCCATCACTACTTCGACATTGATGCCATCAGCATCGTGTTACGCAGCGATCGCAAAAACAAGCTCAGCATTTATTCCACCCACTATCTGGATGAACATCATCCGGCGCACGAACAAAGTGAAGTGGATGAAGCAGGTACGCTTTCTGAACGCGTTTTCAAAAGCAAAGAGATGCTGCTGATTAATCTGAGCGAACGCGATACGCTCGCCCCTTACGAACGGATGCTGTTCGAAACCTGGGGCAACCAGCTACAGACTCTGTGCCTGCTGCCGCTGATGTCCGGCAACACGATGCTTGGCGTGCTCAAACTGGCGCAGTGTGAAGAAAAAGTTTTCACCACCGCCAACCTGAAACTGTTGCGCCAGATTGCCGAACGCGTAGCCATTGCGGTAGATAACGCGCTTGCCTATCAGGAGATACATCGCCTGAAAGAACGTCTGGTCGATGAAAACCTGGCGCTGACCGAGCAACTGAACAATGTGGACAGTGAGTTCGGCGAAATTATCGGTCGCAGCGAAGCCATGTACAGCGTACTCAAACAGGTCGAAATGGTGGCGCAGAGCGACAGCACCGTATTGATTCTGGGTGAGACAGGTACGGGTAAAGAGCTGATCGCCAGAGCGATTCATAATCTGAGTGGGCGTAACGCCCGCCGGATGGTGAAGATGAACTGCGCGGCAATGCCTGCCGGATTACTGGAAAGCGACCTGTTTGGTCACGAACGCGGCGCGTTTACCGGGGCCAGCACACAGCGAATTGGGCGTTTTGAACTGGCGGATAAAAGCTCGCTGTTCCTCGATGAAGTAGGTGACATGCCGCTGGAGCTACAGCCTAAGCTGCTGCGCGTACTGCAAGAGCAGGAATTTGAACGCCTGGGCAGCAACAAGCTGATCCAAACCGACGTTCGGTTGATCGCCGCCACTAACCGCGATCTGAAAAAGATGGTTGCCGATCGGGAATTCCGTAACGATCTGTATTACCGGCTGAACGTTTTCCCAATCCATTTACCTCCGCTGCGCGAGCGCCCGGAAGATATCCCACTGCTGGTGAAAGCCTTTACCTTTAAAATTGCTCGCCGGATGGGACGCAATATCGACAGTATTCCTGCCGAAGCGCTTCGTACCTTGAGCAGCATGGAGTGGCCGGGTAACGTGCGCGAACTGGAAAACGTGGTGGAGCGCGCGGTTCTGCTTACCCGAGGCAACGTGCTACAGCTGTCCCTGCCGGATATTGCCGCGTTGACGCCGTCCGCACCGCCGGTAGCCACCGAAGTTGCGCAGGATGGCGAGGACGAATACCAGTTGATCATGCGCGTCCTGAAAGAGACCAACGGCGTGGTTGCCGGTCCTAAAGGTGCTGCGCAGCGATTGGGGCTAAAACGAACCACGTTGTTGTCGCGTATGAAGCGATTAGGTATTGATAAGGATGCGCTGGTTTAGCCATTGTGGCTATACTGGGTGATAACTCAACGAAAGGAGGCAGTATGGCGGTATCAGCACGTAATCAATTAACCGGTTCAGTCAGTGCAGTTGCCACTGGTGCAGTGAATGATGAAGTTGAACTGACGCTGGCTGGCGGCGCAAAACTGGTCGCGATTGTGACCCATAGCAGCCAGCAGGCACTGGGTCTGGCGAAAGGAAAAGAAGCCATTGCGCTGATTAAAGCGCCGTGGGTGACGCTGGCGACTGAAGACTGTGGCCTGAAATTCTCTGCCCGTAACCAATTTGCCGGTAGCGTTTCACAGGTAACCGAAGGCGCCGTTAACGCCACCGTACACATCAAAACTGATGCCGGTTTTGACATTGTCGCGGTCGTGACGAACGAAAGTCAGCAAGAGATGAAACTGAGCCAGGGAAGCCGGGTCATCGCGCTGATCAAAGCCTCGGCCATTCTTATTGCCACCAAAGCGTAACCGCCATCCGGTACCCGATAGTTAAATTGCCCGATGGCGCTACGCTTATCGGGCCTACGCGACAGGTGAGCCTGCGCTTGCTAGCCGGATAAGGCATCGCCGCCATCCGGCACAAAATAACCAGATTACTTCTTGCGCTGATATTTCTCAGGTAATTCCTGGACGGGACGCTTGTCATCAATCAGATGGCGAACGGTCAGAATCGGGTGACGCCAGAGCATTCTCGGCCCGGCCCAACGCATAATTTGCTTCATCTCTTCGCGTTTAGCAGGTTGATAGCAGTGTACCGGACACTGTTTGCAGGCCGGTTTTTCCTCGCCAAACACGCACTTGTCCAGGCGCTTTTGCGCATAAGCAAACAACGCATCGTAATGCCCCTGTTCATCTGAAGCTTCCGGACACTGGCTTTCGTACAGCGATATCATCTTTTGGATCGTCATTTTTTCACGAGCAATACGTTTGCCGGACATGATGCCTCCATAATTAAGTTGCATAAATAATACACCTTAAAAATACGCAGCACTATTACCTGAAGGTGATACATCCTTACCCTACGCAAATAAGAATTATTTTCATTTATTTATGCCATGTGCTATATAACATAGCAAAGGCTATATTCGATGATTAATTAACCACTTTGTTGTGAGGGATACTATGCCGCATCTGCCTCGTCTGAAGTCAGTTCTCCTTGCCAGCCTGTTGACGGCACTTACGCTGTCGCCTGCCTGGGCGAAAGAAAAGTTCAAGGTCATCACGACGTTTACGATCATTGCTGATATGGCAAGCAATGTGGCAGGCGATGCGGCAGACGTCAGTTCAATCACCAAACCCGGGGCAGAGATTCACGAATACCAGCCCACGCCAGGCGACATTAAGCGGGCGCAGGGCGCGCAGTTAATTCTCTCTAATGGTCTCAATCTGGAACTCTGGTTTACCCGCTTCTACCAACATCTGTCCGGCGTACCGGAAGTGATGGTCTCAAACGGCGTAAAACCGATGGGCATCAGCGAAGGGCCATACAATGGAAAACCCAATCCGCATGCCTGGATGTCAGCAGACAACGCACTGATTTACGTGGATAACATTCGCGATGCGTTAATGAAATATGACCCGGAAAACGCAGCGACCTACCAGAAGAATGCCGATCGCTATAAAGCAGAAATTCAGCAAACGCTCGCGCCGCTCCAGGCCGAACTTGCCAAAATTCCTGCCGATAAACGCTGGCTGGTCACTAGCGAAGGGGCGTTCTCCTATCTGGCGCGCGATAACGACCTGAAAGAACTGTACTTATGGCCGATCAACGCCGATCAACAAGGTACGCCGAAGCAGGTACGCAAGGTGATCGATACCTTACGTGCGCATCAGATCCCCACGGTATTTAGCGAAAGTACCGTGTCCGACAAACCCGCGCGTCAGGTAGCCCGGGAGTCTGGCGCACATTACGGCGGCGTGCTGTACGTCGATTCACTCAGCGCTGCCGACGGCCCGGTCCCGACCTATCTGGATCTACTGCGCGTCACCACACAAACCATTGTTAACGGCATCAATAACGGCCTTGGGAGTCAACCATGAGTCAATCTGCGATTACCGTGAATCAGGTTACGGTGACGTATCGCAACGGCCACACTGCACTGCGGGATGCCACGTTTCAGGTTCCGGGCGGCTCGATTGCCGCACTGGTTGGTGTCAACGGTTCCGGGAAATCAACACTGTTTAAGGCGTTGATGGGGTTTGTCCGGCTGGCACAGGGGGAAATCTCTATCCTGCAACAGCCGGTCAACAAGGCGCTAAAACAGAATCTGATTGCTTATGTGCCCCAGTCTGAAGAGGTGGACTGGTCATTTCCGGTACTGGTGGAAGATGTGGTCATGATGGGACGTTTTGGCCATATGGGCTGGCTGCGTCGGCCAAAGGCGCACGATCACGCCTGCGTGGATGCTGCACTGGCGCGGGTTGATATGCTGGAATATCGCCATCGCCAGATTGGTGAACTGTCCGGTGGGCAGAAAAAGCGTGTTTTTCTGGCAAGGGCAATCGCACAGGACGGACAGGTTATTTTACTGGATGAACCCTTCACCGGCGTGGATGTAAAAACCGAAGCCCGGATCATCGACCTGCTGCGCGAATTGCGTGATGAGGGCCGAACCATGCTGGTCTCCACCCATAACCTGGGCTCGGTCACCGAGTTTTGTGATTACACGGTAATGATTAAAGGCACCGTGCTGGCAAGCGGCCCAACTGACACCACCTTTACCACCGAGAACCTTGAACAGGCATTTAGCGGCGTTCTGCGTCACGTCGCATTGAGTGGGGGTGAGCAGCATGTGATTACCGATGATGAGCGCCCGTTTATTTCGCGCCGCGCGGCACGCGAGGGGGAATAGTCATGAACTGGCTGACAGAACCCTTTGGTTACCAGTACATGCTCAACGCCATGTGGGTTTCGGCGATGGTCGGCGGCCTGTGCGCGTTCCTCTCATGCTACCTGATGCTCAAAGGCTGGTCGCTTATTGGCGATGCGCTATCGCATTCCATCGTTCCCGGTGTTGCCGGGGCATATATGTTAGGGCTTCCCTTCGCGCTGGGGGCATTTCTTTCCGGGGGACTGGCTGCGGGCAGTATGCTGTTTCTTAATCAGCGTTCGCGCCTGAAGGAAGATGCGATTATCGGACTGATTTTTTCGTCTTTTTTCGGTATCGGGCTGTTTATGGTGTCGCTCAATCCGATGTCGGTGAACATCCAGACCATTATTCTCGGTAACGTGCTGGCGATTGCGCCGGAAGATATTTTGCAACTGGCGATCATCGGCGTCATCTCACTGACTATCCTGCTGCTGAAGTGGAAAGACCTGATGGTGGTCTTTTTCGATGAAAACCATGCACGCTCTATTGGTCTGAATCCGGGGCGTTTAAAACTGCTGTTTTTTACCCTGCTCTCCGTTTCCACCGTTGCTGCACTGCAAACCGTCGGCGCTTTTCTGGTGATTTGCCTGGTGGTCACACCCGGCGCCACAGCCTGGCTGTTGACCGATCGTTTTCCTCGTCTGCTGACGATCGCTGTGGCTATCGGTAGCCTGACCAGCTTTTCTGGCGCCTGGCTGAGCTACTGGCTGGACGGCGCAACCGGCGGAATTATCGTCGTACTGCAAACGCTGCTGTTCCTGCTGGCGTTTGTCTTCGCCCCCAAACACGGTCTGCTGGCGAATCGCCGCCGCGCCCGGCAGGTGAACAAGGAGTCCTCATGTTCTTAACCACATTACTGGAACCCTTTCAGTTCAGCTTTATGGTCAACGCGCTGACCATCTCCGTTATCGTCGCCGTCCCCTGCGCGCTGCTGTCGGTATTTTTGGTGTTGAAAGGTTGGGCGCTGATGGGGGATGCCATGAGCCATGCGGTCTTTCCGGGGATTGTACTGGCCTGGATTGCGGGTATTCCGCTGGCGATTGGCGCTTTTGTCGCCGGATTGTTCTGCGCGGTCGCCACCGGGTATCTTGACGATAATAGCCGTATCAAGCGCGATACCCTGATGGGGATCGTCTTTTCCGGTATGTTTGGCGCCGGACTGGTGCTGTATGTGTCAATCCAGTCTGAAATTCATCTGGACCATATTTTGTTCGGTGACATGCTGGGCGTTTCGCTGGGCGACATTGCGCAGACTGCGGTTATCGCTTTGGGGATAGCGCTTATCATCGGGCTTAAATGGAAAGATCTGCTACTGCATGCGTTCGATCCGCACCAGGCAAAGGTCAGCGGTCTTAACACCACACTGCTGCATTATGGTCTGCTGTGTATGATAGCCCTGACTATCGTCGCGACGCTAAAGTCGGTAGGTATTATTTTGTCGATCTCCTTGCTGATTGCCCCCGGTGCGATTGCGATTTTAATGACGCGCAGGTTCGCCCAGGCATTATTACTGGCTACCGCCATATCGGTTGCAACGTCATTTCTGGGTGTATACCTGTCATTTTTCATCGACAGTGCCCCCGCGCCGACCATAGTCGTTTTATTTTCCCTGCTGTTTGTCATCACCTTTATTTATTCAACGCTGCGCGATCGGCGTTTAGAGAATCAACTTCAGCTGCATGATGTATAAATAATGCTTCATGATATGTCAGCTAATGATGCTTATGCCTCTAAAACCTCGTTTCCGCATCCTGACGGGTATTATCGATATTCAATAAGATAAAAAAGAGCAACCACGAAATGAATGAGTAATTTGATACAAACTTCACCAGCCACACTTCAATGGTACATTGGGGTGTGGTGTAAATAGACCCGTTTTAGTTCCAGGCATTTTTTGAGATCCCGGCCAGATAATAGTGCTGTCGGTATTCCTCCGGTGTCATATTGTTCAGTGATTCATGCGGGCGTTCACAGTTATATTCAGATAACCATTTCTCCGTGATTTCCCGCACTTCATTCAGCATTCTGAACAGATAAAAATCGGGTATTTCTGTACGGTATGTTCGGTTAAAGCGCTCAATAAAAGCGTTCTGTGTCGGCTTACCCGGCTGGATAAACTCCAGTTTTACTGCATGTTTCTCTGTCCATTCAGCCAGTGCCAGTGAGATAAATTCCGGACCATTATCCATGCGTAACGTGACCGGATAGCCGCGATTTGCCGCGATCCTGTCGAGCACACGGACCACGCGCAGAGCTGGCTGATTCAGTTCGATTTCAATCGACAACGCCTCACGGTTAAAGTCATCAACGACATTGAACGTGCGAAAACGACGGCCACAGACCTGGGTATCAGGCATAAAGTCGATAGACCAGTTCTGGTTCAGACTCCGGCAGGCCTGACGGAGAAGCTTTAATTCGTGGAGTTTAAAACGTGCAGCAAACGAGAGAAGTTGTGGAAAGTTACCAATTTTAAACTGAACAAGTTTACCAGTCGGGGACTCGCGTAACGGTAGGAAAAAGACTTCATCCCGGTGGCACCACATGAGAGACGTAAACCACGATTTTCGCCCACGTCAGCTTCATCTTTGCCACCAGGCTTCATCATTTTTACCGCTTTAAACGAAAGTGGCTTTTCCTCTTGTTTTACTACCATAAAGACTCCGTTATCATGCACCTTATGCAGTCATGAATTCCTACTGTTAACTGTAGGATTTCATGATATTCGATGAGACAACGTGAAACCTAATGATAACCATAAAATTCACTAACTCATTAAAAATTAAGAAATATGGACATCACACTCCAATGAGTACAATAGAAAATCTAGACTCTCACACCCCCATGATGCAGCAGTATCTCAAGCTGAAGGCTCAGCACCCGGAGATCCTGCTGTTTTACCGCATGGGCGACTTTTACGAACTGTTTTATGACGACGCGAAACGTGCGTCGCAGCTGCTCGATATCTCGCTGACCAAACGTGGCGCATCGGCAGGCGAGCCCATCCCGATGGCGGGCATTCCCCACCATGCGGTGGAAAACTACCTCGCTAAGCTGGTCAATCAGGGGGAATCTGTCGCTATTTGCGAGCAGATTGGCGATCCAGCAACCAGCAAAGGGCCGGTTGAACGCAAAGTGGTACGCATCGTCACACCGGGCACCATCAGCGATGAAGCACTTTTACAGGAACGTCAGGACAACCTGCTGGCCGCCGTCTGGCAGGACAGTAAAGGCTTTGGCTACGCCACACTGGACATCAGCTCCGGGCGTTTTCGCGTCAGTGAACCCGCAGACCGTGAGACGATGGCTGCGGAACTACAGCGCACCAATCCTGCCGAATTGCTGTATGCCGAGGATTTCGCAGAAACGTCGCTGATCGAAGGCCGTCGCGGCCTGCGTCGTCGTCCGCTGTGGGAGTTTGAAATTGATACCGCCCGCCAGCAGTTAAACCTGCAGTTTGGCACACGGGATCTGATCGGCTTTGGTGTGGAAAACGCGCCGCGTGGATTATGCGCTGCCGGCTGCCTGCTGCAATATGTAAAAGATACCCAGCGCACCTCACTGCCACATATTCGCTCCATCACCATGGAACGCCAGCAGGACAGCATCATTATGGATGCCGCCACGCGCCGCAATCTGGAAATTACCCAGAACCTGGCCGGTGGCGTAGAAAACACGCTGGCATCGGTGCTCGATTGCACCGTGACGCCAATGGGTAGCCGTATGCTCAAACGCTGGCTGCATATGCCAGTCCGCGATACGCAGATACTGATCGAGCGCCAGCAGACCATCGGCGCGCTGCAGGATTCCACCAGCGAATTGCAACCCGTACTACGTCAGGTGGGCGATCTGGAACGTATTCTGGCACGTCTGGCACTGCGTACCGCGCGCCCACGCGATCTGGCGCGGATGCGTCACGCCTTCCAGCAATTACCGGAACTGCGCGCTCAACTGGAAAACGTAAACAGCGCTCCCGTACAGATGCTGCGCGAGAAAATGGGCGAGTTCACGGAACTGCGTGAACTGCTGGAGCGTGCCGTGGTTGATGCCCCGCCAGTGCTGGTACGCGACGGTGGCGTTATCGCACCGGGCTATAACGAAGAGCTGGACGAATGGCGAGCGCTGGCTGATGGCGCAACCGATTATCTGGACAGACTGGAGATCCGCGAGCGCGAGCGCACCGGCCTGGACACATTGAAAGTTGGATTTAACGCCGTCCACGGTTACTACATTCAGATCAGTCGTGGACAAAGTCATCTGGCACCGATTAACTACGTACGCCGTCAGACGCTGAAAAATGCCGAGCGCTACATTATTCCTGAGCTGAAAGAGTACGAAGACAAAGTTCTGACCTCAAAAGGCAAAGCGCTGGCACTGGAAAAACAGCTGTATGACGAGCTGTTCGACATGCTGTTGCCGCATCTGGCTGATTTACAGCAGAGCGCCAGCGCACTGGCAGAGCTTGACGTGCTGGTCAACCTGGCCGAACGCGCTTATACCCTGAACTACACCTGCCCGACATTCAGCGATAAGCCCGGTATCCGTATTGCAGAGGGTCGTCATCCGGTGGTGGAACAGGTGCTGAGTGAACCGTTTATCGCCAACCCACTTAACCTTTCCCCGCAGCGGCGGATGCTGATTATCACCGGGCCAAATATGGGCGGTAAAAGCACCTATATGCGCCAGACCGCGCTGATTGCGTTGCTGGCCTACATCGGTAGCTATGTGCCGGCACAAAAGGTAGAAATAGGTCCAATCGACCGTATCTTTACCCGTGTGGGCGCAGCGGATGACCTCGCATCCGGTCGTTCAACCTTCATGGTAGAAATGACCGAAACGGCCAATATTCTGCATAACGCCACTGAGAACAGCCTGGTGCTGATGGATGAGATTGGGCGCGGGACCTCAACCTATGACGGTTTATCTCTGGCCTGGGCTTGTGCTGAAAATCTGGCGAATAAAATCAAAGCACTCACGCTGTTTGCTACCCACTACTTCGAACTGACTCAGTTACCGGAAAAAATGGAAGGCGTAGCGAACGTACATCTGGATGCGTTAGAGCATGGCGATACCATCGCCTTTATGCACAGCGTACAGGATGGCGCGGCGAGTAAGAGCTATGGTCTGGCGGTCGCGGCACTGGCTGGCGTTCCGAAAGAGGTTATCAAACGCGCACGGCAAAAACTGCGCGAGCTGGAAAGCATCACGCCAAACGCCGCGGCAACGCAGGTTGATGGGACGCAGATGTCACTGCTCAGTGCACCGGAAGAGACATCACCTGCCGTTGAAGCACTGGAGAATATTGACCCGGATTCGCTGACGCCGCGCCAGGCGCTGGAGTGGATCTATCGGTTGAAGAGTCTGGTGTAATACTCGTGGTGCCGGATGACGGCTCCGTCTCATCCGGCCTACGGCCTGATTTGTAGGCCCGATAAGCACAGCGCCATCGGGCAAATTTACCGGGCGGGGCTTCGCCTCGCCTGCATTTTTGATTAGCGCTTATCTTCCGCCAACAGCGGGGGGATACTTGGCACCATCGGTGCTTCATCAATATCCTTCTGCGTCATGCGAAACGCCTGCGGGTAGTGCTCACGGCTGGTGCGACGTAGCGGTTCAGTATTACGCCAGGTGTACAGACAATGCTGGCACTGATATACCGTCCAGACGCCTTTTACCGGCGAATTCGCCATCACTTCAATATGTTCATCGGCACAACGTGGACAAATCATCTGCAACTCCTTATTTACGGTTAGCCAGCATGGCGGTCAGCTTTTCAGCCCAGGCTTTCGTTTCCGGTAAATCACATACCGGCTGGCTGTAGTGCCCACGGTTATCCGGCGCGACCGGTGTGGTGGCATCAATAATTAACTTGTCGGTAATCCCCGCCGGACTGGAACCCGGATCAAGCTCCAGCACCGACATATTCGGCAATTGCACCAGATCCCCCGCCGGGTTAACCTTCGACGACAGCGCCCACATCACCTGCGGTAAGTTGAACGGATCAACATCCTCATCAACCATAATCACCATTTTCACGTAACCCAGACCGTGCGGCGTGGTCATCGCCCGCAACCCTACCGCACGGGCAAAGCCGCCGTAACGTTTTTTGGTGGAGATAATCGCCAGCAAACCGTGGGTGTACATGGCGTTCACCGCCTGCACTTCCGGGAATTCTGCCTTCAACTGTTGATACAGCGGTACGCAGGTTGCTGGCCCCATCAGATAGTCGATTTCCGTCCACGGCATCCCGAGATACAGCGATTCAAAAATAGGTTTACTGCGATAAGAGACTTTATCAATGCGCACCACAGTCATGTTGCGCCCGCCAGAGTAGTGCCCGGTAAATTCACCAAATGGCCCTTCTATTTCACGCTTGCGGCTTTCAATGACCCCTTCGAGGATCACTTCTGAACCCCACGGTACGTCAAAACCGGTGAGCGGTGCGGTGGCGATCGGGTACGGGCTTTCTCGTAGCGCCCCCGCCATTTCGTATTCAGATTGATCGTACTTCAGCGGCGTTGCCCCCATCAGAGTGATGATCGGATCGTTGCCAAGGGTGATCGCAATCGGTAGATCCTCGCCGCGCTCTTCAGCCTTATGCAGGTGCAGCGCAATATCGTGCATCGGCACCGGTTGCAGGCCCAGCTTACGCTTGCCTTTTACTTCCATACGGTAAATACCGACGTTCTGCTTGCCGAAATTGTCGACATCCAGCGGATCGCGCGAAACCACGCAGGCTTTATCAAGGTAGAAACCACCGTCGCCATCGTTCAGACGAAACAGCGGCAGAATATCAAACAGGTTGATATCGTCACCGTCGACGCTGTTTTCCGCCCACGCCGGGTTGGCACGACGCTCCGGCGTAACCGGAAATTTATCCCAGCGGCGAATGAATTCATCGATCTGTTTTTTCACCGGCGTATTCGGTGGTAAACCCAGCGAGATTGCATGGTTCTGCCAGGAGCCGATAGTGTTCATTGCCACACGGGCATCGGTAAATCCACGAATGTTGTCAAACCACAGCGCAGGCGCCCCGTCGCCAATACGTCCGGTGGCATTGGCAGCCGCTGCTAAATCCGGTTCGGCGTTCACTTCTTCACTGATTTTCAGCAATTGTCCCTGGTCGTCCAGCGCCTGCAAAAAGCTACGCAAATCATCAAATGCCATTACTCATTCTCCTGTAAAAAATTCTGCGCCTGCCGTAACCCCTGCCAGCGACGGGCGTTTGGGTGTTCCAGACCAAACTGATCGAGAACGCGAGCGACAATGTGCTGCGTAATGTCATCGACCGTTTGCGGATGGTTATAAAACGCGGGCATCGGCGGAACCATTGCGGCGCCCATACGGGAAAGTGCGAGCATATTTTCCAGATGAATGGTGCTCAGCGGCATTTCACGCGGAACCAGCACCAGCTTGCGCCCTTCTTTCAGCACCACATCAGCGGCGCGCCCCACCAGGCCTTCCGCGTAGCCTGCGCGAATACCGGCCAGCGTTTTCATGCTGCAGGGGATAATGATCATGCCGTCGGTCCGAAACGAGCCAGAGGAAATACTCGCTGCCTGGTCCGCCGGATGGTGGCAATAGTCCGCCAGCGCAGACACATCGTTAACGCTGTACGGCGTTTCGAGCTCAATCGTCGTTTTAGCCCACTTCGATAACACCAGGTGCGTTTCCACTTCCGGCATTTGCCGCAGCGCTTGTAGTAGCGCCACACCAAGCGGCGCTCCCGTTGCCCCGGTCATTCCTACGATGAGTCTCATTCAACCTCTCAACATTGTTCGTGTACGAACATTTTGCATAACATACTCCCACAACCGACTCCGGGCAAGGACACCTGGCACAGATAGCTAAAGTCGCGCTTATTAAAAAATCACGCGTTACCCGCTATGATAGAGACCGATCGTTTGCCCGGAGTTCCCATGGAGTTACGAAATACCGCGTTTCACTTACTACGTCAGCTTTTTCAAAAGCATACGGCTCGCTGGCAGCATGCATTACCGGAACTGACCAAACCTCAGTACGCAGTGATGCGGGCCATCGCTGAACAGCCCGGCATTGAGCAGGTTACCCTGACCGAGGCTGCAGTCTGTACCAAGGCGACGCTTGCGGAAATGCTGAGCCGGATGGAAAAACGCAATCTGGTCAGGCGTGAGCACGACCCGGCGGATAAGCGTCGACGGTTTGTTTATTTGACCGCGCAAGGAGAAGCGTTACTGGCCAGCGCAACCCCGTTGGGAGATAGCGTGGATGATGAGTTTCTGGGCCGACTTAGCGGGGAAGAGCGCGAACAGTTTACGCAGTTGGTGCGTAAGATGATGAACTGATTTGCCGGATGGCGACGTAAACGTCTTATCCGGCCCACAAAGCCCTGCTCTCCGTAGAGCCTGATAAACGCAGTGCCATCAGGCAACAAACAAAGAAAAAGGCCAGCCTCACCGAGACTGGCCTTTCTTGATAGAACTTGTGCTTACTCGCGGAACAGCGCTTCGATATTCAGCCCCTGTGTCTGCAGGATTTCACGCAGACGACGCAGGCCTTCAACCTGAATCTGACGAACACGTTCACGGGTCAGGCCAATTTCACGGCCCACATCTTCCAGTGTCGCAGCTTCGTACCCCAGCAGACCAAAACGACGTGCCAGCACCTCACGCTGTTTGGCGTTCAGTTCGAACAGCCATTTGACGATGCTCTGTTTCATATCATCGTCTTGCGTGGTGTCTTCCGGACCGTTTTCCTTTTCGTCGGCCAGAATATCCAGCAACGCTTTTTCGGAATCGCCACCCAGCGGGGTGTCTACCGAAGTAATGCGCTCGTTGAGTCGGAGCATACGGCTGACGTCATCAACCGGTTTATCCAGTTGTTCCGCAATCTCTTCTGCGCTCGGTTCGTGGTCCAGTTTATGCGACAACTCACGCGCGGTACGCAGATAGACATTCAGCTCTTTTACAATGTGAATCGGCAGTCGGATCGTACGGGTTTGATTCATAATCGCCCGTTCGATCGTCTGGCGGATCCACCAGGTTGCGTATGTTGAGAAGCGGAACCCGCGCTCAGGGTCAAACTTCTCGACGGCACGGATAAGCCCCAGATTGCCCTCTTCAATCAGGTCCAGCAATGCCAGACCACGATTGCCATAACGACGAGCAATTTTCACCACCAGACGCAGGTTACTTTCAATCATGCGGCGGCGAGAAGCGACATCTCCACGCAGTGCGCGACGCGCAAAATAAACTTCTTCTTCGGCTGTTAACAGTGGCGAATAACCAATCTCACCAAGGTAAAGCTGAGTCGCGTCCAACACACGCTGTGTGGCCCCCTGCGATAACAGCTCTTCTTCAGCCAGGTCGTTATCACTGGGTTCCTCTTCACTCAAGGCTTTCTCATCAAAAGCCTCTACTCCGTTCTCATCAAATTCCGCATCTTCATTTAAATCATGAACTTTCAGCGTATTCTGACTCATAAGGTGGCTCCTACCCGTGATCCCTAACGGAACTAGCACGTGAAAGCCTGGTTCCGCCGAATTATCGCTGCGGTAAATAGCGCAGCGGGTTTACGGATTTCCCCTTGTAACGAATTTCAAAATGCAAGCGTGTAGAACTGGTTCCGGTGCTACCCATGGTAGCTATCTTCTGCCCCGCCTTGATTTCTTGTTGTTCCCGGACCAGCATTGTATCGTTATGGGCGTAGGCACTCAGGTAATCATCGTTGTGTTTGATGATAATAAGATTACCGTAACCACGCAGCGCATTACCGGCATACACGACGCGTCCATCTGCGGTCGCGACAATAGCCTGTCCTTTGCTGCCTGCAATGTCGATCCCTTTATTGCCACCTTCGGTAGCTGCGAAGTTTTCGATCACTTTGCCGTCAGTCGGCCAGCGCCAGGTAGAAATCGGCGAACTGGTAGAAGTTGAGCTTGCAGTCGATTCGGTTGCACTAACTGCCGGAGCCGTTACAGGCGCTGTGACGACGGTCCCAGCAGGCTTGTTGTTCGGCAACATTTTGTTAGCACTTTGTTCACCTGAATCCTCAGAATACGTAATTGTTGGTTTCGAAGCAACAGCAACGGTGGAATTTTGTGCAGGGTTGGTCACAACTCCTTGCTGTGCTGCATCCGCCTGGGTGATGGCATTACCACCGGTAATCGGTGCACCCGACGCGTTGCCCACTTGCAGAGTTTGTCCGACATTCAGGCCATACGGGGCCGGAACGTTATTGCGTTGTGCGAGGTCACGGAAATCGTTCCCGGTAATCCAGGCAATATAGAAAAGCGTATCGCCTTTCTTAACAGTATAGGTACTGCCACCCGTATAGCTACCTTTCGGAATATTCCCATACTGACGATTGTACACAATCCGCCCGTTTTCCATCTGGACAGGCTGTTCTGCAACCGGCTGAACCTGTGTTGGCTGAGTCGCCGGGCGTTGCACCGGTTGGATCTGTGGCGTTTGTTGTACTGTCGCCGTTGATCCCATTTTTGGTGGAGGCGTGATCAGCATGCCGGAGCTGGTGTTAGATGATGCATTGCCGCCAACAGAGCTGACCGGCGCTGGTGGATTCGAGGTGTTTGAACAACCTGCCAGCCATAACGAAACCAGTGACAATGCCGCCATGCGGCGAACGGTAAATTTGTGGCTTCCCGCGCTCATTTATCCCCCAGGAAAATTTGGTTAATACCCAGTGACGTAATCACCGTGCAAGGCATCGGACTGGACACTGGAAAACGTGACCACGATACGCTTACTAATTCCAGAATATCCAGGAAAACTCCAGGTATTCAGCAGCGTTAGCTACGCCAGCTCCCCTTTGACTAAGGGAACAAAGCGTACGGCCTCCACGGTGTCGATAATAAATTCGCCTCCCCGACGACGCACCCGTTTCAAAAACTGGTGCTCATCGCCCACGGGCAAGACGAGAATGCCGCCTTCATCCAACTGCATCATCAATGCCGTTGGGATCTCCGGCGGTGCTGCCGTCACAATGATAGCGTCAAACGGAGCTCGCGCCTGCCAGCCTTGCCATCCATCACCATGACGGGTCGAAACATTATGTAAATCAAGCTGTTTCAGGCGACGACGCGCCTGCCATTGCAAACCTTTAATGCGCTCAACAGAGCACACGTGATGCACCAGATGAGCCAGGATCGCCGTCTGGTAGCCAGAGCCGGTACCAATTTCCAGCACCCGAGACTGCGGTGTTAGCTCCAGCAGCTCGGTCATGCGAGCCACCATATAGGGCTGTGAGATGGTCTGCCCCTGGCCAATCGGCAGGGCGATATTATCCCAGGCCTTATGTTCAAACGCCTCATCAACGAACTTTTCACGCGGCACGGCGGCGAGCGCATCCAGGACATGCTCATCTCTGATGCCCTGCGCACGTAATTGTTCAAGAAGAGTGTGTACGCGTCTGCTTACCATTGCGTGTCGGCTCCCACGCTGTCTAACCAGTCAGAAACCACCTCATGCGCGCCATATGCGGTTAAATCGACATGCAGCGGCGTGATGGAAACATAACCTTCATCAACGGCAGCAAAATCCGTATCCGGACCGGCATCGCATTTTTCGCCCGGTGGTCCGATCCAGTACAGCGTATTGCCGCGGGGGTCCTGCTGTGGAATCACCTGATCCGCCGGATGGCGGCTGCCGCAGCGGGTAACGCGAATACCTTTGATCTGATCCAGCGGTAAATCCGGCACGTTGATATTCAGAATGCGACCGGTGCGCAGCGGTTCGCGGCTTAACGCGCGTAAAATTCGGCAGGTTACTGCGGCAGCAGTATCGTAGTGTTTATGCCCATCGAGTGAGACCGCCAGCGCAGGGAATCCCAGATGACGACCTTCCATCGCCGCCGCCACGGTACCGGAATAGATAACATCATCACCCAGATTAGGACCCGCGTTAATACCAGAAACGACAATGTCCGGACGCGGACGCATTAATGCGTTCACGCCCAGATAGACGCAGTCGGTGGGTGTCCCCATTTGTACAGCGATATCGCCATTATCATAGGTAAACGTGCGAAGTGAAGACTCCAGCGTCAGCGAGTTAGACGCGCCACTGCGGTTACGATCCGGGGCAACCACCTGTACGTCAGCAAACTCACGCAGCGCTTTCGCCAGCGTTTGTATACCGGGCGCGTGGACCCCATCATCGTTACTCAGCAATATACGCATAATCACCCATTGTGTTAATAAGTTCCCTTACAACACTGGTGGCGAAGCTACCTGCCGGTAGCCAGAAGCGCAACTCAACGGTTACGTCATCCCACCAGTTCCAGCTTAATTGTTGTGGATACAGCAACATAGCGCGACGCGACGCGTCGACTTTCTCGCGCAATAACAGAGACTGCAGCGCGGTTTCGTCAGCAATAGCGGCTTCTTCAAACGCCAGCGCATCGCGTTGAGTTCCCCACTCACCGCTGCCCGGCAATGCCGCTGTTATCATCAATTCTTTCTCATCGACGCGACGCTGTAATTCAGTTTGTTCTTCCTGTGTGGCGACAAACCAGCTTCCGCGTCCCGACAATTGTAGCGCATCGCCGTCAACAACTTGATTAAAGTCTGTTTTTTTCAGGCGTTCACTGACTATCTGATTAAACAACGCGCTACGGGCCGCCGACAACCAAAAACTGCGTTTATTGCGATCGCGCACCGGCGCATCGCTTTGCGCCCAGCGCAGCGCCCCTTGCAGGTTGCTGCCGCCGATACCAAAACGCTGAGCGCCGAAATAGTTCGGTACGCCGCGCTCGCTAATCGCCTGTAAACGCGCTTCAACATCATCACGCTCGCTCACTTCACGCAACACCAGCGTAAACGCGTTGCCTTTCAGCGCCCCTAAACGCAGCTTACGCTTGTGGCGCGCGTACTCCAGCACTTTACAGCCTTCAAGCTCAAATTTGCTTAAATCAGGCATCGCATTGCCCGGCACACGCGCACACAGCCACTGTTCCGTGACCGCATGCTTGTCTTTCTGGCCAGCAAAGCTCACTTCGCGGGCATGAATTTTCAGGAATTTCGCCAGCGCGTCAGCCACAAAACGGGTGTTACAACCGTTTTTCAGGATACGCACCAAAATGTGCTCGCCTTCGCCATCGGGTTCGAAGCCTAAATCTTCGACGACGACAAAGTCTTCCGGATTCGCTTTCAGAACGCCATGGCCTTGTGGTTTGCCATGGAGATACGTCAGATCTTCAAACGCAGTCATTTCGTTGCCTTAATGAGTAACGCCACCGCTTCACAGGCAATCCCTTCCCCACGCCCGGTAAAACCGAGTTTTTCCGTGGTGGTCGCTTTCACGTTAACATCATCCATATGGCAGCCGAGGTCTTCGGCAATAAACACACGCATTTGTGGAATGTGCGGCAGCATCTTCGGCGCCTGGGCAATAATCGTCACATCCACATTACCAAGCGTATAGCCTTTGGCCTGAATACGCCGCCAGGCTTCACGCAATAATTCACGACTATCTGCACCTTTAAAGGCCGGGTCGGTATCAGGGAAGAGTTTACCGATATCCCCCAGCGCAGCCGCGCCCAGCAGAGCATCGGTTAGCGCGTGTAACGCTACATCACCATCAGAATGCGCCAGCAAACCTTTTTCATACGGAATGCGCACACCACCAATGATAATTGGGCCAACGCCGCCAAAAGCGTGTACGTCGAAACCGTGTCCAATTCGCATTATGTCTTCTCCTGGTATACACAACATCCTGCAAGCTGCCTCGTTGCAGCGTGAAGGATGAGGTGTCTAGATAGTTCGGGTCAGATAAAATTCCGCCAGCGCCAGATCTTCCGGGCGAGTGACTTTAATGTTGTCAGCGCGTCCTTCGACCAGCAGCGGATGAAAGCCGCAATATTCCAGTGCCGAAGCCTCATCGGTAATGGTTGCGCCTTCGTTGAGCGCTCGCGTCAGGCAGTCGTGCAACAGCTCGCGTGGGAAAAACTGCGGCGTCAACGCGTGCCATAAATCGGTGCGTTCGACCGTATGAGCAATCTCGGTCTTACCAGGCTCGGCACGTTTCATTGTGTCGCGTACGGGAGCCGCCAGGATACCGCCGATACGGCTGGCTTCACTTATTGCCAGTAAGCGGGCTAAATCATCCTGGTGCAGGCACGGACGTGCGGCATCATGCACCAGTACCCACTGAGCCTCCCCTGCTGCTTGCAAACCGGCAAGGACAGAATCAGCACGCTCGTTGCCGCCATCCACTACGGTAATTTGCGGGTGCGCAGCAAGTGGAAGTTGGGCAAAGCGACTGTCGCCTGGGCTGATAGCGATGACGACTCGCGTCACCCGGGGATGAGCCAGCAGCGCATCCACCGAGTGTTCAAGAATGGTTTTATTGCCAATAGAGAGATACTGCTTAGGACACTCTGTTTGCATTCGGCGGCCAAACCCGGCAGCCGGCACCACGGCGCAAACGTCCAATAAAGTGGCTGCCATGTTAAATCCCTGGACGGTTTATCGATTGTTTTGCCCTGCAGTCTGAGCGCGTTTAGACGCGTCAGGCACCAGACGATAAAAGGTTTCGCCCGGCTTAGTCATACTGAGTTCGTTGCGCGCACGCTCCTCAATAGCCTCTTGTCCGCCATTGAGATCGTCAATTTCAGCAAAGAGCTGATCGTTACGCGCTTTAAGTTTCGCGTTTGTAGCTTGCTGCGCAGCAACATCATCGTTGACGCGACTATAGTCATGTATGCCGTTCTTACCGAACCACAGCGAATACTGCAGCCAGACTAATAAAGCCAGCAACAGCAGCGTTAGTTTACCCATCCTGCCCCCTGAAAAACGGCATTTACATCCCATAACTTCCGCAGACAACTTTACATCAACGGTCGGGAATGCCGCGACAACGCGGGCAAATGTACCACATTTGCCCGTTGTTACGTATACCCCGTGTAAGGAGAACATAATCTCATTGTTGGTTACGGTTTGAATTAGAGCTGCCGATATGCGGCACCACTCACCATGAAAAAAGGGAAGTGAACCTAGCCCAGCAGCCACAGGAACAATGCGCCAAACATCGACCCAACCACCAGCAGGGTAAACGTAACGCTTAGCAGCAGCCGTCCCTGCATAAGCGAATGCAGGGCAATACCCGCCACAATGGCGACGGGCAGCAACGCGAGGAAAAAGGGCCAGGTATAAATGAAAAAAAACAGTGTATTAGGGCCATACATCAGACACGGGAATCCCAGCGCCAACAACCACGCAATAAAACCGACCACGGCCCCCGGTAGTGACCAGGTGGTTTCGTCGTCGGCGGCGAAGGTATCTGACTCTGTAATAGTAATGTTATGGCTGTTACGCATATCTAATCCTGTGACCGTGACTGACCGGGCATGTGAGCTCGGGTGTCTCAGGATCTGATAATATCTTCCTGCCTCAGCAGGTCTAATAATTGGGGTACCAAATTTGTTACCAATTGTTCACCATCAAGATGAATTTCTGGCGATTCAGGCGCTTCGTATACCGAGTCAATGCCAGTAAAATTGCGCAACTCACCCGCCCGCGCTTTTTTATACAGCCCTTTTGGATCACGTGATTCACAGGTCGCCAGCGGTGTATCGACAAACACCTCTATAAAACGCCCTTCGCCAACCCGCTCACGAACCATTTTGCGCTCGGCGCGATGCGGTGAAATAAAGGCGGTCAACACCACAAGGCCCGCATCCACCATCAGGTTAGCCACCTCACCAACCCGACGAATATTCTCCTTACGATCGGCATCGCTAAATCCAAGATCGCTACACAGACCGTGGCGCACGTTATCGCCATCCAGCAGATAAGTGCTAACCCCCAGCTTGTGCAACGCTTCTTCCAGCGCTCCCGCTACCGTGGATTTACCCGAACCAGAGAGTCCGGTGAACCACAGCACAACACCACGATGCCCGTGGTGTTGCTCCCGCTGTTGCGGCGTAACAGGATGGGCATGCCAGACGACGTTTTCGTCATGCAGCGCCATTATTTTCCTCCCAGCAGATCGCGCGCACCCCAGTGTGGGAAATGGCGACGCACCAGCGCATTAAGCTCCAGCTCAAACGCGCTGAACTGGGATGTCGTGGCCTGCTCCTGGACGATCGGCTTGCGTACCAGTCCAGCCCCGACGGTAACATTAGTCAGACGGTCAATGATAATCAGGCCGCCCGTGACCGGATTATGCTGATAGGTATCCAGCACCAGCGGTTCATCAAAGGTCAGATTAACCAGGCCGATGCCGTTTAGCGGCAGCGCTTCAACGTCACGTTGGGTAAGGTTATTAATATCGACCTGATACTCCACGCTATCAACACGCGCACGCGTCTTCTTGCCCGCCACTTTGATGTCATAGCTCTGCCCTGGCGACAACGGTTGTTCCGCCATCCACACCACATCAACGGCAGCGCTTTGTACCGCCGGCAACGCTTCACCGGCATCAAGTAACAGGTCGCCACGGCTGATATCGATCTCATCTTTCAGCACAAGGGTGATCGCTTCCCCTGCATGCGCTTCCTGCAAGTCGCCATCGAAGGTCACGATCCGCGCTACGCTGGACTCAACGCCGGACGGTAGCACTTTGACGCGCTGTCCCACCTTCACACTACCGGAGGCCAGCGTTCCGGCATAACCACGAAAATCAAGATTTGGGCGGTTCACATACTGCACCGGGAATCGCATCGGCTGAGTATCGACAACGCGCTGGATTTCAACAGTTTCAAGCACTTCCAGCAGCGTCGGGCCGCTGTACCACGGCATGCTGAAACTTTGCGACGCCACGTTGTCACCTTCCAGTGCTGAAAGCGGTACAAAACGGATATCCAGGTTGCCCGGCAACTGCTCTGCAAAGGTCAGATAATCTTCACGAATCCGGTTAAATGTCTCTTCGCTAAAATCCACCAGATCCATTTTGTTGATCGCAACGATCAGATGTTTTATTCCCAACAGCGTGGAGATAAAGCTGTGACGACGCGTCTGATCCAGCACGCCTTTACGTGCATCGATCAGCAGGATCGCCAGATCGCAGGTCGACGCACCGGTTGCCATATTGCGGGTGTACTGCTCATGGCCGGGGGTATCCGCAATAATAAATTTACGCTTCTCGGTAGAGAAATAACGGTAAGCCACGTCGATGGTGATGCCCTGCTCACGCTCGGCCTGCAAGCCATCAACCAATAACGCCAAATCGAGCTTTTCGCCCTGGGTACCGTGACGTTTACTGTCATTGTGCAGCGATGAAAGCTGATCTTCGTAGATCTGTCGGGTATCATGCAACAAACGTCCAATCAGGGTACTTTTCCCGTCATCCACGCTACCGCAGGTTAAAAAGCGCAGCAGACTTTTGTGTTGCTGGGCAACCATCCAGGCTTCAACGCCGCCTTCATTAGCAATTTGTTGTGCAAGTGTCGTATTCATGGCGGCTCCTTAGAAATACCCCTGACGTTTCTTCAGCTCCATGGAGCCCGCCTGGTCGCGGTCAATCACGCGGCCCTGACGTTCACTGGTGGTTGAGACCAGCATCTCTTCGATAATTTCCGGCAGCGTCTGCGCGTCTGACTCCACCGCGCCAGTGAGCGGCCAGCAGCCGAGCGTGCGGAAACGCACCATGCGTTTTTTAATCACTTCACCGGGTTGCAGATCGATTCTGTCGTCATCAATCATCATCAACATGCCATCGCGCTCAAGCACCGGACGCTCTGCAGCAAGGTACAGCGGAACAATGTCGATGTTCTCCAGCCAGATGTACTGCCAGATATCCTGTTCCGTCCAGTTAGAGAGCGGGAATACGCGAATGCTTTCGCCTTTGTTAATCTGGCCGTTGTAGTTATGCCACAGCTCCGGACGCTGGTTTTTCGGGTCCCAGCGATGAAAACGATCGCGGAAGGAATAGATGCGCTCTTTCGCGCGCGATTTCTCTTCATCACGGCGCGCGCCACCGAATGCTGCGTCAAAACCGTATTTGTTCAGCGCCTGCTTCAACCCCTCGGTTTTCATAATGTCGGTATGCTTGGCGCTACCATGGACAAACGGGTTGATGCCCATCGCCACCCCTTCCGGGTTTTTATGCACCAGAAGTTCGCAGCCGTAGGCTTTTGCCGTACGGTCGCGAAATTCGTACATCTCGCTGAATTTCCAGCCGGTATCAACGTGTAGCAGAGGAAACGGCAGTGAACCAGGATAAAACGCTTTGCGCGCCAGATGCAGCATTACGCTGGAATCCTTGCCGATGGAATACATCATCACCGGATTCGAAAACTCGGCGGCCACCTCACGAATGATATGGATGCTCTCCGCTTCCAGTTGCCGCAGGTGGGTAAGTCGTTTTTGATCCATAACCGTTCCTATGTATTGCCGTTATTTTGCTAACGAAGTTCAGATAACCTGACTATAGGGAGGGCAAGAGAGCGAATGAAATTACGAATTGGAATGAGTAGTTCCTCAAAGGAATAACGATTTGGAAAAGCAAAGTTCAAAAAGTGCTTAAGCCGCCGGATTTCGGGCATTTAGGAGCAAATGAAATTGTTTTACCTCGATCACAGTTTCATACTAGCGGCTGAAAATTTCTGCTTGGTATTTAAGGACTCATTATGTTTTCCGCAACGCGCCACCTTATTGCTGCCATGGCGCTCGGCGCGTGTTTTATCCTTCCTGCACAGGCAACATCCTCCAGACCTGGAGATATCGCAAATACTCAGGCCCGATATATCGCAACATTCTTCCCTGGCCGCGTGACGGGCTCTCCGGCAGAAATGCTATCTGCTGATTATTTACGTCAGCAATTTCAGCAGATGGGCTATCGCAGTGATATTCGAACGTTTAATAGCCGTTATGTTTATACCGCCAAAGACAACCGTAAGAACTGGCATAACGTTACGGGCAGCACCGTCATTGCAGCGCATGAAGGCAAAGCGCCGCAGCAGATTATTATCATGGCGCACCTCGACACTTACGCCGCGCTGAGCGATGCCGATTCCGATGCTAATCTGGGCGGATTAACCTTACAGGGCATCGACGATAACGCCGCAGGTTTGGGTGTCATGCTGGAATTGGCTGAAAAACTTAAAAATGTGCCGACACAGTACGGCATTCGGTTTATCGCCACCAGCGGCGAGGAAGAAGGCAAACTCGGCGCAGAAAATATCCTCAAGCGCATGAGTGCGGCTGAGAAGAAAAATACGCTGCTGGTTATCAACCTCGATAACCTGATCGTCGGGGATAAGCTCTACTTCAATAGTGGGAAAAGAACCCCGGAAGCCGTACGAAAACTGACGCGCGACCGGGCGCTGGCAATTGCACACAGCCGCGGTATCGTCGCCAGTACCAACCCGGGCCTGAACAAAGACTATCCGAAAGGAACCGGATGTTGTAACGATGCCGAGGTCTTCGACAAAGCGGGAATCGCCGTGCTCTCGGTAGAAGCAACCAACTGGAACCTGGGTAAAAAAGACGGCTATCAGCAACGCGCTAAAACCGCCTCTTTCCCCGCAGGTAACAGCTGGCACGACGTGCGTCTGGACAACCAGCAGCATATTGATAAAGCGCTTCCAGGCCGGATTGAACATCGCAGCCGCGACGTCGTACGCATCATGCTGCCGCTGGTAAAAGAACTGGCGAAAGCAGGTAAATCCTGAAGAAGAAGCCCGGTAATATGTAAACGTTACCGGGCTTTTAGCCGTTACCCTTCGTGCAGCCCGCACTCTCTTTTCAGCCCAAAGAACCGCGTCTCTTCTTCCGCCATCCCCGGCTCCCATTTGCGGGTGGTATGGGTATCGCCGACTGACAGATAGCCTTGATCCCACAGTGGATGATACTTCAGACCGTGTTTTTGCAGATACTGGTATACCGTACGGTTGTCCCAGTCGATAATCGGCAGCACTTTAAATACGCCACGCTGAATAGCCAATACCGGTAAATGTGCACGGCTACCGGACTGTTCGCGGCGCAGACCCGCAAACCAGGTTTGTACATTCAGTTCTTTCAGCGCCCGGTTCATGGGTTCGACTTTGTTGATGTCATTGTATTTCTCAATGCCTTCGACGCCCTGTTCCCACAGCTTACCGTAGCGTGCCTCCTGCCAGGCGGCGCTCTCTTTCGCGCGATAAACCTGGAGATTCAGCTTGAGTTTGTCCGTTAACTCGTCAATAAACTGGTAGGTTTCCGGGAACAGATAACCGGTATCGGTCAGGATCACCGGGATATCCGGGCGAACCTGGTTCACCAGATGCAGGCTGACCGCCGCCTGAATACCGAAGCTTGATGACAGAACATATTCGCCGGGCAGGTTTTCCAGCGCCCACGCCACACGATCCTCAGCACTCAGTTTTTCCAGTTCGGCGTTGGTTTCTGCCAGCGCTAATACGCGTTCGACTTTTGGCAGTTCATTCAGCGCATTTAGATCGAGTTTGGACATAAGTTCCTCGCTGTATGCCTTGCCTGATGGCGCTGCGCTTATCAGGCCTACGCGGTTGGTAGGCCGGATAAGGCATTTATGCCGCCATCCGGCAATTCATGTTATTCCCAGAAATCACGCGCTGGATCGAGCACCGGGCGAATGATGCCCGCACGCACCGTAAAGTCGCCGAAGCCTTCACCCGCTTCACGCTCTTTCGCCCAGCGCCCAACCAGTTCGTCAACGGCGTCGAGAATTTCCGATTCCGTAATATTTTCGCGATACATACGCGGAATACGTGTTCCCATGCGGTTACCGCCCAGGTGCACGTTGTAGCGCCCCGGCGCTTTGCCCACCAGCCCCAGCTCGGCCAGCATTGCGCGGCCACAGCCGTTCGGGCATCCCGTCACACGCATCACGATATGCTCGTCAGGAATGCCGTGTTTTTCCAGAATCGCTTCCACTTTGTCGGTGAACGACGGCAGGAAACGCTCGGCTTCGGCCATCGCCAGCGGACAGGTCGGGAACGACACGCAGGCCATCGAGTTTTCACGCTGCGGTTTCACCGCATTCATCAGCCCATGATCGCGCGCCAGCTTCTCTACCTTCGCTTTCTGGCTTTCCGGTACACCGGCAATAATCAGGTTCTGGTTAGCAGTAATACGGAAATCGCCTTTGTGGATCTTCGCGATCTCCAGCAAGCCGGTTTTCAGCGGACGGCCCGGGTAATCCAGAATACGGCCATTTTCAATAAACAGCGTCAGATGCCAGTTATTGTCGATCCCTTTCACCCAACCAATCCTGTCGCCACGACCGGTGAACTCGTATGGGCGGATCGGCTCAAATTTGATCCCCGCACGACGCTCCACTTCCTCTTTGAACGTGTCGATACCAACGCGTTCAAGGGTGTATTTGGTTTTAGCGTTTTTACGGTCGGTACGGTTGCCCCAGTCACGCTGCGTCGTCACCACCGCTTCCGCCACCGCCAGCGTGTGTTCAAGCGGCAGATAGCCGAATTCACTTGCCGTACGGGCGTAGGTTTTCTTATTCCCGTGCTCGATGGACAGACCGCCGCCGACCAGCAGGTTGAAGCCCACCAGCTTGCCGTTTTCAGCAACAGCCACGAAGTTCATGTCGTTGGCGTGCAGATCGATATCGTTCTGCGGCGGGATGACGACTGTGGTTTTAAACTTACGCGGCAGATAGGTTGAACCGAGGATCGGCTCTTCGTCCGTGGTCGCGACTTTTTCCTGATCCAGCCAGATCTCCGCATAGGCACGGGTGCGCGGCAGCAGATGCTCGGAAATCTTTTTCGCCCACTCGTAGGCTTCGGCGTGCAGCTGCGATTCATACGGGTTGGAGGTGCACAGCACGTTACGGTTCATGTCGTTGGCGGTCGCCAGTGCGTCCAGCCCCACCGAATGCAGCATCTGATGCACCGGCTTCACGTTCTTCTTCAGAATGCCATGGAACTGAAAGGTCTGACGGTTGGTCAGACGAATACTGCCGTAAATGGTGTTATCAGCGGCAAATTTGTCGATGGCCTTCCACTGGGTTGGGGTGATCACCCCGCCCGGCAGACGACAGCGCAGCAGCATCGCGTGGCGCGGCTCCAGCTTCTGCTCAGCACGTTCGGCGCGAATATCGCGGTCGTCCTGCTGGTACATGCCGTGGAAACGGATCAGCAGGAAGTTATCGCCGTGGAAGCCGCCGGTCAGGCCGTCGTTCAGGTCTTCCGCGATGGTGCCGCGCAGGAAATTACTTTCACGCTTCATGCGCTCGGCGTCAGTCAGTTTGCCTTCGACCACTAAAGGCCCTGGGTATTTTTCGCTCATTAGTAGACATCTCGCTGATAACGGCGCTCAACGCGCAGCTCACTTAAAAATTCATCCGCCGCTTCGATGTCCATTGCACCGAATTCAGCAATCACTTCCAGCAATGCCTGCTCAACGTCTTTCGCCATGCGATTAGCGTCGCCGCAAACATAAATGTGGGCACCGTCATTGATCCAGCGCCACAGTTCCGCGCCCTGTTGGCGCAGTTTGTCTTGTACGTAGATTTTTTCTTTTTGATCGCGAGACCAGGCCAGGTCAATTCGGCTCAACACGCCCTCTTTGACGTAGCGCTGCCATTCCACCTGATACAGGAAATCCTCGGTGAAGTGCGGGTTGCCGAAGAACAACCAGTTTTTACCTTCTGCGCCATCGGCAGCACGCTGCTGCATAAAGGCACGGAACGGTGCGATACCGGTACCCGGGCCAATCATGATCACCGGCGTCTGCGGGTTCGCCGGCAGGCGGAAGTTGTCGTTATGTTCGATGAAGACGCGAACTTCGCCCTCTTCTTCCACACGATCGGCGAGGAAGCTGGAGGCACCACCGGCGCGGGCGCGGCCTTCAATGTCGTAACGCACGACGCCAACAGTCACGTGCACTTCACTTTCGACTTCCGCCTGGGAGGAAGCAATGGAGTACAGACGCGGGGTCAGCGGGCGCAGAAGATCAACTAACGCCTGAGCGTCCAGTTGTGCCGGGGAGAAACGCACCATATCGACGATTGGCGTGGTGTCGGCGTAATGCTGCAACTGCGTTTTATCGCCCACCAGCGGCAGCAGCGATTCACTGCGCGTCAGCGTGGCGTAATTTTCCACGATATTTGCGGTGTTGACCGTCAGCTCAAAGTGCCACTGTAAGGCTTCCGCCAGCGGCAGCGTTTTGTCATTGACCGTGACCGGTTCATCACCCTTCAGCCACAGCAGTTCTGCCAGCTCTTTGACCAACGCGGGATCGTTCTGATACCACACGCCCAGCGCGTCGCCCGGCTGGTAGCGCAGGCCGGAATCGCCGAGATCGATTTCGATATGGCGCACATCTTTTAGCGAGTCGCGACCGGTGATTTTCTGATTCACCGAGAGCGATGCCGGCAGCGGCGCTTCTTTGGTATACGGGCTGGTGTGTACTTCGTTTACAGCACCACTCGCAGCAACTTGCACAGACGGTGCAGCCGGCGCACGGGCTTTCAGAACCTCAACCAGACGCTCACGCCATTGCGCGGCAGCGGCCTGGTATTCGACATCAGCATCCACCCGATCCAGCAGCCGCTCGCCACCCAGTTCAGCCAGCCTGCTGTCGAAATCTTTCCCCGCCTTGCAGAAGAACTCATAGGAGGTATCGCCCAAACCAAACACGGCAAAAGCAGTGTTCTCAAGCTTCGGCGCTTTTTTCGAAAACAGGAATTTATGCAGCGCCACGGCTTCTTCCGCCGGTTCACCTTCCCCTTGCGTCGACGCCACCACGATCAGCAATTTTTCATTGGCGATTTGTTTGAATTTATAGTCGCCAGCGTTGATCAGAGTGACGTTGAGCTTCGCAGCGATCAGATCATCGCGCAGGGCTTCCGCCACACGACGCGCATTACCGGTTTGCGAGGCGGAGATAAGCGTAATACCGGGCATTTCAGCAGCTGGCGCAGGAGCCGCCGCATTGCTGCCAGGCTGCTGATTCAGCACGCCCCAGAAATAGCCAGAAACCCACGCGAGCTGTGCGGGAGTGAAGTCAGTCGTGGCTGCCTGAAGGCGTGCCAGTTGCTCCGGATTTAGCGGTAGCAAAGCGGAAGGTGGGGCCTGTGTCGTCATGCGTTGTCATGTTCCAGTAAGCAAAGCGGATTTCAGCAATAAAACCCAAACTGAAGATAAGGTTAACGGCGGGGATAGTAACAATTAAAGAAGGGATAGAAATAACAAATAACCAAATGGACTAACCTGTTTTAGTTATAGTCATTAACGACAAAAACGATTTAATAACCATATGATATATAAATAGTTATCAAACATTAACAGCGTAAATATGACGTTCTGATGCTTAGCGCCCTTTTAACTAATGATAAAAATTGTACTTTACGGTACCCTACGGCGGTTTTTCGCATTCTTGAGAGTAAAAAATGTCCACCACCTTGTTTAAAGATTTCACCTTCGAAGCCGCTCACCGCCTGCCGCATGTACCAGAAGGGCATAAATGTGGCCGCCTGCATGGTCACTCATTTATGGTGCGTCTTGAAATTACCGGTGAAGTCGATCCGCATACCGGTTGGATCATGGATTTTTCTGAGTTAAAAGCGGCGTTTAAGCCGACCTACGACAGACTCGATCACTACTATCTGAACGATATTCCGGGCCTCGAAAACCCAACCAGTGAAGTGCTGGCAAAATGGATTTGGGAGCAGGTTAAACCGGTGGTTCCACTGCTGAGCGCAGTAATGGTAAAAGAAACCTGCACAGCAGGCTGCGTGTATCGCGGCGAGTGATTGTAACGTCTGTGGCAACGGTCAATTTTCCTTAACTGACACTCTGTTAGGGTTATGTGCTCTGGATATCTGGAGCACAACATGTCAGACGATTTCGATATCATTATCATCGGTGCAGGGATAGCAGGCACCGCTTGTGCTTTACGTTGCGCACGCGCAGGGCTTTCAGTTCTGCTTCTTGAACGCGGCGAACTTCCCGGCAGTAAAAACCTTTCCGGTGGGCGTCTGTATACTCATGCGCTCGGCGAACTTCTCCCCCACTTCCAACACTCGGCCCCGCTGGAACGTAGAATTACCCAGGAAAATATCTCGCTATTAACGCGTGATAGCGCAACAACGTATTCCAGTTTGCAACCCGACGGTGACTCATGGAGTCTGCTGCGCGCCCGCTTCGACCCGTGGTTCGTCGCGCAGGCTGAAGCCGAAGGCGTGCAGTTGATTACCGGTGTGACGGTTGATGCGCTTCATCTTGAAGATGGCAGAGTGTGCGGCGTAATTGCCGATAGTGAGACGTTGCGCGCCCGCTATGTGGTGCTGGCTGAAGGAGCGAACAGCGTGCTGGCGGAACGCTATGGCTTCCTGCCGCGCCCCTCAACCACCTCGATGGCGTTAGGGATTAAAGAGACGCTGGCGCTGGATAAATCGTTACTTGAAGAACGTTTCCGCCTATCCAAAGACGAAGGCGCGGCAATGCTGTTCAGCGGCGATATTTGCGGTGAACTGCCCAGCGGGGCATTTCTCTATACCAATCAAGAGACGCTCTCTTTCGGTGTAGTTTGCCCGCTCTCATCAGTGGCGCAAAGCACTACCCTTGCGTCTGAGCTGCTGGAGCGACTCAAGATGCATCCCGCGCTGCATCCGCTGCTCAGAGGCAGCGAAACGCTGGAGTATGGCGCACATCTGGTTCCGGAAGGCGGCTTACACAGCCTGCCAGTACAATTCGCTGGAGAAGGCTGGCTGCTGGTCGGTGATGCACTACGCAGTTGTGTGAATACCGGTTTCTCCGTACGCGGCATGGATATGGCGCTGATCGGCGCTCAGGCAGCCGCGCAAACATTGATTAATGCCTGCCAGAAGCATGGGCCGCAAAACCTGTTCCCGGCCTACCATCAGGACGTCCAGCACAGCCTGCTGTGGGCAGTTTTGCAACGCTACAGGGATGTTCCTGCATTGCTGGAACGCCCCGGATGGTATCGCCAGTGGCCGGAACTGATGGAGTCTGTCTCCCGAGAGGTCTGGCATCAGGGCTACCGCCCGGTAGCCCCGCTGCGCCAGATAGTCTGGCGTCAGTTTCGTCGTCACGGCCTGCGCCATCTGGCAGGCGATATTATCAGGAGCTTACGATGTCTGTAACCCGCAACGCCTGGCGTCCCGCCGACATTTCACATATTGTACCGGCGACCAAAGTCGATTACGAAACGGCACAACGGCTGATCGCGTCCTGCCCTGCCGGGCTATTTTCCCTCGCGACGGAAGGTGAACTTAAGATCGACTTTCGCGGCTGCCTGGAGTGTGGTACCTGTCGACTGCTGTGTGATGAAACCACGCTGCAACAGTGGCGCTATCCCGCATCCGGGTTTGGCATCACATATCGATTTGGCTAATTTTCAAGGATATTCTATGCCCCTGTTACACCTGCTTCGCCAGAATCCGGTGATTGCCGCCGTGAAAGACAACGCCAGCCTGCAATTAGCCATCGATTCCGAATGCCAGTTCATCTCTGTTCTGTACGGTAATATCTGCACGATCAGCAATATCGTGAAGAAAATTAAAAATGCCGGTAAATACGCCTTTATCCACGTGGATCTGCTGGAGGGGGCGTCGAATAAAGAGGTTGTTATCCAGTTTCTGAAGCTGGTCACCGAGGCGGATGGCATTATCAGTACCAAAGCATCGATGTTGAAAGCGGCGCGGGCGGAGGGATTTTTCTGTATCCATCGCCTGTTTATCGTCGATTCAATCTCTTTTCACAACATTGATAAGCAGGTTGCACAGTCGAACCCGGACTGTATTGAGATCCTGCCAGGCTGTATGCCGAAAGTGCTGGGATGGGTGACAGAAAAAATACGCCAGCCGCTGATAGCTGGCGGGTTGGTCTGCGATGAAGAGGATGCGCATAATGCGATGAAGGCCGGTGTGGCGGCTCTTTCTACCACCAACACCGACGTCTGGACGTTAGCCAAAAAGCTGAATTAAGTTCCTGCGCTGGCTGCCAACGCTTCAAGTACCGGCAGCCAATCATCCACAATCCCGACGTCTGCCTGCGAAAAGACAGGCGCGCCAGCATCGCTGTTTATCGCCACCACAAACCGGCTCTGACGAACTCCGGCCATTAACGCCGCCGCACCGGAGGCTCCAGCAACAATGCAGACTTCCGGCGCAAGCAGATGGCCCGAGATACCAATCACGCGCTCAGCGTCAAAGCCACCATTCATCACCCGCGCACGGCTGTATCCCACTTCAGCGCCAAGCGCCTGACCCAGCGCGGTAATTTTATCGGCACTGACGTCACTTCTTCCCTGCCCGACCACCAGCACGCGCCCGGCCTGTAACAAAGGATGAGCAGTGACGCGCTCAATGCTTTCCACGCTCTCCAGCCAGTCTGGAGCAAGTGTAGGTACAATCCGGTATTCCGCCATCGCAGGCAGATCCTTTCCCGACGCGCTCAATTCGGGCTCGCGCGTCAGAGAAATACATAAGGGACTCGCGGTAACGTGCAATGTTGCCGTCAGCGCATTTCCCCAATGAGATTTGTTAACCAACCTCTGCTGCGCCTCCAGCGTCTGTACCTGGCAAAGACTGCCGCCATGCAGTCGCCAGGCCAGTCGCGTCGCAAGCTCATCCCCCAGTGGCCCGGCAGGAAAGATAAGGATATCGGCCGGCGTCAGCGACCACTGCGCCGCCAGCGCATCCAGCACCTGCTCTGCAACATCCGGCGGCGGCTCTAGGGTCCAGCGCTCCAGTTCCATGTTGGAAAGTCCGTTTTCTGCAACCCAGTTGGCGATTGCCGCACATTCGCCACTTTGCGTAATCAGCGCGATCTTCATGGCAGCATCCTCTGGCGCAAATAGTCGTTCCACAATAGCAGGGCTTTTTCCTGCGCCGTCGCACCGTCGATTATCATGGCGCAGCGCCGCTGCGTCGGTCGCGTCAGCTTCTGGCACTGAACGTTGGGGATTTCATCGCAGGACACGGGCTGGCGCACAATCTCCGCTTTTGCCGCGGCCAGACGCTGACGCATTCCCGGTACAGGAAGCGCCACTTCACCACATTGTCTGACTGCAATCACTGCCGGGAGCCGCACCCGGCAACGGCGGATACCGGATATCGTTCGCTGTTCGACGACAATGAAAGGCGGCTCAAGGGTAAAGCGTTCGACCTGGATGAAACAGGGCCAGTTAAGCATTTCCGCCAGCAAAAATGGTGTTTGCCCATTCTGCCCCTCGCTGCTCTGACAGCCGGTGACAATCAGTTCAGTACCGTGTCTGCCCTGCCAGTCGGCAATCTGTCGGGCAATGAATTCTGGCGCAAAGCGCAGATCCGCCGCTGTATCCAGCAACACCGACTGCTCAAAACCTAACGCGGCAAAATAACGCAGCCAGTGAAGTGCCCGCTCATCACCGATGCTTAATGCGATCAGGGTCATCTCACAGCCCACACCACGCTGGGCCAATAGCTGCGCGGCAGCAGCCTGTTCATCAGCACCGATGGCGCAGCGCAATAGAGAAACATCCGGCCCGCAGGTGCCCTGGGCGACCGTCTGCCAGTCTTTTTCCGCCAGCATGCTGGCATCGGGTTCGGGCTTAAACGCCAACAGAATGTTCATTTGTACCTCCTTGTCTTTGGTCGCCGCTTCCGGCCGCCACCAGCGGCAACGCTTTGGTCTCCGGTGCCCATAGCCAGGTCACCACGAAGCCGATCAGCAATACGCCAGCTAATAGCAGCAGCGTGACCGTCATCCCCCATTGCGCCAGAGTCCATGGCAGTAAACCGGTGCTGATTGCTGCGCCGAGTCGGCTCATAGCGGTGGCGAATCCCACCCCCAGCGAACGAATGTCGGTGGGAAAGCTTTCCGCCGGTAAAATCCCCACCAGATTACTAACCGCCGAAATCGTGGTGCTGAATAAGACAAAAAGCAGCAGCGTCCAGTGACTGCCAGGCGGTAAGCAGGCCATCACGATTAATGTCGCCGCCAGCAGCAAAAAGCTGCCGAGCAGAAAATGGCGATGGGCCAGCAGATGTGTTAATACCAGACCCAGCAGCGCGCCCACGATCAGCAGCGCATTCAGCAACAGGCTGGCAGTTAACGCGTCTTCAAGACCAATGGTTTCGGCAATCGTCGGTAGCCAGGTGTAGATAACGAACCAAGGGATAACCAGGCAAACAAAGAAGATGCTATTAAAAGCCGTGCGCCGCCAGTAGCGTGATGAGAACAGGGTTCTGATATGTTTATTCGTCTCTTTCGTTACCTCATCGCCCAGTTGTACGTGCATACCAAAACAGCGGTGCACCACGGCATGAGCTTCAGCGAACCGCCCCTGACGCATCAGCCAGCGCGGCGACTCTGGCGTTCCCCAGCGCAGCAGCGTAATCAATAGCGCAGGTAAAGCAGACGATGCCAGCAGCCAACGCCAGGCATCCGGGTTTTCGCTAATAAAATGATGGCCAGCAATACTTGCCAGTACGTAACCCACTGTCCATACCACGCTAAATGCACCGAGCAGAATCCCACGGTGTCGACGCGGTGAAAACTCGGCCAGCAGCGTGTGCCCCACAGAGTAATCTCCGCCCAGCCCTATCCCTATAAGGATCCGTAAGCCAATCAACTGCTCGGGCGTGGTGGCAAAAAACTGAAGAAATGAGGCGACGGTGATCAGTACAAAGCTGAAGTTGAAAATTTTTTGTCGACCATAGTGATCCGAAACCCATCCCAGAATCAGGCTGCCGATAAAAAGCCCTAACAGCGCCGCACCGCCGATCATGCCAGCCATAAAAGGCGTCAGATGCATAGCGGGAGTGAGCTGAATAATGGCGTAACCGATGACACCAAGGACATAGCCGTCAACAAGATGTGCGCCAAAAGTCAGCGCGGCAATACGGCAGTGAAAGCCGTTTAGCGGTAAATCATCCATTCGCACCGGTGAAGTGTTCATTTCTACCCCTTCATGGTCCGGTAAAATCACGGCTTCTCATTTGAGAAGCCGTATAAATAACTACTTCTCAATCGGGTAGATCGTGCCCGTATTCATAATTCCGTTCGGATCAAACTGCTTCTTCAGCCCTTCCAGCAACGCCCACGCGCTGCCATGTTCCAGCTTGCTCCAATGAACACGATGCTTGCCAATGCCGTGGTGATGCACCATAGAACCGCCGAGGCGAATCGTCTCCTCACAGATAATCTTGTTGAGCGGGTTATGGTACTTATCAATTTCCTCTTCCGGCTTACAGTCCACTACGTTGTAGTCATACACAAAGTACATGTTGGTACCATTGATATAACTGTGGGAGGAATGACCGCCCAGCATGGTGATATCATCCGCATGCGGGAACTCGGTACGAATACGATTGATTACGCTTTCATAGATCTCATGGATGCAGCTCCAACAGCCTGAAACCTCAGTAGTGAAGCCCATATTACCGGTTTTCAGGATCTGCACACGTTCGGCAGCCACTTTTTCCGGCCCCCAGTTCAGGTGATTAAACCAGTTTTCAATCAGCTTGCTGTCCACTCGTTGGCACTGCGGATAGCGCGCCACAACTTCCGCAATGCCTTCCCCGGTGGCTTTCGCCAGCCGCGGGTTGCCCTCAGCCATAAAGATCAGCACGCATTTGCCATCAGCAAAATGGGTGAAGTGCTGGGTGCCATCTTCCGCATCGTACAGGCGAGCGATCGACGGACGATATCCTTCCACCATCACTTCACGCAGAATCTCAAAGCCAACCTTCATATCGTCCAGAACGTAGCCGTAGTAGAGGTTGTTTTCCGGGGTAAACTTGAATATTTTCACTGTCACTTCAGTGATATAGCACAGTGCACCTTCGTTGCCGATAATGATGTGGCGAATGTCCGGGCCGGCTGCGCGGCGGGGGACGTTTTTGATGCGGGTGACGGTGCCGTCCGCCAGTACGGCCTCGAGGCCGACAACCATATCTTCAATTGCGCCGTAGAGCGTGGAAAATTGACCAATGCTGCGGGTTGCCACCAGGCCGCCCATCTGCGCCAGAGGTTTAGACTGCGGCGAATGCCCGGTGGTGTAGCCCTTAGCCCGCAGCGCATTTTCCAGCACTTCCAGCGGCACACCACACTGTGCGGTCGCTTGCATATTCTCGATATCAATATTCAGGATTTGGTTCATCCCGGCGCCGTCCAGCACCACGGAATTCTCAACCACGGTTTCCAGCCCCCCTTCCGTCGCAGAGGCACCGGTACGCGGAACGCCATTGATCCTATGCAGGTTCATAAAGGCCAGCACGTTAGAAACCTGGTCGGTCGAGCCTAACTTAACAACCGCAGCCGGTAGCGGCAGCGTAAAGACGCCATGGATATCAGCATATTTACGAAAGCGGTCAATACTGTTTTTCTTTAATACCGTTTCATCAGTAATTACGCGTTCGGGCCCAACAATTTCTTTTAACTGGTCAACGATCGCTTCACGGGATAAAGACATAGTCATTCCTTCTTGATAATTAACAGAATAATGAATAAAACAGAAACTATCGATAAGATTTAACGAACTAAATAACCACCGTCGACAACCAGTAAATGACCGTTAACATAATTAGATGCCTGACTGGCGAGGAATATCGCTGCCCCCATTAAATCCTGAGTATCTCCCCAACGATTCGCCGGGATATGATCCAATACCCGCTGGTTGGTTTCCGGGTTACTGCGGGTGGCCAGCGTAATATCTGTCGCATAATATCCCGGTGCGATACCGTTAACCTGAATATTATATTGTCCCAATTCATCGCAATATGCTTTGGTAAAACCAGCCAGTGCATGTTTGGTAGCCGAATAGGCAGGTGACCACTGACCGCCAAGATAAGAGAACAAAGAGCAAATATTAATAATTTTACCGCTGTTTTGCGGAATCATAATTTTTGCAGCTTCATAGCTTAGTTCAAAGGCCGCCGTCAGGTTAACATCAATCATCGGATCCCAGTCCGCACGGCCAAAGTCCAGCACCTTATTCAGCTTACAAATTCCGGCATTATTCACCAGAATATCGACGGTGCCAAAACGCTCGCAGCAGGCGGCGATAATCTTCTGCGGAGCACCTTTTTCAGTAATATCCACCTGCATAAACTCAACTTCAACACCTTGTTTCTCAATAAGTTCCTTCGTTTCGCCATTATCTTTTACAAAGCTTGGGATAAACAGATTCGCCCTCGCTTTCGCCAACGCCATCGCAAAAGCCTGACCGAGACCGCTGTTGCCGCCCGTGACGATCGCCGTTTTCCCTTTCAGGGAGAAAAAATTCATTGAGAATGCGTTGAGTGACTCGATTGACATAGTTAGCTCCAAATTCCTTTAGGCAAAAAAAAAGAAAGGCAACTTCCCCCGCAAGAGGGAAGTCACCTTTCTCATTATCTCTGGTAACTGGACTAAATTTTTAGCACAACCATAAATTATCTAACGTGATCAAAATCACAGATGCTCGTTAATTTTATCGTGATAGCCAAAAACAAGAATCGTGATTATTCTCACACTATAATCAATCCGTCCATGTTATTTCTAAGTGCAATTACTAGAGACCTGAGAAAAGTAATCCACCTGAAAGGGCGGTTTACTTTTCTCTTTTTTTTGTCTGTTAAACATGAGAATTCAATATGCATAACAATTCATATCGCCGTTGGATAACCCTCGCAATTATTAGTTTCAGCGGCGGTGTCAGTTTTGATCTGGCTTATTTACGTTATATATATCAAATTCCCATGGCAAAATTCATGGGATTTAGCAATACCGAAATCGGATTAATAATGAGTACCTTTGGTATTGCGGCTATTATTTTGTATGCGCCCAGCGGCGTTATTGCCGATAAATTTTCGCATCGCAAAATGATTACTTCAGCGATGATTATTACCGGATTGCTCGGTTTGCTGATGATGACGTATCCACCGCTGTGGGTCATGCTCTGTATTCAGGTTGCATTTGCCATCACTACCATCCTGATGCTGTGGTCGGTATCAATTAAAGCCGCTTCGCTGCTAGGGGATCACAGCGAACAAGGGAAAATCATGGGCTGGATGGAAGGCCTGCGCGGTGTTGGGGTCATGTCACTGGCCGTATTTACCATGTGGGTATTTTCTCGTTTCGCCCCCGACGACAGCAATAGCCTGAAAGCCGTGATCCTGATTTATAGCGTGGTCTACATCCTACTGGGAATTTTGTGTTGGTTCTTCGTCAGCGACGGTAACAGCCACAGCATCGCGGCGAAAGAAGAAAAGCACCCCTTCCAGCTTAGCGATATTCTCGCGGTGCTGCGCATCAGTACTACCTGGTATTGCAGCATGGTCATTTTTGGCGTCTTTACGATCTACGCCATCCTCAGCTACTCCACTAATTATCTGACCGAAATGTACGGAATGTCGCTGGTCGCGGCGAGCTATATGGGCATTGTCATCAACAAGATTTTCCGCGCCATTTGCGGGCCGTTGGGCGGCATTATTACCACCTATAGCAAGGTGAAATCGCCGACCCGCGTCATTCAGTTGCTGTCTATCGTTGGCGTGCTGGCGCTTATCGCGCTGCTGGCAACCAACTCGAACCCGCAGTCCGTCGCCATGGGTATCGGCCTGATTCTGTTACTGGGATTCACCTGTTACGCCTCGCGTGGACTCTACTGGGCCTGTCCCGGCGAAGCCAGAACGCCGTCTTACATCATGGGAACCACCGTGGGGATCTGTTCGGTGATCGGTTTTCTACCCGACGTGTTTGTTTATCCGATCGTAGGCCACTGGCAGGACACGCTCCCGGCGGCACAAGCCTATCGCAATATGTGGTTAATGGGGTTGGCGGCGCTATGCCTGGTCATCCTGTTCACTTTCTTATTGTTTCGCAAAATTCGCACCGCTAACACCGCACCGGAAAAGATGACATCACTGGCCGCTGAAACCACTGGCGAGTGATGATGACAATTTAAAGGAGAAATAATCATGTCAAAGAAATACATCATTGGAATCGATGGCGGGAGCCAAAGCACTAAAGTAGTGATGTACGATCTGCAGGGGAATGTGGTCTGTGAAGGAAAAGGCCTGTTACAGCAGATGTACACCCCGGATGCTGATACGGCAGAACATCCCGACGATGATTTATGGACCTCTTTATGCTTCGCCGGAAAAGATCTGATGAATCAATTTGCGGGCCATAAAGAAGATATTGTCGGCATCGGGCTGGGTTCTATCCGCTGTTGCCGCGCGCTACTCAAAGCTGACGGCACACCTGCGGAACCGTTAATCAGCTGGCAGGACGCCCGCGTCACCCGACCTTATGAGCATACCAATCCTGATGTGGCCTGGGTTACCTCATTTTCGGGCTACCTGTCGCACCGCTTAACCGGTGAGTTCAAAGACAATATCGCCAATTACTTTGGCCAGTGGCCGGTGGATTATAAAACCTGGTCGTGGAGCGACGATGATGAGGTGATGAAGAAGTTCAACATTCCCCGCCACATGCTATTCGATGTGCAGATGCCGGGGACAATCTTAGGCTATCTTACCGAACAGGCGGCTTTCGCTACCGGTTTCCCGGCGGGCTTACCCGTTGTCTGCACCACCAGCGATAAGCCGGTCGAAGCGCTCGGCGCAGGGTTGCTGGACGATGAAACGGCGGTGATTTCGTTAGGCACCTATATCGCCCTGATGATGAACGGTAAAGCGTTGCCTAAAGATCCCGTCGCATACTGGCCGATTATGTCTTCCATTCCTGAAACGTTGCTGTATGAAGGGTATGGCATTCGTAAGGGGATGTGGACGGTCAGTTGGCTGCGGGACATGCTGGGCGAATCCTTGATTCAGGATGCCAAAACACAGGGACTCTCACCGGAGGATCTGCTCAACAAAAAAGCCTCAGTTGTCCCTCCTGGCTGTAACGGCCTGATGACCGTGCTCGACTGGCTGACCAACCCATGGGAGCCATACAAACGCGGCATTATGATAGGCTTTGACTCCAGCATGGACTATGCGTGGATTTACCGCTCGATTCTGGAAAGCGTGGCGCTGACGTTAAAAAATAACTACGACAATATGTGCAATGAAATGAACCATTTCGCTAAGCACATCATCATTACCGGCGGTGGTTCAAACAGCGATCTGTTTATGCAAATCTTTGCCGATGTGTTCAACCTCCCGGCCAGGCGTAACGCCATTAACGGCTGCGCGAGCCTCGGAGCGGCGATCAATACCGCGGTAGGGTTGGGCCTGTATCCTTCCTACGAAGCGGCCATCGTAAATATGGTCCGGGTCAAAGATGTGTTTATGCCAGTTGAACAAAACGCCAAACGCTATGAGGCGTTAAATAAAGGAATCTTCAGGGATTTAACTCAGTATACCGATGTGATTTTGAAAAAGTCGTATGAGGTCACTCACGGTAATCTGGATAACGTTGACGCCATTCAAAGCTGGTCAAACGCGTAATAAGTATGCCGGGCGGATGAAATCCACCCGGCTTAATTGTCAGGCAATATTCAGATATTTGTGGGTTTGCATCGACAAACGCCAGTTACGCGCAATACAGGTATCAATACACAAACGCGTTGCATCTTCTTTCTGGCTGATTGGCTGCAGCGCAATAATGCGTGGTTTTTCGTCGCTCAACGTGGCCAACAGTTCGTCCAGCGCTTCAATATCGCGAACGCGACCAACCGGATGTTTGATTTCATTCGCGCGCTCCAGCGCCTGCGACAGCACATCATAACCGCCGCGCATATTTACCTTCGGC
Source organism: Citrobacter sp. wls716 (assembly GCF_005280975.1). Lineage (NCBI taxonomy): Bacteria > Pseudomonadati > Pseudomonadota > Gammaproteobacteria > Enterobacterales > Enterobacteriaceae > Citrobacter > Citrobacter sp. wls716. The sequence goes on from NZ_SZWX01000031.1 coordinate 207,681, forward strand.
GATACGGTCACCCAGGTATTCGGCGTACAGCGCACTTCATGGGTGCCGCTGGTTTCAATCTGGCAGCTAAAGCCGTTCTTTTCCAGCAGGTCAGTCAGCGGCATCAGGTCATGAATGCAGGGCTCACCACCGGTTATCACCACATGACGGGCGGTATAGCCCTGACGCTGAATAACAGCCAGCAGATCTTCACTGCTCGCCGCACCCCATTTATCACTCTCTTTCGTCTTAGCCAGGATGCTGTACAGGGAGACTTCCCGATCCTCAAGCTTATCCCAGGTGTGTTTGGTATCGCACCAGGCACAGCCAACCGGGCATCCCTGTAAACGAATAAAAATGGCGGGGACGCCGGTAAAGTAACCCTCACCTTGCAGGGTCTGGAACATCTCGTTAATCGGGTACTGCATAGTCATCTCTGTTTAGGGTTAAGGACGCGTATTATTGCAGATTTGCACGCTCAGGTCTTGCCCCCGGCTGCGCTGTCCCCTGAGTTAAAAATCATGAAACATAATCTCGTGTTTGCACCTGCAATGATCGAATAGCTGTGATTTAATTTCATAGCTGTTCAGGCAGCGTTTTGATGTAACAAAATATTATTGATAATAACCTTATAAAAATAGTATAAATATTTTAAAAGTAAAATATTTCAAGCATGTACAAACGGATACATGAAATTATGAATTTATTAGCATCACGCATAGTCAAATTCGATCCGCGGTATCTTTTTATATTAGAATAGGCTTAAGAAACCTAAACTTACGCTAATTTTCCATTTAATCTCCGTTTAATTATCCGCGCCTAGAATCCAGTCAACCACCCCTAATGAGACTGCATTCATGAATACACTATTAATTACTGGCGCAACCGGTTTTTTGGGCGGAGCCGTTTTAGAAAACATTCTGAATCAGACAAATGGATTTAATCTGCTGCTTTTAGTTCGTGCCAGTAATGATGTATCTGCGCTGGAACGGATAAAGGAAAATCTGCGCAAATTCAATATTGCAGAAGAAAAATTGGCAACACTTAGCCCGCGGAATATCCTGTTGGGTGATTTAGTAGAACCTGAAGCGTTTCTTAACGACCCGCGTCTGGGCCAGGTTACTCATGTCATCAATTGCGCCGCCGTCGCCTCTTTTGGCAACAACCCGCTTATCTGGAAAGTCAATGTCGAAGGAACGCTGAAGTTCGCACGGAGAATGGCCTGTGTCGGCAGCCTGCAGCGTTTTCTTCACGTTGGTACAGCAATGTCATGCTCCCCAGACCCCGATTCACTGGTGGCCGAAAGTGCAGAGTTTCGCGAGCGTGCTGAGCATCTGGTTGAGTATACGCACTCTAAATCCACGATAGAACGTCTGATACAACAGGAATGCCCAACATTACCACTGGTTATCGCGCGGCCTTCGATCGTTGTTGGCCATACTCATCACGGCTGTAAACCCTCCAGCAGTATTTTCTGGGTATTCAGCATGGGCCTGATGCTACAAAAATTTATGTGTTCGATGGAAGACCGTATTGACGTGATCCCGGTTGATTATTGCGCCGATGCATTGCTGATGTTACTGAGCAGTCCACTTGCTCGCGGTGAAGTGGTGCACATCTCAGCAGGAGAAGAAAATAGCGTGAGGTTTGCAGATATTGATAACGCGATGGCATCTGCGCTGGAACAAGCTCCCGTCGGCAATAAATACGCACAGGTCAGCTATGAAACGCTGGTCCAAATGCGCCGTGAACTGAAGAATATTTTTGGCCCCTGCAACGAACGACTAATGCTGAAAGCCATGCGTCTTTACGGCGCGTTCGCAACGCTGAACGTGCGATTCAGCAATGATAAGCTGCTCAGCATTGGGATGCCGAAGCCGCCGCGTTTTACCGATTACATTGAGCGCTGTGTACAGACGACACGTGGGCTGACTATTCCACAGCAAATGGCAGTGGACTTTAAATAGGTTGCTATTGTGCAGGCAAAAAAATGCCAGCCCGAAGGCTGGCATTTTTAAATCAGAGAAAGAACAGGATTACGCCTGACCTTTGATCTCTTTACGACCGTTGTACGGAGCTTGTTCACCCAGAGCTTCTTCGATACGAATCAGCTGGTTGTACTTAGCAACGCGGTCAGAACGGCTCATAGAACCTGTTTTGATCTGGCCTGCAGCGGTACCAACAGCCAGGTCAGCGATGGTAGCGTCTTCAGTTTCGCCAGAACGGTGAGAGATGACAGCGGTGTAGCCAGCGTCTTTCGCCATTTTGATCGCAGCCAGAGTTTCGGTCAGAGAACCGATCTGGTTGAATTTGATCAGGATGGAGTTAACGATGCCTTTTTCGATGCCTTCTTTCAGGATCTTGGTGTTGGTTACGAACAGGTCGTCACCAACCAGCTGGATTTTGTCGCCCAGTACTTTAGTCTGGTATGCGAAACCGTCCCAGTCAGACTCGTCCAGACCATCTTCGATGGACACGATCGGGTACTGTTTGGTCAGTTCTTCCAGGAAATGAGTGAATTCTTCGGAGGTGAATGCTTTGTTGCCTTCGCCAGCCAGAACGTATTTACCGTCTTTGTAGAATTCAGACGCTGCACAGTCCATCGCCAGAGTGATGTCTTTGCCCAGCTCGTAGCCAGCTGCTTTAACCGCTTCAGCGATTACCGCCAGAGCTTCAGCGTTGGAACCCAGGTTCGGCGCATAGCCGCCTTCGTCACCCACTGCAGTGTTCATACCTTTGGCTTTCAGAACTTTAGCCAGGTTGTGGAACACTTCAGAACCCATACGTACAGCTTCTTTCAGGGTTTTAGCGCCAACAGGCTGAATCATGAATTCCTGGATGTCGACGTTGTTGTCAGCGTGCTCACCACCGTTGATGATGTTCATCATCGGAACCGGCATGGAGTATTTGCCCGGAGTGCCGTTCAGTTCAGCGATGTGTGCATACAGCGGCAGGCCTTTAGCAGCAGCAGCTGCTTTGGCGTTCGCCAGGGACACAGCCAGGATGGCGTTTGCACCGAAGTTGGATTTGTTTTCAGTACCGTCCAGATCGATCATGATCTTGTCGATGCCAGCCTGATCTTTAGCATCTTTACCCAGCAGAGCCTGAGCAATCGGGCCGTTAACAGCTGCAACAGCTTTCAGTACGCCTTTACCCATGAAGCGGGATTTGTCGCCATCGCGCAGTTCCAGTGCTTCGCGGGAACCAGTAGAAGCACCTGACGGAGCTGCTGCCATACCAACGAAACCACCTTCCAGGTGTACTTCGGCTTCAACAGTCGGGTTACCACGGGAGTCGATGATTTCACGACCGATGATTTTAACGATTTTGGACATTAGGTTTTCCTCAGTACAAGTTAAACTAAAACTCCAGACAAACAATGCACCCTGATGGGTGCATTGCCGTTCTAACTTTTTACTTCTTACTTCGCCTGACGCTTCTGATGTTCACTGGCGGCTTTCACAAAGCCGGCGAACAGCGGGTGCCCATCACGTGGCGTGGAAGTAAATTCCGGGTGGAACTGACAGGCCACGAACCACGGATGATTCGGTACCTCAATGATCTCGACCAACTGATCATCACCGGAACGGCCTGCAACACGCAGACCCGCAGCTTCAATCTGTTTCAACAGCATATTGTTGACTTCGTAGCGGTGGCGATGGCGTTCAACAATTGTCGGCGTACCGTACAGTTGACGAACCAGACTCTCATCGCTCAGCTGACACTGTTGCGCACCAAGACGCATTGTGCCGCCCAGATCGCTCTTCTCGGTACGGACTTCGACGTTGCCGTCTTCATCACGCCATTCAGTAATCAGGGCCACCACCGGGTACTTACAGTCTGGCACAAATTCTGTGGAGTTGGCGTTGTCCATTCCCACGACGTTACGAGCAAACTCAATCAACGCAACCTGCATACCCAGGCAAATACCCAGATAAGGAATATTGTTCTCACGCGCAAAGCGCGCTGTCGCGATTTTACCTTCAACACCACGGTAGCCGAAGCCGCCAGGGATCAGGATTGCATCAAGACCTTTCAGGATCTCAACGCCGCGCGTTTCGACATCTTGCGAATCAATCAGCTTGATGTTGACAGTGACACGATTCTTCAAGCCACCGTGCTTCAGCGCTTCGATAACTGACTTATAGGCATCCGGCAGTTCAATGTACTTGCCGACCATACCAATAGTCACTTCGCCTGCCGGATTCGCTTCTTCGTAGATAACCTGTTCCCATTCTGACAGATTCGCTTCCGGACAGTTCAAGCTGAATCGTTTACAAATATAATCGTCAAGGCCCTGAGATTTCAACAGGCCCGGAATTTTATAGATGGAATCGACATCTTTCAGAGAAATCACCGCTTTTTCCGGAACGTTACAGAACAATGCAATTTTTGCACGTTCATTAGCCGGAACTGCGCGATCGGAGCGGCAAATCAGGATATCTGGCTGAATACCGATAGAAAGCAGCTCTTTTACCGAGTGCTGAGTCGGTTTAGTTTTGACTTCACCTGCCGCCGCCATGTACGGAACCAGCGTCAGATGCATAAACAACGTGTGCTCACGGCCAATTTCTACGGCCATCTGGCGAATCGCTTCAAGGAACGGCAGAGATTCGATATCCCCAACGGTTCCGCCGATTTCAACCAGAACAACATCATGACCTTCGCCGCCTTCCAGAACGCGTTCTTTAATGGCATTCGTGATGTGCGGGATAACCTGAACGGTCGCGCCCAGGTAGTCGCCACGGCGTTCTTTACGCAGAACGTCGGAGTAGATACGACCGGTGGTGAAGTTGTTACGGCGGCTCATTTTCGTACGAATGAAACGCTCATAGTGACCCAGGTCCAGGTCGGTTTCAGCGCCGTCTTCGGTAACGAACACTTCCCCGTGTTGGATAGGGCTCATAGTACCTGGATCGACGTTGATGTACGGATCCAGTTTCATCATGGTTACATTGAGGCCACGGGCTTCAAGAATGGCTGCCAGGGAGGCTGCGGCAATGCCTTTTCCCAGAGAGGATACGACCCCGCCGGTCACAAAAATATAGTTCGTTGTCATGCTGGACCTGAGAAGTTAGGGTGAAACGATGGAATTACCAAGACGGGAAAGTAGTATACCCGAACATGACGAGCGCCACAAACTTTCATTATTCCTCCTCTTCACCAGGCTCACATTAACATCGGGAGTGAGAAAATAGCCCCTTTGGGGTAAATGTTTTTGACGTAAATCAAGCGCTTGTTATTTAAAAAATCACACAAATCGCCCTTGACCGACGAAATCCCTTAGAGATCAATTTCCTGTCGTTTTACCTGTTGCCAGACTTCTTCCATTGTTTCCAGATCAACACCTGTCATTTCCAGACCGCGGGCAGCCACAATTCGCTCAACCTCACGAAAACGGCGCTCGAATTTTTCATTCGCTTTCTGCAAAGCAGTCTCTGCTTTAGTGCCTAAATGACGGGCCATATTGACCGTGGCAAACAGCAGGTCGCCCATTTCCTCCTCCAGTTTAGCCTGGTCAACGACAGCCTGCTTCGCCTCGAACATGACTTCGTCAATCTCTTCGTAAACCTTGTCGACAACCGGCCCTAATGTTTTCCAGTCGAAGCCAACATTTGAGCAACGTTTCTGGATTTTCTGGGCGCGCATTAGTGCCGGTAAACTACGAGGAATATCGTCCAGCGCGGAATGTTGTGACTTCTCGGCACGTTCTTCTGTTTTGATTTGCTCCCAACGGGTTAGCACCTCGGTGCTGTTACTGGCAGAAACATCTGCGAAAACATGCGGGTGGCGGCGTTCAAGCTTATCGCTTATCGCAGCACAGATATCATCAAAGTTGAAGCGCCCTTCTTCCTGTGCCATCTGGGCGTAAAACACCACCTGGAACAACAGATCGCCTAATTCACCACGCAGATCGTCGAAGTCTTCGCGCGCAATGGCATCAAGTACTTCATAGGTTTCTTCGAGGGTGTAAGGGGCAATAGTGGCGAATGTCTGCTCTTTATCCCACGGACAACCGTTTTCCGGGTCGCGCAGGCGCTGCATAATACCGAGCAGTCGATCGATTTGGTTCATTGGAATATCCTGAAATTTCAATATAGTAGACCGGATATGGCGACAGCCAACATCCGGCGATATAGCAATGCCTGATGGCAACGCTGACGCGTTGCCATCAGGCCTGCAAGATCATCCGGCCTACAAAATAATTAATTACCGTGCAGACGGCGTGCGTCGATCACATCCGGCACCTGGTTCAGCTTGCCGAGCACACGTCCGAGCACCTGCAGGTTGTAGATTTCGATGGTCATATCAATGGTGGCCAACTGTTGTTTGGTATCACTCCGGCTGGCAACCCCCAGCACGTTCACCTTTTCGTTGGCAAGAATCGTCGTGATATCACGTAACAAGCCGCTGCGATCGTTAGCCTGGACGCGAACCACCAGCGAATACCCTGCCGAGTAGCTTTCGCCCCAAACCGCGTCAACAATTCGTTCCGGCGCATGCGAGCGCAGTTCATTCAGCTGTTCGCAATCCGCCCGGTGGACGGAAATACCGCGTCCCTGGGTGATAAACCCGACAATCTCATCGCCGGGAATCGGCTGGCAGCAGCGAGCGATGTGGTGCATCAGGTTACCCACCCCTTCAACCACCACGCGACCGTCGTCTTTTCGGCGACTCTGCGGCGCCTGCGTTTTCTGCTGAAGTTGTTTCAGCGCGGCGGCATCCTGTTCGGCAGCGCTTGGTTTATTAAACTGCGCCTGCAGGAAGTTCACCATCTGGTTGAGGCGGATGTCTCCTCCGCCAATCGCCGCCAGCAGCTCATCCAGCTCATTGAAGCTATAGCGCGGCAGCAGATGTTTTTCCGCTTCTTTCAGGCTAATACCTAAATGCGCCAGCTCATCATCGAGGATCTGGCGGCCCGCCAGGATGTTTTTGTCGCGATCCTGTTTACGGAACCAGGCGTGGATCTTCGAGCGCCCCCGGCTGGTCGTCACGTAGCCAAGGTTAGGATTTAGCCAGTCGCGGCTTGGGTTTGGCTGTTTCTGAGTGATGATTTCGATTTGATCGCCCATCTGCAGCTGATAGGTAAACGGTACGATGCGCCCGCCAATTTTCGCGCCAATGCAACGATGCCCCACATCACTGTGAATGTGATAAGCAAAATCGAGCGGCGTGGAGCCTGCAGGCAGATCCACAACATCCCCTTTTGGCGTAAAGACGTAAACTCTGTCATCAAAGACCTGGCTACGCACTTCATCCAGCATTTCACCGGAATCCGCCATCTCTTCCTGCCAGGCTATCAGTTTACGCAGCCACGCAATGCGGTCTTCATGACCAGAGCGCGCCGCGCCTGAAGCAGTACCTTCTTTGTACTTCCAGTGCGCGGCAACGCCCAGCTCAGCATCTTCGTGCATCTGTTTGGTACGGATCTGGATTTCAATGGTTTTACCGCCAGGCCCCAGCACAACCGTATGGATTGACTGGTAACCGTTAGGCTTTGGATTGGCAACGTAGTCATCGAACTCATCAGGCAGATGGCGATAGTGAGTATGCACAATCCCCAACGCGGCATAGCAATCCTGTAAACGCTCAGCCACGATACGCACCGCGCGCACATCGAACAGTTCGTCAAAAGCCAGCTGCTTTTTCTGCATTTTGCGCCAGATGCTGTAGATGTGTTTCGGACGCCCGTAAACTTCGGCTTTGACGCCTTCCGTTTTCATCTCTGAGCGCAAATGACCGACGAATTCATCAATGTAATGTTCCCTGTCGATACGACGTTCATGCAGCAGTTTGGCAATACGTTTGTATTCAGCCGGGTGCAGGTAACGGAAGCAGTAATCTTCCAGTTCCCATTTTAATTGCCCGATGCCTAATCGGTTAGCCAGCGGGGCGTAGATATTGGTGCACTCTTTTGCCGCCAGTACGCGTTCATCTTCCGGTGCGTCTTTCACTTCTCGCAAATGGGCAATACGTTCCGCCAGCTTGATGACCACGCAGCGGAAGTCATCGACCATTGCCAGCAGCATGCGACGAACGTTATCGACCTGCTCGGAAGAGACTGAATCGGTATGCGTGGCTTTAAGTTGGCGTATCGCCGCCATATCACGCACACCATGGATAAGGTTAACGATTGACGTGCCTACGCTCTCGCGCAGGATGTCTTCACTCACCACATTGGCATCCGCCAGAGGGAACAGCATCGCCGCTCGCAGCGTGTCGATGTCCATGCTCAGCATGGAGAGTATTTCCACCATTTCGACGCCACGCCACAGCAGCAGATCCGCATCCGGATGCCCCTGTGTCTGCTGCAGGCAATACGCCCAGGTTTCGGCTAAGCGTTCACACGACTGCTGGCTGGAGATCCCAAGACTCGCGATCCATTTCTTAGGATCAAACTCACCAGCTTTATTTATATGTGCACTTCTTACCGCAACCATCGTCCTCTCCTTAAGGGGCATGGCCTGTCGAAGTCGACAAGCCGTACCCATTGTCTTTCACGTTGCATTACAACCCGAAATCCAATGGGTATAAAATTCATTACAAACGCTCAAACAGGACCATCGATTCCAGATGTCCAGTGTGCGGGAACATATCGAGCATCGCCAGTCGCCGAACGGTATATCCTGCATTGAGTAACGCTTCGCTGTCACGAGCCAGCGTAGCAGGATTACAGGATACATAAACAACGCGGCCAGGGTTTAACTTTATAATATGTTGCATCACGCCGGCAGCCCCCGCACGCGCAGGATCGAGCAATACTTTATCAAATCCGTTCTTTGCCCATGGTTGTTTGGTGACATCTTCTTCAAGGTTTTCATGAAAGAATGTCACATTGTGTAGTCCGTTATTCCGCGCATTTTCCCGGCCTTTTTCCACCAGCGCAGGGACACCTTCAACACCCACAACGCTCGCTGCTCGTACGGCCAACGGCAACGTAAAATTCCCCATACCACAGAACAAATCGAGCACCCGGTTCTCTCGCTGCACATCCAGCCATTCCAGCGCACAGGAAACCATTTTTTGGTTTACCCCTTCATTGACCTGGATAAAATCACGCGGGCTGAAGGTTAAACGTAGTCCATTTGAATCATACCAGGGCGATTCTTCTGAATTTGATTCCAGTATCTCGCTTTGCGGAGCCAGAAACAAAGACAGTCCCTGAGAATGCGAAAAGCGTTCCAGTTTTTCTTTATCCGCGGCACTCAATGGTGCGGTGTGGCGCAAAATCATCAGAGTTCCACTTCCAGCCTGCACCAATTCGACATGCCCCAAGTGACGCAGCCCCTGCAGACTCTGCAGGCATGCCCGAATTTCAGGCAGCAACGCCTCAAGTTGGGGCACCAAAATAGGGCATTGCTTCACATCAATAATGTCGCTGGAGCCGGACTTGCGAAATCCCATCTGCAATTGCTGCTCCTTCGAGCGATAGTTCAGACTTAAACGCGCGCGGCGTCGATAGCCCCACGGGGTATCGGCGATAACTTCTGTCACCTCACATTTCATTAAACGCGATAACGCTGCACTTTTGCTACGCTGCTGCAACGAGATGCTGGCGTGCTGCTGTTGACAGCCACCACAGACCCCAAAATGTGGACAACGTGGCACTTCACGTTCCGAACTGTCGTTTAAACGACGTTTGACTTGCGCGCGGGCGAACTGTTTTTTATCTTCAGTTATCACCACTTCTGCGCTTTCCTGAGGCAGCAATTCCGGTATAAACAGGGCTTTCCCGTTATGACGAGCAACGCCCTGACCAAAAGAATCAAGGTCATTGACGGTAACGGTTATGATCTGACGCGTCGTCACGCGTCGTTTTGCAGAGTAGAATTGCGCCATCGACGAGATATTTCTCTATTTAACAGTGTGACCCTAATTGTCCCATAACGGAACTCCATGACCAACTACAGCCTGCGCGCACGCATGATGATTCTGATCCTGGCCCCGACCGTCCTGATAGGTTTGCTGCTCAGTATCTTTTTTGTTGTGCATCGCTATAACGACTTGCAGCGTCAACTGGAAGATGCTGGTGCCAGCATCATCGAGCCACTCGCGGTTTCCAGCGAATACGGCATGAACTTGCAAAACCGGGAATCCATCGGCCAGCTTATCAGCGTGTTGCATCGTCGCCATTCCGATATTGTGCGGGCAATTTCCGTCTATGACGAAAATAACCAACTGTTCGTCACCTCCAACTTTCATCTTGATCCGTCAGAGATGCAATTGGCTACCGGATCGCCGTTTCCGCGAAAGCTGAGCGTAACCCGGCACGGGGATATCATGATCCTGCGTACCCCTATTATATCGGAAAGCTATTCACCTGATGAATCTGCCGTTAGCGATGCCAAAAACACCAAAAATATGTTGGGGTATGTGGCGCTTGAGCTGGACCTCAAGTCCGTGCGATTACAGCAGTACAAAGAGATCTTTATCTCAAGCGTCATGATGCTGTTTTGTATTGGCATTGCGTTAATTTTCGGCTGGCGTCTGATGCGCGATGTGACCGGACCAATTCGTAACATGGTGAATACCGTTGACCGAATACGTAGAGGTCAGCTCGATAGCCGCGTGGAAGGTTTCATGTTGGGCGAACTGGATATGCTGAAGAATGGCATCAACTCGATGGCAATGTCTCTCGCCGCCTACCATGAAGAGATGCAGCACAATATCGATCAGGCGACTTCAGATCTGCGCGAAACGCTGGAGCAGATGGAAATCCAGAACGTTGAGTTGGATCTGGCGAAGAAACGCGCCCAGGAAGCTGCACGTATTAAATCAGAGTTCCTGGCGAACATGTCTCATGAGCTACGTACACCGCTAAACGGTGTCATTGGCTTTACACGCCTGACACTGAAAACAGAGCTCAACACCACCCAGCGCGATCACCTGAATACAATTGAGCGCTCTGCTAACAACCTGCTTGCTATCATCAATGATGTGCTCGACTTCTCTAAACTGGAAGCGGGTAAACTGATTCTGGAAAGCATACCGTTCCCGCTGCGCAGCACACTGGATGACGTCGTAACGCTGTTAGCGCACTCCTCCCATGACAAAGGGCTGGAGCTAACACTGAATATTAAAAATGACGTTCCGGACAATGTGATTGGCGATCCGCTGCGCCTGCAACAGGTCATTACCAACCTGGTCGGCAATGCCATCAAATTTACCGAGAGCGGCAATATCGACATTCTGGTTGAAAAACGCGCGCTCAGTAACACCAAAGTCCAGATTGAAGTTCAAATCCGCGATACCGGTATTGGCATCCCGGAACGCGATCAGTCACGTCTGTTCCAGGCTTTCCGTCAGGCTGATGCCAGCATTTCGCGCCGTCACGGCGGTACCGGACTTGGCCTTGTGATCACACAAAAACTGGTCAATGAAATGGGTGGGGATATCTCGTTCCATAGCCAACCCAATCGCGGTTCCACTTTCTGGTTCCATATCAGTCTTGATCTCAATCCTAATGTTATCAGCGATCGTTCAACCACCCGCTGTCTGGCCGGAAAACGACTGGCTTACGTTGAACCAAATGCTACCGCCGCGCAATGCACGTTAGATATCTTGAGTGAAACGCCGCTGGAGGTGATTTACAGTCCTTCATTCTCTGCATTACCGGCAGAACACTACGATATTCTGCTACTCGGTGTCCCCGTCACTTTCCACGAGCCGCTCACCATGCAGCATAAACGTCTGGCAAGCGCAGCCGCAATGACCGATTTCCTGTTGCTGGCGCTGCCTTGCCATGCGCAGATTAACGCTGAAAAATTAAAGCAAGGCGGCGCGGCGGCATGCCTGTTAAAACCGCTCACCTCAACCCGATTGCTGCCTGCGTTAACCGAATATTGCCACCTGAACCAGGGTGCAGAACGCCAGTTGTTAGATGAAAGCAAGATTGCGATGACCGTGATGGCGGTGGACGACAACCCGGCGAACCTGAAGCTTATCGGCGCATTACTTGAAGATAAGGTTCAGCACGTCGAGCTGTGCGACAGCGGACAGCAGGCGGTGGACAGAGCCAAGCAAATGCAGTTTGATCTGATCCTGATGGATATTCAGATGCCAGACATGGACGGTATTCGTGCCTGCGAACTGATCCATCAGCTTCCACACCAGCAGCAGACACCGGTTATTGCGGTAACAGCACATGCCATGGCAGGGCAAAAAGAGAAGTTACTCAGCGCCGGAATGAATGACTACCTGGCTAAGCCGATTGAAGAAGATAAATTGCACAGTTTGCTGTTGCGCTATAAGCCCGGTGCCGGCACATCTGCCCGGGCTATCGTGGCGCCCCCCCCCTGACCCCGTGGTCAACCCGAATACGACCCTCGACTGGCAACTGGCGTTGAGACAGGCTGCCGGTAAAAACGATCTGGCGCGGGATATGCTGCAAATGCTGATCGATTTCTTGCCTGAAGTCCGTAACAGAATTGAAGAGCAACTGGTGGGTGAAAACCCTGAAGGGTTGGTGGATTTGATTCATAAACTACACGGCAGCTGCGGTTACAGCGGGGTTCCCCGCATGAAAAACCTGTGCCAGCTTATTGAACAGCAGTTACGTAGCGGGACCAAAGAAGAAGATCTGGAACCAGAGTTTTTAGAGCTTCTTGATGAGATGGACAACGTCGGGCGAGAAGCGAAACGGATATTGGGGTGATATTCGCCGAATGCGGCGTAAACGCCTTATCCGGCCGACAGGTTTCGCTGTTTACCGTAGGCCCGATAGGCGTCGCGCCATCGGGCACATCGCCGGAGCGGCGTAAACGCCTTCTCCGACCTACAACTCAGCGTAATTGCTGACCTGCTTTAAGCGTTGCGGCCACGTTTCGTGCCGTCATTCGCACATTTTCACTCGCATTATCCAGCGCCTCATCCAGCGTGCAAACGGTATAAATCACGCTAAAAACAGCATCAATTCCATGCTCATGCACCACGCCAACATCTGGCGTCAGGCTGCCTGCAATACCAATGACAGGCTTATTATATCGCTTTGCAACGTTCGCTACGCCTACCGGGACTTTGCCATGGATCGTCTGACTGTCAATACGCCCTTCCCCGGTCACAACTAGATCTGCATCCGCAACGCAGTCGTCAAGGTGTAACGCATCCGTCACGATCTCGATACCACGGCGTAGCTGCGCGCCGCAAAACGCATACAGTGCAGCCCCCATGCCTCCGGCAGCGCCTCCACCGGCCAGATCCAGCACGTTAACGTCCAGATCGCGGGCAATCAGTTGTGCATAGTGCGTCAGCGCATTATCCAGACGGGTGATCATCTCTGGCGTTGCCCCTTTTTGTGGACCAAATACTGCAGAAGCGCCCTCTTTACCGGTCAGCGGATTCGTGACATCACAGGCCACTTCGATACGACAGGTGGCAAGGCGCTTATCTAACGCTGAAATATCGATCCTGGTGAGCGCTTCCAGACCGATCCCGCCTTGTGCAATCTGGTTATTCTGTGCATCCAGCAATTTGGCGCCCAGTGCCTGCACCATACCGGCACCACCATCATTGGTCGCACTACCGCCAATCCCGATGATGATGTGTTCTACACCCGCATCCAGCGCATGGCGAATCAACTCTCCGGTCCCCCATGAGGTGGTTTTCAGCGGGTCGCGTAACCCTGCCGGAACTCGCTCTAACCCACTGGCGGCCGCCATCTCGATAAACGCTGAGCGCTCATCTCCTGATACCCCATAAAATGCCTGTACCTTACTTCCCAGGGGCCCCGTAACATCAACATGCACAAGGTGGCCCGCCGTAGCGGCAACCATCGCCTCGACCGTTCCTTCACCACCATCAGCGACCGGTATCTTTACGTAATCCGCATCAGGCCAGATCTCACGAAAACCCTGCTCAATGGCAGTTGCCACCTCAAGCGCACTCAAACTCTCTTTATAAGAATCCGGTGCAATTACTATTTTCATAAGCCGTCCTTACGCATGTTGATTCTGTTAATCATACACCTGGAGATGTGCCGGTTCCTGTCAGAACCGGCATAACACTTAGCGCACCATGCATGGGCGTTTATTATCGAAGGTCCAGTTCGGGATCAGGTACTGCATTCCCATCGCGTCATCACGCGCTCCCAAGCCATGTTGCTGGTACAGTTCGTGCGCTTTCATCACCTGGTCCATATCCAGTTCTACACCCAGACCCGGCTTCGCTGGTACGTGTACCATGCCGCCTTTAATGTCGAACGGTTCTTTGGTCAGGCGTTGGTTACCTTCCTGCCAGATCCAGTGGGTATCAATGGCCGTAATTTTACCCGGCGCAGCCGCCGCCACATGAGTGAACATCGCCAGCGAAATATCAAAGTGGTTGTTAGAGTGTGAACCCCAGGTGAGGCCAAACTCATGGCACATTTGCGCTACGCGAACAGACCCCTGCATGGTCCAGAAATGCGGGTCAGCCAGCGGAATATCCACAGACTGCAACGACAGCGTGTGCCCCATCTGACGCCAGTCGGTAGCAATCATATTGGTCGCCGTCGGCAGGCCAGTAGCGCGGCGGAATTCCGCCATCACTTCACGCCCAGAGAACCCCTGCTCCGCGCCACATGGATCTTCAGCATAAGCCAGCGATCCTTTCAGATACTTACCGATCTTGATCGCTTCATTCAACGACCAGGCGCCGTTGGGATCGAGCGTTACGCGGGCCTGCGGGAAACGCTTCGCCAACGCGACGATAGATTCCGCTTCCTCTTCCCCTGCCAGCACGCCACCTTTCAGTTTAAAGTCGTTAAAGCCATATTTCTCATACGCGGCTTCAGCCAGGCGCACAACCGCATCCGGGGTCATGGCCTCTTCATGGCGCAGACGATACCAGTCGCACTTCTCATCCGGCTGACTCTGATACGGCAGCGGCGTCGCTTTACGGTTGCCGACGAAGAACAGATACCCCAACATTTCCACTTCGCTACGCTGCTGGCCATCGCCCAGCAAGGAAGCCACATTCACCCCCAGGTGCTGGCCGAGCAGATCCAACATGGCAGCTTCGATCCCAGTAACCACATGAATAGTGGTACGTAAATCAAAGGTCTGCAAACCGCGACCGCCCGCATCACGATCGGCAAAAGTATTGCGTACCGTATTCAGTACGTTTTTGTATTCACCTAACGTTTTGCCCACCACCAGCGGAATCGCATCTTCCAGCGTTTTACGGATTTTTTCTCCGCCGGGAATTTCACCCACCCCAGTATGACCAGAATTATCCTTGATAATCACAATATTACGCGTGAAGAACGGGGCATGTGCGCCGCTCAGGTTCATCAACATGCTGTCGTGGCCCGCAACCGGAATAACCTGCATAGAGGTAACCAGTGGGGTAGAAAATTGTGCGCTCATAATTAAGTCCTTATTCAAAATTAGTGGCGGCCGAAAACGGGACGTTTACGGTCAAAAGTCCATCCGGGGATCAGATACTGCATTGGGCCTGCGTCATTACGCGCGCCGCCGGGCAGCGCCTTATAGGCTTCATGCGCTTTCTGCACCTGATCCCAGTCCAGTTCCACGCCCAGACCGGGCGCATCGGGTACCGCAATTTTTCCGTTTTTAATCTCCAGCGGATTTTTGGTCAGGCGGCAATCACCCTCCTGCCAGATCCAGTGGGTATCAATAGCCGTTGGATTACCCGGTGCAGCCGCACCGACGTGGGTGAACATCGCCAGCGAAATATCAAAGTGGTTATTAGAATGGCATCCCCAGGTCAGGCCCCAGTCATCGCACAACTGCGCCACGCGTACCGCGCCGGAAAGCGTCCAGAAGTGCGGATCGGCCAGCGGAATATCGACTGCATTCAGCATTACCGCGTGGCCCATTTCGCGCCAGTTGGTAGCAATCATGTTGGTCGCCACCGGCAAACCAGTCGCGCGGCGGAACTCGGCCATCACTTCGCGCCCGGAAAAGCCCTGTTCAGCGCCGCACGGATCTTCGGCATAGGTCAGCACATCATTCAGGCCTTTGCACAGGGAGATGGCTTCATCCAGCAGCCAGGCACCGTTTGGATCGACGGTAATACGCGCATCCGGGAAACATTTTTTAAGCGCACGGACGGTTTCAATTTCTTGCTCACCCGGCAGCACACCGCCCTTCAGTTTGAAATCTTTAAAGCCATAACGATCCTGTGACGCCTGCGCCAGACGCACCACCGCGTCGCTGGTCATCGCTTGCTGGTGACGTAATTGATACCACTCATGTTTACCCGGCGTACTTTCCAGATACGGCAAATCGGTTTTGCAGCGATCACCTACATAGAACAGATACCCGAGCACGGTCACTGCATCACGCTGCTTACCCGGACCTAACAGCTCGCAGACCGGTACATTCAGCGCTTTGCCCAGCAGATCCAGCAGCGCGGCCTCCAGCGCCGCCACCGCATTGACGCGCAGCTCAAATGTCCAGGCACCTTTGCCGAAAGTATCAAAGTCGGCAGCCTGATTGCCTTTATGTACCTGCTGGACCACCTTATTCAGGCGGGCCACTTCCTGACCCAATACCATCGGGATAGCGTCAACCAGAGTCTGATAAATCACTTCACCACCCGGCGCTTCGCCGACGCCAGTATTACCGGCGTTATCGGTAAGAACCACAATATTGCGGGTGAAATATGCGTTGTGCGCACCGCCAATATTGAGCAGCATGCTGTCATGCCCGGCCACCGGGATGACCTTCATATCGGTAATAACGGGGCTTGATTGTGTTGTCATCATCATTGTCCTGCGACAGGTTTAAGTTCGATACGTTTAATATCACCGACCAGCACCAGATAGCTCACCACAGCAATCAGCGCATGCACCCCAACGTAAATCAAGGCACCATTAAACGACCCCGTCGTGCCCACAATGTAGCCAATAGCAATCGGTGTCACGATGCCGGAGATATTACCGAACATGTTGAACAGACCGCCGCTCAGGCCGCTAATCTCTTTGGGGGCCGTGTCTGCCATTACCGCCCAGCCCAGTGCACCAATACCTTTACCGAAGAAAGCCAGCGCCATAAAGCCGATAATCATCCACTCAACGTTGACGTAGTTACAGAACACCATCACCATTGACAGCAACATACCCAACACGATTGGCGTTTTGCGGGCGATATTCAGCGAACCGGTGCGACGCATCAGCCAGTCGGAAATAATGCCGCCGAGCACGCCGCCTGCGAATCCGCAAATAGCCGGGACCGACGCGACAAATCCCGCTTTCAGAATCGACATACCGCGCGCCTGTACCAGATAGACCGGGAACCAGGTGATAAAGAAGTAGGTCAGCGCGTTAATACAGTACTGACCGATGTAGATACCGATCATCATGCGGGAACCCAACAACTGTTTGATTTGTCCCCATTTCACGCTGAACGGAACTTTAGCTTTAGCGGCTGCCTGATCCATGTTGATCAGTGCGCCACCTTCGGCAATGTAGTCCAGCTCTTTTTGGTTTACACCCGGGTGCTGGTTTGGTTCATGAATCACCTTCAGCCAGACAAAGCTGATGATGATCCCGAGTCCGCCCATAAAGAAGAATACGTGTGACCAGCCTACTTCGTGGGTCAGCCAGCCCATGATTGGCGCGAAGATAACGGTGGCAAAGTACTGCGCAGAGTTAAAGATTGCGACCGCCGTGCCCCTCTCCTGTGCCGGGAACCATGCCGCAACTATGCGACTGTTGCCGGGGAAGGATGGCGCTTCAGCTAACCCCACAAGGAAGCGCAGGGTAAACAACGCAACGATAATGCCGAAGCCGCTAAAGATATCGACGAAGCCCTGCAGCAGGGTAAACATGGACCAGATAAAGATGGACCAGAAATAAACACGCTTTGAACCAAAACGGTCAAGCAACCAGCCGCCGGGGATCTGGCCGATAACATAGGCCCATGAAAAAGCGGAAAATACATACCCCATCCCAACGGCATCAAGGCCAATGTCTTTGGCCATCTCAGAGCCGGCAATGGATAAGGTGGCGCGGTCGCCGTAGTTGAAGGATGTGACGATAAACAACATCACCACTATCCAGTAGCGAGCGTTAGTGCGTTTTTCCGCGCTGCTCGCCGCCTGACTTAATGAACTCATTGTTGCACTCCTGAATCGTGGCTTTCGCCAGTTCATTCTGTACAGCACCTGTAGGGTGATCAGAATGAGAGGTTAGTGTGTGGCAGTTTTGGCACAGCTCAGGGCCGTTTTATTCTGACTCGCTGCCTTTTCGGGAACTGACGGGAAAAGTATATGAAGGAGTGCCTCTTACCCTCACCGTGCAAAAACACAACATTGCGAGAGGTGAATGAGGTTGTTTATGGCATAAGCCTAAGGGAATGGAAGATGCTTCACGAAATTGGCGTTTGAGGGGGATTTATTGCCGGGTAATGGCGACGCCTTACCCGGCTTATGATTCGAACTGTGCGGATGGTTGGGTAATATTCTATTTGAGGAGCGTTGCCCAGTGTTCTACCCAGGGGTTGGATTCGCTTTCCGGTTCCGGATGTTCACCGGCATCAATCAGCAGCATCTCACCTACACGCTGGGCGCTCTGTTCCTGCAAAAGCGCATCAAACTGCTTACCACCGCCGCAGAAATTGGCATATGAACTGTCACCGAGTGCAATAATGCCGTAGTGAACGTCGGGCTGATAACCCAGTTGGTCTTTAATTCCCTGAAACAGCGGCACGATGCTGTCCGGCAGATCGCCTTGTCCCGTCGTTGACGTTACGACCAGGATGTACTTGTCTTTGTACTTTTCCCAGTCAGCCAGTTCCGGATCTTCATAAACCGTAGCTTTATGCCCCTGATTTGCGAGGATAGCTTCGGCCTCTTCGGCAACCAGCAGCGCGTTTCCGTACATCGTGCCGACAAAAATTCCAATTTCCGCCATAACCGTAATCTCCTGGGACTTAAGAATCTATCTGCTTATCCTGACCTGACAGCCCGCTGAACTCAACCCTTTCATTCTCAGGGAGAAGTCCACGCCAGCCAAACTGTGATAGCGCCTGCATCCAGACGTCATCCAGCCCGGCGCGAATAACCAGCGGTTCGCCGGTGAAAGGATGAGTCAGCGCAAGCTGGCTGGCATGCAGCATTAATCGCTGACAACCGAAATGCTCCGCGGCGCTGCGGTTTTGTCGCAAATCACCGTGCTTGCTGTCGCCAATAATCGGATGACGCAAATGCGCCAGGTGACGTCTGAGCTGGTGTTTTCGACCGGTTTTAGGATCCAGCTCCACCAGCCCGTAACGGGTGGTCGGATAACGTCCGGTCGCCACCGGCATTTCAACCGTCGCCAGGCCGCGATAATGGGTTACCGCAGGCTGTGGGCCTTTGTCGTCACGGGCAAATTTATCGGCAATCTTGTCCAGCTCTTCCACCAAAGGATAATCCAGCACGGCATCATCCATCAGCCAGCCACGCACAATCGCATGATAGCGTTTTTGGATTTGATGCTGCTCAAACTGCTGTGCCAGCCGTCGTCCGGCCTCGCTGGACAGCCCCATCAACAGCACACCGGATGTCGGTCTGTCGAGTCGGTGGGCGGTAAAAACGTGCTGACCAATCTGGTCGCGCACCGTTTGCATTACCACCACTTTCTCATCGCGGTCGAGCCAACTGCGATGAACCAGCCAGCCCGAAGGTTTGTTGACTGCAACCAGCCATTGGTCCTGATAGAGAATCTCCAGCATCAGGCGTTATCACTGGTAAATAGCGCATCCAGATCCTGCAATGCAATCAGGATCACATCGCGCTGTGGATGATCGGCTGCCAGCGCCATTTCATAATATGGCGCAATAGCGAACGCTTCTGGAAGTGGCTGCGCATTATCAAGCAGCGCATGCATGCGGGGAATCAACACCCACTGCAGCCATTCAACCGGCTCCATGGTATCCATACAAAAAGGCTGCGTGCTGGAAAACAGATGCGCTTCTGGCTCATCCATCCGCCAGTGATTATGTTCACGCAGCAGTGCTTCAAGCGCATGCAACTGCTCGCGCACACGGTCATGAGTCGTCATGAAATTAACCTCAATGATGAAAAATCTGGCGCGAAGAATAGCACCAGTAGAAAGGAAATAAAAAAAAGGGAGCACTGTAAAAACAGTGCTCCCGGTTCGTTTCGCAGCATTCCAGCTACTTTTAGTGCTCCCTGCTCATCCGTGACAACTTTTCCTGTGGTCTTGCGACCGCGTTCATCCTGAACTTTTGCATCCTGCTCACATCACCCCGATGTGAAAACTTCATCCTGAAGTGTCCTGGCCATCCTGACCCGCCGAACATCCTGAACGGCTCTCGTTCTCCATCCTGGAGGTGTCCTTTAACGCTTCCCGCGTTTTCCTCTTTGCTTCATCCTGAAACCTGTCCTTGCAGCACCGTCCTGGTGTGTCCTGCCGAAGTGTCATCATCCTGATGTTCACTTCGTTGTGCGACTCCTTGTCGACAGAGATAGAATCGCCTGTTTCGCATTGTCTTACAAGACACTTACAGACATACCCTAATGATTATTTTCATATGAAAGTTATCAATAAAACATTAACCAATTGAATTATAAATAGTTAACATTATATCGGTCGATGAAGTCTTTACTGATCACCTGGCAATCTCCTACAGGGTTTGTAAGAGATCTCTCACACGCCCTAGGGCAAACTGGATTACAGAACAGGCTTAAGTTGAGTAAGAAATTCCGCAAGCGAGGCCGCCAGAACCGTCCGTTTACGGGTTCCCAGCGTTTCCTTGCAGACTTCCCCAGACAAGTTGCACACTGAAATAACATCAAGTTCATTATCCAGTGTGGCAATAAAAAGCGTAGGAGAGAGCTTAAGGCGTTTTTGCGTAACCAGGTGGCCGATCAGGTTTTCCTGTACGCGCCTGAAGTCATCTTCAGACCAGGTTTGCAGCAGAGTAAGTTTCTCATCCGCAAATTGTGCGTGCATGTCCCCGGCAAACTGGGTGGTATAAAACGCATGAACAGCGGGTTGTACCACAATATCAAAGGCGCGTTCAACCGCGTTTACATTCGGCTCGCCCACAAAAGGCTGCGGTTGCCAGTACACCGCATCGTTCGTGGAGGAGATGATGCACGGAGACGGTACGCCATACAGCTCTTCACTCAGCGGCCAGCTGCCGTTTTTTTCATGCCATGCATCGCAATAACGCGTCGTAAAGGCTGCCAACGCCTGTGCTGTCAATTCGTCCACTGATTTCTCTCTTCACAAAAGCCAGGATACACTTGTCGCATAGTGTATCTGGTTTATGACGGTGAAACATGTCCTCTTATGAAAATCATCAGGCGCTTGACGGCCTGACTCTCGGAAAATCAACGGATTACCGGGATATTTACGACGCCAGCCTGCTGCAGGGTGTTCCGCGCAGCCTGAACCGCGACCCGCTGGATTTAAAGGCCGATAATCTGCCTTTTCACGGCGCCGATATCTGGACGCTGTATGAACTGTCATGGCTGAATGCCAACGGCTTACCGCAGGTTGCGGTCGGCCATGTGGAGCTGGATTACACCAGCGTTAATCTGATTGAATCAAAAAGTTTTAAGCTGTATCTGAACAGTTTTAATCAGACGCGTTTTGACTCATGGGAACACGTCCGTCAGACGCTGGAACACGATCTACGCGCCTGCGCGCAAGGTGATGTCAGCGTAGCGCTCTATCGTCTTGACGAACAGGAAGGGCAGCCGATAGCCCACTTCAATGGCACCTGTATCGACAATCAGGATATCGTCATCGATAACTACCAGTTCAGCACCGAGTATCTGGAAAATGCCGTAAGCGGTGAAAAAGCGGTGGAAGAGACGCTGGTCAGCCATCTGCTAAAATCCAACTGCCTGATCACCCACCAGCCTGACTGGGGTTCCATACAAATTCAGTATCGCGGTCGCAAAATCGACAGGGAAAAGTTGCTGCGCTATCTGGTCTCCTTCCGCCACCACAATGAATTTCACGAGCAGTGTGTGGAACGCATTTTCAATGACCTGCTGCGTTTCTGTCAGCCGGAGAAACTGAGCGTATACGCACGCTACACGCGACGCGGCGGCCTCGATATCAACCCATGGCGCACCAACACAGATTTCACCCCCGCAACAGGCAGACTGGTGCGTCAGTAATCTTTTTTCTCAATTTTGCGTGTCGGATTCCGCGCGCAAGGTTGTGAAAGGTCATAAGCCAGGGCTATTGTAATCAGTAGAGGATGATATCTCTCGTCCCGTAAGGAGTTTACTTGATTACACATATTAGCCCGCTTGGCTCAATGGACATGTTGTCGCAGCTGGAAGTCGATATGCTTAAACGCACGGCCAGCAGCGACCTGTATCAACTGTTTCGTAACTGTTCGCTTGCCGTTCTGAACTCCGGCAGTTTGACAGACAACAGCAAAGAGCTGCTGTCTCGTTTTGAAAGTTTCGACATTAACGTGCTGCGCCGTGAACGCGGTGTGAAGCTGGAACTGATCAGCCCACCTGAAGACGCGTTTGTCGATGGGCGCATCATTCGCGCGCTGCAGGCCAACCTGTTTGCCGTACTGCGCGACATTCTTTTCGTCAATGGCCAGATCCATAACGCCGGTCGTTTCCAGCATCTGGATCTCGAAAGCTCGGTTCACATCACCAACCTGGTCTTCTCCATTCTGCGTAACGCCCGGGCGCTTCACGTCGGTGAAGCGCCGAACATGGTCGTCTGCTGGGGCGGTCACTCCATCAACGAGAACGAATACTTGTATGCGCGTCGCGTGGGCACTCAGTTAGGCCTGCGTGAACTGAACATCTGCACCGGGTGTGGTCCGGGCGCGATGGAAGCGCCAATGAAAGGCGCCGCGGTCGGCCACGCTCAGCAGCGCTACAAAGACAGCCGTTTTATTGGTATGACCGAGCCGTCAATTATCGCGGCGGAACCACCAAACCCGCTGGTAAACGAACTGATCATCATGCCGGACATTGAAAAACGTCTGGAAGCGTTCGTGCGTATCGCTCACGGCATTATCATCTTCCCGGGCGGCGTAGGGACAGCAGAAGAGCTGTTGTATCTGCTGGGGATCCTGATGAATCCGGCCAACAAAGATCAGGTTCTGCCATTGATCCTGACCGGGCCAAAAGAGAGCGCCGATTACTTCCGCGTGCTGGACGAATTTATCGTGCACACGCTGGGAGAAGATGCGCGTCGCCACTATCGCATTATCATTGACGATGCAGCGGAAGTCGCTCGTCTGATGAAAAAAGCGATGCCGCTGGTGAAAGAAAACCGTCGCGACACAGGTGATGCTTACAGCTTTAACTGGTCAATTCGTATCGCACCTGATTTGCAGATGCCGTTCGAACCGTCCCACGAAAACATGGCGAATCTGAAACTGTATCCAGACCAGCCTGTTGAAATGCTGGCTGCAGACCTGCGTCGCGCATTCTCCGGGATTGTCGCGGGGAACGTGAAAGAAGTCGGCATCCGCGCCATTGAAGAGTTTGGCCCGTACAAAATCCACGGTGACCCTGAGATGATGCGCCGCATGGACGATCTCCTGCAGGGCTTTGTTGCACAACATCGTATGAAGTTGCCGGGCACTGCGTATATCCCGTGCTACGAGATCTGCGCATAACCTTCAACACCCGCTAGCAGCGCTATAGCGGTGACAGTTTTGTCCATATCAAAGCCGGATTTGGCGCTTCAGCCAACCGGCTTTTTTAGTGATACCAATCACATAGCTCACGCAATAACATAAATATCAGTTATCTTTCGTCTGGCGAGCCCCAAAACGCAAACGATTACCTCCCAGGGGAAACCGTGATTTATCACCGCAAATTATAATTAGTCATCAGAATTCACTAAAAACAACAGTTTTTATAGCGCAACCCTCGTATCTTCGCGCCCTGTCTTTCATGCCATATGTCGTTAATGTTAGCCTTCACGCCCGTAAATTCGCTTTGACTATTTTTTAACAGATTAATGGTCCAAATTTATCCACATAAAAGGTGGATTATTGCATTTGAGATCGCGATCACTGATACATTCATTACTTAAATGTATCTTTCCGCCCGAAAATTATTACGGCGAAAAATTATATAAAAATCGCTAAACGAATTTCGTTTTACAGTCGGGTATTTTTTCATTGGATTGAACCCAAACCCGACTTTTTAAGCTTCCTCCAGGAGAAACAGATGGAAAACACGCAAACCAGCACTATCGTTACGGGCCAGACCCGCAGCGCATGGCGCAAGACAGACACCATGTGGATGCTGGGCCTTTACGGCACGGCGATTGGCGCGGGTGTATTATTCCTGCCAATTAACGCAGGCGTTGGCGGTATGATCCCGCTGATCATCATGGCCATTCTTGCCTTCCCAATGACCTTCTTTGCTCACCGTGGTCTGACCCGCTTCGTGTTGTCCGGTAAAAATCCGGGTGAAGACATCACTGAAGTTGTAGAAGAACACTTTGGCGTTGGCGCAGGTAAACTGATTACTCTGCTCTACTTCTTCGCTATCTACCCCATTCTGCTGGTTTACAGTGTTGCAATCACCAACACCGTTGAAAGCTTCCTGACTCACCAGTTGGCGATTACGCCGCCGCCGCGTGCAATCCTCTCTCTGATTCTGATTGTCGGCATGATGACCATCGTGCGCTTCGGTGAACAGATGATCGTGAAGGCGATGAGTATCCTGGTATTCCCGTTCGTTGCGGCTCTGATGCTGCTGGCGCTGTATCTGATCCCTCAGTGGAGCGGTGCGATTCTGGAAACCATGTCTTTTGACTCTGCGGCAACCACCGGCAACGGCCTGCTGTTGACCCTGTGGCTGGCGATTCCGGTAATGGTGTTCTCCTTCAACCACTCCCCGATCATCTCCTCCTTCGCCGTGGCGAAGCGTGAAGAGTACGGTGATGAAGCTGAGAAGAAATGCTCCAAGATTCTGGCATTCGCTCACATCATGATGGTACTGACCGTTATGTTCTTCGTCTTCAGCTGTGTATTCAGCCTGACTCCGGCGGATCTGGCTGCAGCGAAAGAACAGAACATCTCTATCCTGTCTTACCTGGCGAACCACTTTAACGCGCCGATTATTGCCTGGATGGCACCGATCATCGCGATTATCGCTATCACCAAATCCTTCCTCGGCCACTACCTGGGCGCACGTGAAGGCTTCAACGGGATGGTGATTAAGTCTCTGCGCGGCAAAGGCAAATCCATCGAAATCAACAAACTGAACAAAATCACTGCACTGTTCATGCTGGTAACCACCTGGATTGTGGCGACGCTGAACCCGAGCATCCTCGGTATGATTGAGACCCTGGGTGGCCCAATCATCGCGATGATTCTGTTCCTGATGCCGATGTATGCGATTCAGAAAGTACCGGCAATGCGTAAATACAGCGGCCATATCAGCAACGTTTTCGTTGTGATTATGGGCCTGATCGCTATCTCCGCTATTTTCTACTCTCTGTTCAGTTAATTCCCCTGCGCCGCTCTTCGGGGCGGCGCACCTCGATACACAATGGACGCCTCATGATTAGCGTATTCGATATTTTCAAAATCGGCATTGGCCCTTCCAGCTCCCATACTGTTGGCCCGATGAAAGCAGGCAAACAATTCACGGATGACCTGATTGCACGCGGAATTCTCACTGACGTAACCCGCGTAGTGGTTGATGTCTATGGCTCTCTGTCCCTGACCGGGAAAGGTCACCATACCGACATCGCGATTATTATGGGCCTGGCGGGTAATCTGCCGGATACCGTAGACATTGATGCTATCCCGGCCTTTATCCAGGATGTGAATACTCATGGACGTTTGCTGCTGGCGGACGGTCAACATGAGGTCGAATTCCCGGTTGATAAGTGCATGAATTTCCATACGGACAATCTGTCCCTGCACGAAAACGGGATGCGTATTACCGCACTGGCAGGCGAAAAAGCCATTTACAGCCAGACGTACTATTCCATCGGCGGTGGATTTATCGTTGATGAAGAACACTTTGGTTTGCCGAATAACAATCCGGTAAACGTGCCATATCCGTATACATCCGCAGCCGATTTGCAACGACACTGTCAGGAAACCGGCCTGTCACTTTCCGGTCTGATGATGCAGAACGAACTAGCCCTGCACAGCAAAGAAGAGCTGGAACAGCACTTTGCAAACGTCTGGGAAGTGATGCGCAGTGGAATTGAACGCGGTATTACCACCGAAGGCGTATTGCCGGGCAAACTGCGCGTTCCGCGTCGTGCGGCAGCACTGCGTCGTATGCTGGTTAGCAGTGACAAAACCACGACTGACCCGATGGCAGTTGTAGATTGGATCAACATGTTTGCGCTGGCCGTGAACGAAGAGAACGCTGCCGGTGGACGTGTAGTTACCGCCCCGACGAACGGCGCATGCGGGATTGTTCCTGCAGTGCTGGCGTACTATGACAAGTTTATCCGCGAAGTGAACGCTAACTCACTGGCACGCTATATGCTGGTCGCGAGCGCCATCGGTTCCCTGTACAAGATGAATGCCTCAATTTCGGGTGCTGAAGTGGGCTGTCAGGGTGAGGTCGGCGTGGCGTGTTCTATGGCGGCAGCGGGTCTGGCAGAACTGCTGGGCGGTAGCCCGACGCAGGTATGTATCGCCGCAGAAATCGGTATGGAACACAACCTGGGTCTGACCTGCGATCCGGTTGCCGGACAAGTTCAGGTTCCGTGCATTGAGCGTAACGCCATTGCATCGGTGAAAGCGGTGAACGCTGCTCGTATGGCGCTGCGCCGTACCAGCGAGCCTCGTGTATGCCTCGATAAAGTTATCGAGACCATGTACGAGACAGGTAAAGATATGAATGCCAAATACCGCGAAACCTCGCGTGGCGGTCTGGCGATGAAGATCGTTACCTGCGATTAATCCCTGGCGCAAACTTATCCGGCCTACAGTGCCACAGTCATTTGTAGGCCGGATAAGGCGTCAGCCGCCATCCGGCAAAATGTTGTTTCAGATCTTCGCCTCCCCCCACTGTGAATGTTACCCTACAGCCTGATTTATCAGGGAGAACACCGTGGCCGTCCATCTGCTCATTGTCGATGCACTCAATCTCATTCGTCGCATTCACGCCGTCCAGGGGTCGCCCTGCGTGGAGACGTGCCAGCACGCGCTCGATCAGTTGATTGTGCACAGTCAGCCCACACACGCCGTGGCGGTATTTGATGACGAAGCGCGCAACAGCGGCTGGCGTCACCAACGCTTACCTGACTACAAAGCCGGTCGCCCGCCAATGCCTGACGATTTACACAAGGAAATGCCCGCCTTACGCGCCGCTTTTGAACAACACGGCGTCTGTTGTTGGGTCTCGAGCGGGAATGAAGCCGATGATTTAGCCGCAACGCTGGCGGTGAAAGTCACCCAGGCGGGACATCAGGCCACCATCGTTTCGACAGATAAAGGTTATTGCCAACTGCTCTCCCCAACATTACGCATTCGCGACTATTTCCAGAAGCGCTGGCTGGACGCGCCGTTCATTGAGAAAGAATTTGGTGTAATGCCTCAGCAATTGCCAGATTATTGGGGACTGGCCGGGATCAGCAGCTCAAAAGTGCCGGGCGTTGCAGGTATTGGTCCCAAGAGTGCAACACAGCTACTCGTGCAGTTTCAGCATCTGGAAGGGATTTACGCACATCTGGAAGACGTGCCGGAAAAGTGGCGCAAGAAACTGGAGATGCACCAGGAGATGGCGTTTCTGTGCCGTGATATCGCGCGGCTGCAAACGGACTTACATATTGACGGAAATCTCCAGCAGCTACGGCTGGCACGGTAGTCTTATTGCCGGATGGCGCTGCGCTTATCCGGCCTACGCATCGTCCCTCCAGTAGGCCGGATAAACGCCAGGTGATTACCAGGCGGTATGGTAAAGCTCGACAATATCGGCAATGCTTGCTTCACGCGGATTACCGCCAGTGCAAACATCGTCAAATGCCGCCTGCGCCAGCGCAGGAATATCTTCCTTACGTACCCCCACATCACGTAAGTGCGGCGGGATCCCCACATCGCGGTTAAGCGCAAACACAGCATCTACCGCAGCCTTACGCGCCTCTTCCAGCGTTAAACCTTCCACTTTCACCCCCATCACCCGGGCGATATCGCGGAATTTCTCTCCGGTGTATTCGGCGTTGTAGTGCATCACGTGCGGTAACAAAATGGCATTGGCGACGCCGTGCGGAGTGTTATAAAAGGCCCCTAGCGGGTGTGCCATCCCGTGCACGAGCCCCAGACCGACGTTTGAAAATCCCATTCCGGCAACGTACTGACCCAGCGCCATTGCCTCACCAGACTGGCTGTCACCATTAACAGAGCCGCGCAACGCCCCGGCAATGATCTCAATGGCTTTGATGTGCAACGCGTCAGTGAGTGCCCACGCCGCCCGCGTAATATAACCTTCAATAGCATGGGTCAACGCATCGACCCCGGTCGCCGCTTTTAACGCGGCAGGCATACCATCCATCATATCGGCATCAATAAACGCCACCTGCGGAATGTCATGCGGATCGACACAGACAAATTTACGCCGATTTTCTTCGTCCGTGATCACGTAGTTAATGGTCACTTCCGCCGCCGTCCCTGCCGTCGTAGGGATTGCCATCACCGGTACGCTCGCAGCACGTGTTGGCGATAACCCTTCAAGGCTGCGTACATCGGCAAACTCAGGGTTATTGTGGATAATGCCAATCGCTTTGCAGGTATCCTGCGGGGAGCCGCCGCCTATAGCTATCAGATAATCTGCGCCACTTTGCTGAAAGACTCCCAATCCCTCCTTCACCACTGCAATTGTAGGATTTGGGATCACGCCGGAATAGATTTCCCACGGCAAACCGGCGGCATCCATACGGGATGTCACCTTATCGACAACGCCGCACTGTACCAGGTTTGCATCGGTGACAATCAAAGCCTTGCGATAACCCCGACGGATGACCTCGTCCGTTAATGCCCCAACAGCTCCCCGGCCAAACCATGCCGTTTCATTCAGAATCATTCTGTTCGCCATCGTATTTCTCCTTTTCGCTATGCGAAATTACTCTTCAATTCGTAATCCGTAAGATTTGAATTTCTCCAGCACAATGGCGATCTCTTCGTCATCCAGCACCGGCACCGGGTCGACAATCGCCAGGGTGCTTAGATAAAGGCGGGCCAGGACTTCGACTTCATGCGCCAGCCATAGTGCTTTTTCCAGATTCGCTTCACAGGCAATCAACCCGTGGTGCTGCAACAACGTTGCCTTACGGCTTTTCAGCGCGACGCTCACATGCTCTGACAGCTCTCGTGTACCAAACGTCGCATACGGCGCACACGGGATAGAGTTCCCCCCAGCCGCGGCAATCATGTAATGGATTGCCGGAATAGGACGGTTCAAAATCGACACGGCGGTACAATGAATCGCATGGTTATGAACGACTGCATTGGCATCCGGGCGCGTCTGATAAGCCGCCAGGTGAAAACGCCATTCACTGGAAGGTAATTGTCCTTTATCATATTTGCCGTCGTTATCTACGAACACGATCATGTTTTCAGTGAGTCTTTCGTAAGGGATACCGCTGGGTGTGATCAGCATTCCATTTTCATAGCGCGCACTTACATTTCCTGCGGTCCCCTGATTCAACCCAAGACGGGTCATTTCAAGGCAGGTTTCGATGATTTCACGTGATAAACGCATTCTTTCCATAATGATTCTCCGGGTACAGTTGCCCCTCGTCTTTATTGCGAAAAAATGCAGCCGCAGAGTAAGACGGGTCAGGTTTCAGGTATGAGCAGCCACTGAACACATTTATTCAGATTCAGTTGGCCGATTTAGTTAGTGCGACGAATTATTGTTGTCTTACGCGCTTAATTAGTTTCATCTCAACTTTTACAGTTTCTTTAATGGGCTGGTCATCAATAGCACTCATCATCATAGCGAAAGCTTTTTCCGCCCAGACATTTTCATCCTGCTGCATCGACCAGACATTATTCGCGAGGAATCCCAGCATGGGATGTTCATCAAATGTCCCGATATTAATATCCGGAGGAATCACACCGAAACGATTGCGAATAGCAATGACGGCACCTTCCAGTACAGGTAATGATGAGGCAATAAACGCCTGCGGACAGCCCTGTTCGTTGATCAATTTATCCATCAACCGATAACCACCATCCGGCGTATTATCCGGACCTTCACGCACCCAGTCACGATGATAAATTCCATTATTGTTCAACGCGTTAAGGTAACCTTTTAAACGATCGCCAATACTGGGCAATCCGGTATCCCCGACTAAAAACCAGATCGGAGATTTGCCTGCATCAAACAAACTTTGCGTCAGCTTTTCACCGCCTAAAATGTTATGACTTTCAACCAGCGCGTTATCGGTATACTTAAAATCCCTGTCGAGTAGCACCATCGGTTTTCTGACCTGACGCAAATGGTGTTGCTGATTCTCTAATGTTGAAGGAACAATAAATAGGCCATCAAGATTACGAGCTATTAACGCTTTCGTTAATTTGTTTTCGTAATCAACATCATCGTAGGTACAACTAATCGTTAATTGATATCCAGAACGACGACAACGTTGTTCAAGTTTCTCGGCCAGTGTGGCAAAAAAGACGTTAGATATATTGGGTACAATCAGCCCCAACGTATCTGTTTTATTCAGTTTCAGGCTGCGGGCTGAATGGTTTATGACATAACCATACCGTTCAACGTATTCATTAATACGCGTTTGGGTTTTGACACTGATACGATATTGCTCAGCCTTCCCGTTCAGCACCAGTCGCACGGTCGTCACCGATAAATTCAGATCGCTGGCTATCTGTTCTACTGTTTTAGCCATTTATATGTCCCAGTTCACATCCAAAAACGTCAATTCACAATCATAAAAGTATTTTAAACTTTTGTCTTACTGCATAACCTGGTTAAGCGCCTGCTGTTGATCCCACATCATCAGATATGCCTGGTATTTACGGTCATAGAAGTCCCGTCGTGCCGGATTCGCTTTAATCACCCCACCTGGGCAAACCATCGCCCGGCAGGCGGAGGGAACATCTGCCCACACCCCGCTGGCCACTGCACCGGTGATAGCCGCACCTAACGTCACCGCATCTTCTTCCTGCATAAGATGAATATCGCATCCGGTGGCGTCTGCATACTCTCGCAACCACAGAGGATTGTGTGTTGCACCGCCACATAGCGTCAGTCGAGAAATGGTATGACCGTTTTCGCGCATCACTTCCATAATGTGTCGCGTGCCGCAGGCAATCGCCTGTAATGTCGCCAGATACAAACGAGCAACCTGCATCTCACCTCGTTCAAGCGTCAAACCGCAAACGCTGCCCCGGGCATCGGGTCGTGCACGCGGGGAACGGTTACCGTGGTGATCGGCCAGCACATGCAGATAACGACCAGGCTCAGACTCTTGCTCCTCAAGTGCGGCAACCCATTCATTAACTAAAACGATGGGATGGCAGCCCCGGGCCTCAGCTTTGTGAAACAGCTCAGCGCTGGCACCCGACTCCTGAAGCGTCCAGTCAACCAGCGCCCCAGCCGCGCTTTGCCCCCCTTCCGTCAGCCAGTAACCAGGCAGCATAGCGGACCAGTACGGCCCCCATACACCCGGTGTATGAATCTCCTGCTCGCTGCACAGCATATGGCAATTTGATGTTCCGCTGATCAACGCCAATGTTCCCGCAGGCTCGGCACCGGCAAGCGCCACGCCACCCGCATGCGCATCAATCATGCCACTGGCGACTACCACCGCTGTCGTCAATCCCAGCGCCTGTGCCGCATCGGGGCTGAGCGTCCCAACGGCCGCGCCCGGGGGCAGGATCCGCGACGGAATTTTGTTCAGTAAATCAGTTAATTCAACCGCATCCAGCAGGGAGTGGCTAAAGCGTTGCTCATGTGCCAGATAGTTCCATTTACAGGTTAAAGTACACAGACCAGCAACATCACAAGCGGTGGCTTTCCAGACCAAAAAATCCGCCAGATCGTAGAAGCGGTGTGCACTCTGCCAGGTCGCGGGGAAATGTTTTTTTAGCCACAACACTTTGGGTAGTTCCATTTCGACACTGACTTCACCACCGACATAACGCAACGCCGGGTCCTGTGTAGCGTTGATACGCTGCGTCTCCTGCACCGCACGATGATCCATCCACATGATGATGTTATGGTCTGACGGTTCACCAGGTGAAACCGCCAGACCCTGCCCCTGTTCATCCAGAGCCACTAACGAACAGGTGGCATCAAACCCCAGCGAACGGATCTCCTCAACGCCAACCCCGGCTGACGACACAGCCTCCTTCACGGCATGGCAAACCTGCTGCCAGATTTCGGCAGATGACTGCTCTACCCGCTCGGGGCCAGGTCGAAACTGCGAGATAGGGAATGTCGCAAAAGCCAGCCGTTTGCCACTGGCATCAAAAACACCAGCCCTGACACTGGCGGAACCGACATCCACTCCGAGGAAATATCCACTGCTCATAGTAGCTCCCTGACGCTGGCTAATAATGGGGCGAATGTACCGCCCCCGCGGTCTTATTTTTTACCGAATGGGTGCAACAGCTTGTCGATTTCCGGTGTATCAATGTTCTGCGCATTAACAAATTTCACCGGAATATCAATTTCTTTCGGTACTGACTGACCTGACACGGCCGCATTCAGCGTCTTAATACCCTGATAGCCAATCTGGTACGCATCCTGTACAACAAAGCCCTGGATCACGCCAGATTTCAGGAAGGCAATGATTGCTTCGGTGCTATCAAAACCAATCACCTTCACTTTACCTTTCAGGTTTTGGCTATCAATGGCGTTCGCTACGCCCAGCGTTGAACCTTCATTAGTGCCATAAATCCCGGCAATATCGGGGTTTGCCTGGATCATATCGATGGTTTTATCCATCGCTTTTTGCGGATCGCCATCACTGTACTGAACCGGCAGAACTTTGATATCCGGATATTTTTCCTTCATTCTGGCCACAAAACCTTCCGAACGTTCAATTGCGGAAGAGGTTCCAGCCACGTGCGCAATAATGCCGACTTTCCCTTTGCTACCCACTTGTGCAGCGAGAGCATCTGCCGCTTCAGCCCCTGCTTTACGGTTATTCGTTGCCACAAAGCTGACAGGAATGTCAGAATTTACGCCTGAGTCAAACGTCACCACCTTGATGCCGCGTGAATTCGCTGTTTCCACTAATGGCGCAAGCGCATTGGCGTCTAATGCCGCCAACAGTAACCCATTAGGTTTTTGCGCCATTGCGTTTTCAACCAACTGAATCTGCTCGGCAATCTGAGTTTCATCAGCAGGCCCAACATAGCTGGTCTTATCGCCCAACTCTTTCGCTGCCGCTTCGGTACCCATTTTTACGGTCTGCCAGAATTCATGCTGGAAGCCTTTACTGACCACAGGAAGGTTCATATCTTTAGCCAGTGCGCTGGATGTCATGCAGGCCAGCAGGGATAACGCATAGACAAAATTCCTGGTTCTCATTGTTTTACTCCGTTCTGAGTGAGTCACCCTAAACGTCAGGGTTATGTTGTCCCGTGACTTCCGGGTGCGTAAATCAACGAATTTTTTTGCGTAAAGTGTCGAGATAAACCGCGGCGATAACGACTACGCCCATGGCCACCATTTGCCAGAACTGCGAGACGCCCATCAGGTTCAGACCATTTTTCAACACGCTCATAATGAATGCGCCGATAATGGTGCCGCCAATAGTGCCAATCCCCCCCATCAGGCTGGTACCGCCAATGACCACCGCAGCAATGGCTTCCAGTTCATAGCCCACGCCGACGGTCGGCTGGCCCGAGTTCAAACGAGAGGCCAGAATGACCCCGGCAATCCCGGTCAGCAGACCACAAAATGCGTAGACGAAAATTTTCACGCGCTGGACTTTAATCCCGGAAAGATGCGCAGCAACCTCATTACTGCCCACGGCATAGACATAGCGGCCAATCACCGTTTTCTTGAGGATATATGCGGCGATCAGTGCGACAACCACGAGGTAAAAAACGGGGTAAGGCAGCACATCGAACAAGCGTCCCTGCGCCAGCATCTTGAAGGTGGGATAATCAGCAAAATAAATTGCCCGGCCGTCAGTCATTACCATATTGATGCCTCTGACGGACATCATCAGACCCAGGGTGGCAATAAAGGGCGGAATAGTCATTTTAGTGACCAGCAATCCATTGATATAGCCGCATAATCCACCCGCCAGCACACCCGCCAAAATACATACGGGCAGAGGTAATCCCAGCGTGGCGCTGATACCTACCGCAACACCAGAAAAGGCCACTACCGAGCCAAGAGAAAGGTCGATTCCTGAAGTGATAATGACGAAGGTAACGCCAATCGCCATGATGCCAATCACCGAGGTTTGCAGGGCAATTGTCATAATGTTTTCAGTGTTAAAGAAGAAAGGTGATCCAAAACTAAAAAATATCACCAGAATAATCAGACTCAAAAGCGGCGCCAGGCGCATTAAAAGCTCTTTGTTAATTTTTATTTTCTTATTATTGCTGTCTGAAGAGGTTACAGAGATAGTCATAAATTAGTCCTCTAACGTCGCATATTGCATGATTTTTTCTTGTGTGGCGTCATCAGAAGCTAACTCTCCGGTAATACGCCCATTACGCATAACTAAAATGCGATCGCACATACCCAGCACTTCCGGTAATTCAGAGGAAATCATGATAATTGATTTCCCTTTTGCCACCAGTCGATTCATTAATTCATAAATTTCAAGTTTGGCTCCCACATCAATACCGCGGGTGGGTTCATCAAAGATGAGAATGTCGGTGTCTTTGCATACCCATCTGGCAATAATAATTTTTTGCTGATTACCGCCACTTAAATTCAACGCAGCCTGTTCAAGATGCGGCGTCTTAATACGCAGTGCTTTCACCTGCTCTTCGCTGGTTTGCTGACAACGTTTGCTGTCCACATTGCCATATCGGTTGGAATATTCGGGGTAATTTCCTAGCATAATATTGCGTTCAACGGACAATCCTAATGCCAGGCCCTCTTTTTTTCTGTCCTCGGTTAAGTAGCTAATACCCTGCTGGATGGCATCAGGAATATCCTTGATTACCGTCTCTTTACCGTTCAACTTGATGGTTCCGCTATCGATAGGATCGGCACCAAAGATAGCCCGTGCCAGCTCAGTACGCCCGGCCCCCATCAGCCCGGCAAAACCTAAGATTTCCCCCTGATGCAAGGTAAAATCGATATTGTTCAGTACGCCTTTGCGCGTCAGGCCACTGACTTCCAGTACCGGTTTACGCTGGGGTTGCGGCTCCCGACGGGGATAGATATTGCCAAGGTCACGCCCAACCATCATGGCAATCAGGTCGCTGATTTTGACCGAGTCATAATCCACGGTGGCAATAAACTGTCCATCACGCATGACGGTAGCGCGATCGGCTATCAGCGCCAGTTCCTCCAGTCGGTGCGAGATATAAACGATGCCCGTTCCCTGTTCTTTAAGTAAGCGTGTAACCCGGAATAAACTGTCAATTTCGGTTTCCGTCAACGCCGCCGTTGGTTCATCCATAATAAGAATCTTGGCATTCACCGATATCGCTTTCGCAATCTCAACCATTTGTTGCTGAGCAACAGTAAGATCGGCAACCAGCGTGTCTGGGGAGATATTCAGGTTTAATTTTTGCAAAATATCGATCGCAGCCTGCCGCTGTTGTTTCTCATCCAGACGCCAGCGATTATTTTTGCAAAACTCCCTGCCAATAAATATATTGTCTTCGACCGTCAGTTCAGGAAAAAGGTTAAACTCCTGATGAATAATGGTGATACCTACGCTTTGTGCGCTCAATGGGTTTGCAAACGAAACGGGTTGGTTCTCAAAAATAATATCCCCTTCATCAGGTTGATATACACCGGATAAAATTTTCATCAGGGTAGACTTTCCCGCGCCATTCTCCCCCAACAGTGCATGAACCTCACCTTTGCGTAAAGTAAAATCCACATTACTCAACGCTAATACGCCGGGAAAACGTTTCGTAATATGACTCATCTGTAAAAATGTTTCAGACATTGCTGCTTTCCTCAATATACAGAAACTGTAATCAGTGAATCAGGCGAAAAACAGCGTTGCCAGGAAGCCATCGTCACCGTTAATGCGAATGTGTCTACAAGATCATATGCGTTTTATCAACGATGCTAACTCGAGTTAGCGATTGCCTTTTAAAGCTATTTTAGCTGCCAAAAATAGCCAAATCATTTGGTTTAAAACTGTGACACTGAACAGACAATTTATTTTATCTTATTAATTTAAAAAGAATTTAATGAAAAAAACTGTATTTGTTTATTTGACGCAGATCGAATTTTAACCACTTCTCGTGAGGCTTCTCACAGTTCCATAACAAAAAAGTTGTGCAAAAAACTCTCTAATACCTAAGCTAACTCGAGTTAGCAAAAATGGGTAATTCAGCCAACTGCGACAGTGGTGTCCGACATCCGCTTTTGCAGCACGGCATAAAGTGAGATGAGGAACCTCGAATGAAAAAAAATAGTTTACCGAAAATCGGTATTCGTCCGGTGATTGATGGGCGTCGTATGGGTGTACGCGAGTCGCTCGAAGAACAAACCATGAACATGGCAAAAGCCACTGCCGCACTGATTTCCGAGAAACTTCGTCATGCCTGCGGGGCACAGATCGAGTGCGTTATCGCAGACACCTGTATTGCCGGATTGGCTGAATCTGCCGCCTGTGAAGAAAAATTTAGTAGCCTGAACGTCGGCGTGACAATTACCGTCACGCCGTGTTGGTGCTACGGCAGCGAAACTATCGATATGGACCCTATGCGCCCGAAAGCCATCTGGGGTTTCAACGGGACGGAGCGTCCAGGTGCCGTGTATCTGGCTGCAGCACTGGCTGCACATAATCAAAAAGGGCTTCCCGCCTTCTCTATTTACGGTCATGACGTGCAGGATGCAGGTGATACCACTATCCCTGCCGATGTTGAAGAAAAACTGCTGCGTTTCACTCGGGCAGGTTTAGCCGTTGCCAGCATGAAAGGTAAAAGCTATCTGTCCGTCGGCGGCGTTTCAATGGGAATTGCAGGCTCTATTGTCGACCATAACTTCTTTGAATCCTGGCTGGGAATGAAGGTTCAACCTGTTGATATGACCGAATTGCGTCGTCGCATTGACCAGAAGATCTATGACGAAGCGGAGCTGGAAATTGCCCTGGCATGGGCGGATAAACATTTCCGTTATGGCGAGGATCAGAACGCACAACAGTATAAGCGAAATGAAGAACAGAGCCGTGCAGTGCTGAAAGAGAGCCTGCTGATGGCCATGTGCATTCGCGACATGATGCAGGGTAACCAGAAACTGGCAGAGAAAGGCCGGGTTGAAGAGTCGATGGGGTACAACGCGATTGCCGCCGGTTTCCAGGGCCAGCGCCACTGGACGGATCAATATCCAAACGGCGACACCGCCGAAGCGTTGCTCAACAGCTCATTTGACTGGAATGGCGTGCGCGAACCGTATGTCGTCGCCACCGAGAACGACAGCCTGAACGGTGTCGCAATGTTGTTTGGCCACCAGCTCACCGGCACGGCGCAGGTCTTTGCTGATGTACGAACCTACTGGTCACCGGAAGCAGTAGAGCGCGTCACAGGTAAACCGCTGACCGGTCTTGCGGAGCACGGCATTATTCACCTGATTAACTCCGGCTCTGCGGCACTGGATGGTTCCTGCAAACAGCGTGACAGCGAAGGCCAGCCAACCATGAAACCACACTGGGAGATCTCACAGCAGGAAGCAGATGATTGCCTGGCGGCGACGGAATGGTGTCCGGCGATCCACGAGTATTTCCGAGGCGGCGGCTACTCTTCCCGTTTTCTTACCGAAGGTGGCGTACCGTTCACCATGACCCGCATCAATATCATCAAAGGTCTGGGTCCAGTGCTACAAATTGCGGAAGGCTGGAGTGTGGAATTACCGAAAGAGGTACATGCTCAGCTTGATGCTCGCACCAACTCTACCTGGCCAACAACCTGGTTTGCACCGCGCTTAACCGGCAAAGGTCCGTTCAGCGATGTCTATTCCGTAATGGCTAACTGGGGTGCCAACCACGGTGTGCTGACGATTGGCCACGTTGGTGCGGACTTTATTACGCTCGCCGCCATGCTGCGTATCCCTGTGTGTATGCACAACGTGGAAGAAGAGAAGATCTATCGCCCTTCCGCATGGGCGGCGCACGGTATGGACAGCGAAGGCCAGGATTATCGCGCCTGCCAGAACTATGGCCCGCTGTATAAGCGTTAAACATCGAGCGATTGCCTGATGGCGACGCTTACGCATCTTATCGGGCCTACGAAGCGCACGGTTTTGTAGGCCCGATAAGGCGAAGCCGCCATCCGGCAATAGGTAATATCCCAGGAGCAATTATGAAACAAGAGGTTATCCTGGTCCTTGACTGTGGCGCGACCAACGTGCGGGCTATCGCTGTTGACCGCCAGGGAAAGATTGTCGCTCGTGCGTCCACCCCAAACGCCAGTGACATCGCTGCAGAAAATAGCGCCTGGCATCAGTGGTCCCTCGACGCTATTGTGCAGCGCTTTGCCGATTGCTGCCAGCGGCTCTCCGCGCAACTGGCCGCCTGCCAGGTCCGTGGGATCGCCGTCACCACCTTTGGCGTAGACGGCGCATTGGTTGATCAGAACGGCAAGCAACTGTATCCGGTAATCAGTTGGAAATGCCCACGCACCACGGCAGTAATGGAGAATATCCACCGCTACATGCCGCCGCAGCAGTTGCAGGAAATTTCCGGCGTCGGCGCGTTCAGCTTCAACACGCTGTACAAGCTGGTATGGCTTAAAGAGAATCACCCACAATTGCTGGAACAGGCACACGCCTGGCTATTTATTTCATCACTGCTCAACCATCGCCTCACCGGTGAGTTCACCACAGATATCACCATGGCCGGTACCAGTCAGATGCTGGATATTCATCAGCGAGATTTCAGTGTTGATATTTTGCAGGCAACCGGGATACCACGCCGACTGTTTCCACGTTTAGTTGAAGCGGGAGAGCAGATCGGAACGTTGAAAAATGACGCGGCAAAGCAACTTGGGCTCACAGCGGGCATTCCGGTTATCTCTGCCGGCCACGACACGCAGTTTGCGCTCTTTGGCGCAGGCGCGCAGCCAGATGAACCCGTGCTCTCTTCCGGTACATGGGAAATACTGATGGTACGCAGCGCACAGGTGAATACTGCCTTACTCAGCGACTATGTGGGTTCTACCTGTGAACTGGATAGCCAGCCCGGACTCAATAACCCCGGAATGCAGTGGCTTGCATCCGGCGTGCTTGAGTGGGTACGCAAGTTGCTGTGGACACCCGACACCCCCTGGCAAACGCTCATTGATGAAGCACAAGCCATCCCGGCGGGCGCTGAAGGGATAATCATGCACTGCGATCTGCTCGCCAGCCCACGTGCCGGCTGGCAGGGTGTCACACTCAACAGTACCCGCGGACACTTCTACCGCGCGGCGCTGGAAGGATTGACGGCCCAGTTGCAGCACAATCTACACACACTAGAAACCATCGGTCATTTCAACGCAACAGAGCTACTTCTGGTTGGTGGAGGAAGTCGTAATGCACTATGGAATCAGATAAAAGCGAACATTCTGGGTATTCCCATCAAAGTGCTGGATGATGCCGAAACGACGGTTGCCGGTGCAGCGATGTTTGCCTGGTCCGGTATCGGCGAATTTGCCTCTCCGGAACTGGCTCGCGCGCAGGTGGACTATCAGTATCGTTACTTCTATCCACAAACAGAACCCGTATTCACAGGAGTCGAGTGACATGCTCAAAACGATTTCCCCCTTAATTTCCCCGGATCTGTTAAAGGTGCTGGCTGAAATGGGCCACGGTGATGAGATTATTTTTTCCGACGCCCACTTTCCGGCCCACAGTATGGGCCCGCAGGTTATCCGGGCCGATGGTCTGCAGGTCAGCGACCTGTTGCAGGCGATTATTCCGCTGTTTGAACTGGACAGTTACGCCCCACCACTGGTGATGATGGCCGCCGTCGAAGGAGACTCGCTCGACCTCGACGTAGAAGCGCGATATCGGCAGGCACTGTCATTACAAACACCTTGCCCGGACATCACTCGCATTGACCGTTATGCATTTTATGAACGCGCACAAAAAGTATTCGCAATCGTTATTACAGGGGAGCGGGCAAAGTACGGAAATATCCTGTTAAAAAAAGGGGTAACGCCATAATCTCTTACCTGAATGCCCGACAGGTACGGGCATTCATCGCATGATGGGGTGAGAAAACATGAAAGCAGCGCGCCTGCAAGCAATCCTGGATCTGTTGAGCAACCATAAAAGTCTGACGACTGAAACCTTATCCTCACAGCTCAATGTCAGTAAAGAAACTATCCGTCGCGATCTTACGCAACTGCAGGCGCAGGGTAAGGTACTGCGTAATCACGGGCGCGCCAAAGTGATACATCGGGTAAACCAGGACTGCGGCGAGCCGTTTCATATCAGACTGAAAAGCCATTATTCCCACAAAGCAGATATCGCCAGAGACGCGTTAACGTGGATAGAGGAAGGTATGGTGATCGCGCTGGATGCCAGTTCTACTTGCTGGTACCTGGCTCGCCTGTTGCCAGACATTAACATTCACGTATTTACGAATAGCCAACCGATTTGCCTCGAATTGGGTAAACGTGAAAATATTCAGTTGATCAGTTCCGGTGGTCGACTTGAGCGTAAATACGGTTGCTACGTTAATCCATCTCTCATCTCACAGCTAAAGTCACTTGATATCGACCTGTTCATCTTTTCCTGCGAGGGGATCGACCGCGGCGGTACACTCTGGGATTCAAATGCTACCAACGCCGATTTTAAATCCATCCTGCTTAAGCGTGCGGCGCAGTCATTATTATTGATTGATAAGAGTAAATTTAATCGCTCGGGTGAGACGCAGATTGGGCATCTGGAAAATGTGACGCATATTGTTTCAGATACACAGCTGATTGAATCAATCCAAGCCGAACAGGGCAATTTCGCCGCCATCCGACCTGGAT
Source organism: Citrobacter sp. wls716 (assembly GCF_005280975.1). NCBI lineage: Bacteria > Pseudomonadati > Pseudomonadota > Gammaproteobacteria > Enterobacterales > Enterobacteriaceae > Citrobacter > Citrobacter sp. wls716. The sequence goes on from NZ_SZWX01000031.1 coordinate 248,669, forward strand.
TGTAGCTTTATCGCTCGTCGCGACGACCGCCGACGGCAGCCCACAGACGACGCACGTGAACAGTTACTTCTTCACGGTCATGATACAGCTGACGCGCCTGAATCTGGGCATTTACGCCATGTTCATCAAGCTGGGCCTGAATGTAAGCCAGGTTCTGTGATACCTCTTCGTAGCGTTTTTTCATCGGCAGCTTGAGGTTGAAAATCGTCTCACGACACCAGCCGTTGACCAGCCATTGTGCCATCAGCGCGGCAACCTTCGCTGGCTTCTCCACCATGTCGCACACCATCCATGAGATGTTGTTGCGATTCGGGCGATACTTAAATCCATCCTCCCGCAGCCAGGTGACCTGCCCGGTATCCATCAGGCTTTGTGCCATCGGACCGTTATCCACGGAGTAAACCCACATGTTGCGTTTAACCAGCTGATAGGTCCATCCGCCCGGGCAGGCCCCTAAATCCACCGCATACATTCCATTGGCCAGACGCTCATCCCACTCATCGGCAGGGATAAACACGTGCAGCGCCTCTTCCAGCTTCAACGTTGAACGGCTCGGCGCATCCGCCGGGAACTTCAGACGCGGAATCCCCATGTAGAACGGGGAGTTATTGTCAGGCCAGGAATAGCCGGTATAGCAACAGCCTGGCGCAATAAAGAAGACGTGCACTACCGGACGTTTTGGCGTTTCATGTTTTGCCAGCACGCCCGCTTCACGCAGCGCGGCGCGCAGCGGTACGGTAAATTTGCGGCAAAACTTAACCAGCTCTTTGCTTTCATTCGTGTCGGCAACTTCGACACGCAAATCGCCGCCTTTCTCCACCACGCCCTGCAGCATACCGACGATCGGTGTGATGCGGTCTTCCGGCGGCAAATATTGCAGTAGCTCGCCGACAACAAACATTTGGCGAGCAAAAATCAGTGAGCTAAACGGCAACTCTTTAACCAGCTTTTCCGCATCTTCCTGCTGATAGCATTCAAAGATGACATAACCCGCATTTTCTTTGACGCGGGCGAAACCAAAGATTTCGCGACGCCCTGCTTTATCCGTAATTTCTGCAGCGCACTCTTTTTCAAAACCCGGGCGACACAACAATACAACCTTATTCATGGCTTACGCCCTTACGTTTCAATCGAATAGCGCCCACTAACATCAGTGCCCAGCCTACAAGGAAGCTAAAACCACCGACAGGGGTAACAAACGCCCACAGGCGTAAATGAGAAAGCGCGAGGCAATACAGACTGCCGCTAAACAGCACAGTCCCTAATGCCAGGAACACGCTACTCCAGTAAAACCAAATGCTGATGCGTCGCTGCATGGCGACGGCCAGACCAAAAATAGCCAGCGTATGAAATGCCTGATACTCAAGGCCAGTCTGGATCCACCCCATTTCAACAACGCCGAGGGTTTTACTCAGAACATGTGCCCCAAAGGCTCCCAGAGCTACAAAGATAAAGCCACTGACGGCGGCAAAAATCAGCATAAAACGGCTGGTCATGTTAATACCCTACGTAAATTATTGTTCATAACGAAAGCGGAATTTTTCTTGTTCCGTGGCCGCTTTCGCCAGTATCCACTGACGGAAGGCGGCTATTTTACCCAGTTCTGCCTGACTGTCATGACAAACCAGATAAAATGCGTTTTTGCTGACCAGAACATCATTAAATGGACAAACCAGACGTCCGGCTTCAATTTCGGACTGCGCCATAACGTTATTGGCCAACGCAACGCCCTGTCCATGGATAGCGGCCTGTAGCACCATGGCGCTATGGCTGAAGATAGGTCCCTGCTGTACGTTGATATGATTCAGCCCAAGCTGGCGTGTATAAGCTTGCCAGTCACGCCGTGACGCATCGTGCAATAACGTATGTTTTGCCAGATCTTCAGGCATCTTCAGCGGTTTATCACCAGTAAGCAACAGCGGCGAGCAGACCGGCAATAAATATTCTGCGTACAATTTTTCAACGCGCAGACCCGGCCAGTTGCCGCGCCCGTAGAAAATCGCCACATCCACATCGTCAGCCAGTTTGTCTTCCTGACGGTCCACCGCCTGGATCCTGACATCGATTCCCGGATAAGCTGAGTTAAAGCTAGAGAGTCTGGGCACCAGCCATTGGATCGCAAAACTGGGCAATAAACTGACCGTAAGCGCACCTTTTGCACTGCGTGCCTGAAGTTTACGCGTCGCGTCGGTTAATTGCGAAAAAATCTCTTTGATGTCGAGGAAGTAGCTTTGGCCTTCTTCCGTCAACAGTAAAGATCGATTGCGTCGACGAAACAGCTTCAGCCCAAGGAAATCCTCGAGTGACTTGATTTGATGACTTACTGCGGCCTGCGTCACAAAAAGCTCTTCTGCTGCACGCGTAAAGCTCAAATGACGCGCTGCAGCATCAAAAACACGCAACGCATTTAAGGGTGGTAATCGTTTTGACATGACTTTTAGGCTTTGATGTTAAATGAATTTAACAATTAGCTAACAGGCTGTAACCTATTAGTTTTTTTTATCTGAGCCATTATAAATTGTCCGTTGAGGTTCTACCAGCAAATACCTATAGTGGCGGCACTTCCTGAAGCCGGAACGAAAAGTTTTATCGGAATGCGTGTTCTGGTGGGCTTTTGGCTTACGGTTGTGATGTTGTGTTGTTGTGTTTGCAATTGGTCTGCGATTCAGACCATGGTAGCAAAGCTACCCTTTTTCACTTCCTGTACATTTACCCTGTCTGTCCATAGTGATTAATGTAGCACCGCCAAATTGCGGTGCTTTTTTTTGTCCGTGTGTCTGCCAATGACGACCGGCTATTTCTCCAGTTCTACCATCTCTTTCACATCGGTACGGTTAATCTGCTGTTTGTTGCCGTTCGCGTCTTTATACGAAATCATTCCTGTCTCATTATCGGTCTTTGGCTTACCGTCAGACACGATTGTCCGGCCATCGTTGGTGTGCATCACGTAATTCGGACCGGAACAGGCGCTCAGGGCAAAAGCCAGCATACAGGCAGAGATTATGGCGGTAGTCTTTTTCATATTCTTCTCCTCACAGCAATTTATGCCAGATAAAACGAATTTCATAACAGGCAAAATTATTCGCCTAACACTATCTAGCATAAGACACTGCACAGACTTTGCGGGGATATCCAGAGGATTCCGATGGTTAGCGCAACCCTTGTGTCTGCGCCCTTTTTGCGCCACGATCCGTTTACTGAACTGAGGAATACCATGAACGCTTTTAACCCCACGCAGTTTCGCGCACAATTTCCCGCACTCAACGATGCAGGTGTCTATCTCGACAGCGCCGCGACGGCATTGAAGCCGCAGGCGGTGATTGAGGCGACCCATCAGTTTTATAGTCTGAGCGCCGGGAACGTCCATCGCAGCCAGTTTGCTGAAGCCCAGCGTCTGACCGCGCGCTATGAAGCCGCGCGGGAAAAAGTCGCACGGCTGATTAACGCGCCGGATGACAAAACAATCGTCTGGACCCGTGGCACGACGGAAGCTATCAATATGGTTGCCCAAAGTTATGCGCGTCCGCGCTTACAACCGGGCGACGAGATTATCGTCAGCGTAGCGGAACATCACGCCAACCTGGTTCCCTGGCTGATGGTGGCGGAGCAAACGGGGGCCAACGTCATCAAGCTTCCGCTCAATGCCCATTTGCTGCCTGACACTGAGCGTCTGGCGGACCTCATCACCCCACGCAGTCGCATTCTGGCTCTCGGTCAGATGTCGAACGTCACCGGTGGCTGCCCTGACTTAGCCCGCGCGATTACGCTTGCTCATGCGGCAGGCATGGTGGTGATGGTGGATGGCGCTCAGGGAATTGTACATTTCCCCGCTGACGTTCAGCAGTTAGATATTGATTTCTATGCCTTTTCCGGACACAAATTATATGGTCCGACGGGCATTGGCGTATTGTATGGTAAACCAGAACTGTTGGAGGCCATGTCACCGTGGCTCGGCGGCGGTAAAATGATTAGCGAAGTCAGCTTTGATGGTTTCTCCACACAAGCGGCACCGTGGAAGCTTGAGGCAGGCACGCCGAACGTTGCGGGCGTCATTGGATTAAGTGCGGCGCTTGAATGGCTTGCGGATATTGATATCGTGCAAGCCGAAAACTGGAGCCGCAGTCTGGCGACGTTGGCAGAAGATATGCTGGCAAAGCGGCCAGGATTTCGTTCCTTCCGCTGCCAGGACTCCAGTCTGTTAGCCTTTGATTTCGCAGGCGTTCATCACAGCGACATGGTGACGCTACTGGCCGAATATGGCATTGCGCTGCGAGCGGGGCAGCACTGCGCACAACCGCTGCTGGCGGAGCTGGGCGTCTCCGGGACGCTGCGCGCCTCATTTGCACCTTATAATACGCAAAGCGATGTGGATGCGTTGGTCGCAGCCGTTGACCGCGCACTGGAAATATTGGTGGACTAATGACAAGCCCTCTGCTCGCCGGACACCCGTTTGGCACAATCGTAACGGAAGAGACGTTACGCAATACCTTTATCCCGCTCACCCAGTGGGAAGATAAATATCGTCAACTTATTTTACTGGGCAAGCAACTTCCGGCCCTTTCAGATGATCTGAAAGCGCAGGCAAAAGAGATTGCCGGATGCGAAAACCGCGTTTGGCTGGGGTACAGTCTGCATGAGAATGGCACACTTCACTTCTTCGGTGATAGTGAAGGCCGAATTGTGCGCGGCCTGCTGGCGGTACTACTCACCGCGGTCGAAGGTAAAACGGCCGCCGAGTTACTGGCGCATTCACCAATGGAATTATTTGACGAGCTGGGTTTACGCGCGCAGCTCAGCGCCTCGCGTAGTCAGGGGCTACATGCTCTGAACGAGGCGATTATTGAGGTTGCTCAGAAAGCCGGATGACGACGCTGATGCGTCTTATCCGGCCTACAACACCGCACAAACCGTAGGTCGGATAAGCATAGCGCCATCCGACACAATCAGGGCTGGCGCGCCGCTTTGGCCATCATCTTCTTCAGTGCGTGTGAGACGGCAACAAAGCCAAAGGTGGCGGTCACCATCGTGGCCGCGCCAAACCCGGATGCGCAATCCATACGTTTCGGCCCTTCCGCCGTCGCTTTCATCGCACATACCGAGCCATCTGCCTGCGGGTACACCAGCGCTTCGGTCGAGAACACACAGTCCACGCCCAGCTTGCCTTTGCTGTTTTTCACCACCCCAAAATCGCTTTTCAGTCGCTCACGTAGCTTCGCCGCCAGCGGGTCCTGGATGGTTTTTGCCAAATCAACCACCTGAATCTGCGTCGGGTCGATCTGCCCACCCGCGCCACCGGTGGTGACCAGCGGAATTTTATTGCGCCGACAATAAGCGATCAGCGCCGCCTTCGGGCGCACGCTGTCGATAGCATCAATGACATACGAAAATCCCGCGTTCATATACTCTGCAACGTTATCTGGCGTAACAAAATCATCAACTACGTTCACCCGGCACTCCGGGTTAATCTGACGGATACGTTCAGCCATCACTTCAGCTTTTGCCAGGCCAACGTTATCGCGCAGAGCATGGATCTGGCGGTTAGTATTAGTGACGCACACATCATCCATATCGATGAGTGTAATAGCGCCAATACCGGTACGCGCCAGCGCTTCCGCCGCCCACGACCCCACGCCGCCAATTCCAACGACACAGACGTGAGATTGGGCAAACAGCTGCAGCGCATTTTCGCCATACAGGCGTGCCGTACCGCCAAAACGCTGGCGCCAGGTATCACTGATAACCACAAACATAGAACCTCAGATATAGAAAACAAAAAGAGCGGACAAATGCCGCCCTTGATGACTGCATCACTGCCTGATGGCGGCTACGCCTTATCAGGCCTACTCAATAATCCAGGCCGGATAAGCGAAGCGCCATCCGGCAATTAACCGCTGAATACGTTACCCGCGTTGGCCGCTGTTTTCAGCACCCACACGCGTCCGTAGTGATTATACCACCCCGCACGGTGTCCGGCGTCTGCACCAATACCCTGGTAGATATCGAAGTGCTGTCCTTTGATCGCCCCACCGACATCTAATGCCACCATCAGACGTAATTCATACTGACCGGTGAATTTACCGTTATTGTCCAGCAGCGGAACTTCCGCCAGTAACGTCGTACCCGCAGGGATAATACTGCGGTCAGAAGCCACGGATGCGCGACCAATCAGCGGTACCGCGCTGGCCCCTTTGACCGGCGCAAAAGATTGCGGTTTAAAGAAGACAAACGATGGGTTCTGCTCCAGCAGCTCACGCACTTCGGCTTCGCTGTGCGTTTCCCCCCAATGGCGAATGGCCTGCATCGACATATCTTCTTTTTTCACTTCGCCACGGTCGATAAGCACCTTACCGATACTGCGATAGGCGTGACCGTTTTTCCCGGAATAGCTAAAGAAGTTCAGCGGGCTGCCATCGCCAAAATCGATGTAACCACTGCCCTGAACATCCATAATGAAGTTATCCATCAGGGAGTTGCTGTACGCCAGAATGTAATTGTCGCTCAGCGCGCCAGCATAGATCTCGGCACGGCTTGGTAAGCGCCCACGTTTTGGCGGCATACGATAGATAGGATACTGAAACTCGCCCTGGCGCGTATGGCGCGCCTGGATAACCGGCGTGTAGTAACCGGTAAACTGAACGTTACCGTAGTTGTCCGCCCCTTCCATTTGCCAGGCATCAATACCAAACTGGCGCATACTGCGCGTATCACCGCCCACACGTAGCCACTGCTGGATAGCGTTGTAAACGTTACTCTGGTTACCGTACAAACGTGGCGATGCGCTGCGAATTTGATTAACCTGCTCGGCGAAATCACCGGCGTTAATTGGCGCGCCAACCGCATCAGGCTGGTTCACCAGTGAGAAAGGCTGGGTAAATTTCCCGTCTTTATACTGCTGCCCACGATCGGTGGGTTTTGAGGAACATGCTGCGAGCATCGCGACGACTGCTCCCGCCAGAAGATATTTTGCCCAACGTCCTTTCATTGTTCTCGTCTTATGTTGCCTGAATGCGAGACGAAGATAACAAACCCCCGAACCTAATGAAATGCGTATACCTACCCGAACGCAAATTTTGCGCAAAAAACAATCCAGAATGCGTTGTTTTTGTTCGTTTTCGCCCTAAAAACGTGATCAAGGTGAAAAAAGGGTTGCATGAAATCATTAGCAGAGTATAGTGCGCATCCACGGACGCGGGGTGGAGCAGCCTGGTAGCTCGTCGGGCTCATAACCCGAAGGTCGTCAGTTCAAATCTGGCCCCCGCAACCAATTAAAATCAGAAGCAGTAACGTTACTCGATGGAAGAGTAATGGCGGACGCGGGGTGGAGCAGCCTGGTAGCTCGTCGGGCTCATAACCCGAAGGTCGTCGGTTCAAATCCGGCCCCCGCAACCAATTAAAATCTGATGTAATATTTTTGCAAAGTAGTTCGAATCACAGCAGGCGGCGACGCAGTGAATCCTTAGGAGCTTACTCCAGTAAGTGATTGAGGTGAACGAGGAAAGCCAACACAGATGTAGTTTGAAATACGAAGCAAAAAGACGGACGCGGGGTGGAGCAGCCTGGTAGCTCGTCGGGCTCATAACCCGAAGGTCGTCGGTTCAAATCCGGCCCCCGCAACCAACATATTCTGTTAAGGTCATTTAATAAGACCTTGAAAAATAAAACCGCAAAAGCGTTTCGCTTTATGCGGTTTTTTTGTGTCTGTCATCCGCCCGTATCGGTCAATTCTACGTACGGACGGTATATCATTCGCCAGGGTTAATAGTAGCTGGCATTAAAGGTTGCAGTGGCTTCAAAATCTCCGGCTTTTAGCGTTGTTCCATCAGCTCTCAGAAACGCATACATGATATAATTGCCCACATACATAAATCCGTCTATATAATGATCGTCACTTGGCTCAATTCCTTCACCCAACGGAACATCCAGGGCCAGATTCATGTCAGCGAAACCATATTTAGGATAGAACCCCAATCCAAAACCACTGGCAGCATTATCACCCGTTAGCTTATTGAGTAATAAATTTTGATTAGTGTCAACGGGGTTCCCATTGCTGAGAATGCGAAGTTCCATTCTACTGACCATACTACAAGTGTTTGAATAAACTGTAAATGATTGTTTTTTAGCTTTACTCAAAGAGTCAAACTCACCAAAATCAATCTCCGGTGAGCTGAGACTCAAATTACAGGTCGTAGGCGTAATCGGAATGGCAGGCGCATTAAACCTGAACCCCTTCAGAGTATTATTAAAGCCTAATTTAAAATATGTTGAATTAATGGCTGAGATCTCGCTTACTTTTACACGATCGCCAAAACTCCCCCCCGCATACCATAATTCAGCCCAGAACTCCCACTTAGCGCCATTAAGCTGGGCAGGAGTCGCGCTGAACATATATCCGTTGTTAAGGTGCCCCGAAGTGCTACCGCTGCCGTCGCCATAGGTCACGGTGTACCAGAGTCCATACCCAAATCCATTGGCACCAGCGCCTATCAGCATCCCACCATCAGACAGCGTTTCAGACAGTGGTGCATAAGAAAAAGAATCCCCGTCGACGCTCATCGCGTCTCCCGTAGACGAACTACAGGTGGAGATTACCGGCCCGCCGGCCAGTAACGAACTGCGGAATAACTGCTGCATATCTGAGCTTGTCAGCGTGACCGCCGTTATAGGCGACGTTGCCATGGTTTGCTCAATATATGTTCCCGTCGGCGTAGTGAATGAACAGCTCGCCAATGCGCTGTGAACGCCACATAACCCCAACGCTAGCAGCGTGATAACTCCATATTTTTTCAGCATAAAACATCCTTTTTATTCATAAGCGGCGGAAACAATCACCGATGCACTTAAGCGGCGAGCTTCCTGTGTTCCACCCGCTATGTACTGATAGCGTGCCGCATAATGAAAGGTTTGCTCATCATCCATCATAGGCCCGATAAACGAAATCTCATTCAGCAGTACATTCCTGACAGACGCACTATCATTTATATCAAAAATAACGATTCCGATACCCGCTGATGGCAGGTCAACAAATACACCAGGTAGTAACGGAGCGACTCCAGTAGCATCGGAAAACGTTAACCGCATCGTTCGCTGTATTGCTGCGGATTCACTACCGCAACCAGAGAGCGTAATATCAAACGGGGTATAGAGATTGTCATCACTGCCATAATCCGATGGCCCCAGAGAATAATAACTACCACCGGGTTCAAACAGCCTGATATCAGCGCCGGGGAGAGTTACATATCCCTCTGCAACACGAATATCACACACTGATGTTACCGCCGTAGCCTTTACCGTCAGCGTCATCGTCGGTGCCTCAATCCAACTCTCTGCCGCCAGCGCCGGGGTGGAAATCAGCAGCATCAGCAGATAAAACATTAAGTTATGCATGATCCACTCCTTACCGTCAGTTATAGCGCACAATAATCTGAATCGCCTGGCTATAGTTTTCAGAACTGCCGTCCGTCTTCACTAAATACAGTCTGTACCTCGCCGACAAAGGAACTGTATTTGTGGTCAAAACCAGATCGTTCCATTTATTGAATTCCACTTCAGAATCGCTATCATCTTTTATTTTGACGCCGGCCCAATGAACACCATCGCAGGCAACTTTATTATCGGTTGTACAGGTATCGGCGTTAAATGTGATCTGTGCTTTATTAAACATGTCATTACAGTCTTTTAACGCAATATATAGATATTGAGCGAGATAATTATTGATCTTGTAACTCAGGCCACTGCGCAACACATTGCCGAAATCGAAGGTCAGTGATTTCTCTCCTCCAGTCTCGGAACTCCCCAGGGATACATTGCATGAAGCTTCCTGCAGGCGTGCTTTTACCGTCAGCTGAATCTCTTTGCTGCTGCCGACGCACTTTGAAACATTAGCATTGCCGCAGGTAGCGAAACTGGCGGCGCTAAAACAAAACGAGAACAGGCCAAATGCTAAATGGCGATAAATTCGGTTATGGCTCATGGCGTCACCTTCACGCTGGTTGATGTCATCCGGCAGCGCAGACTGGGGATAAGCGGCGTTTTACCGATCATGTTGGCATTGCTATCCAGTTGATAACTCACCTGGCAGCGGCTTTCTGTACCACTGCCCCAAATGACAGAGAGCGTACCGCTGTCATCCACGCCACGCACAAAGGCAATCCCCGCTTGACCGACGGTGCCGACCGAACTACCAGTACTATCCTGCACATCTGCCGCCAGCGGAATAAACCCGCCATCGTCGCGCATCAGTTCCAGCATAAACGCTTTACGGGCATCGGTTTCGATATCCACACGCACCAGCGCCCCGCTGGTCGGCACCACGACGCCGGTGGTATTGCCGATCGCCACATCGTTTCCCATCGTGTCAATATTCAGACCGACGGTGTTTTCGCGGTAGGGGCTCAGACTGGTGACGACCATATTGCCAAAACCGTCTACCTGCCCATTGCCCATTGAGGCGGACGCGCCTTTCGCCCCGCTGGCGTGTACCAGCGCCATCGTCGAGTCTGGCGTTAAATAACCGGAAGCCAGCGTCAGCCCGCCGCTATGCAGCACCACGCCACCGGTTGCACTTAGCGAATACTGTTGATCGCCGTTAAGCCCTTGCGTCGCCGATAATGAGGTAGTGCTGTGCGCACCGTTGCGCGTCACCCAACTGCCGACCGTGGTGAGATCTTCACTGTCTTTGTTGCGGCTGCTTGTGGTATTCAGGGAGTAGCTATACATATTGTCTCGCGAGCTTCCTGTCGCCATCGCGCTGATGCTGTCATTACCTTTAAAATCGCTACTGCTGTTGACGCTCATGCTGGAGAAAGGACGATAGTCCACGCTGGATCCTGACCCCAACGGAATAGAGAAACCCAGGTTGATGCTGTCGTCTTCCTCACCGAATTCGTCATAGCTACGTTGGGCGGAAATGCTGTAACTCACGCTCCCCACAGAGTTGCTATAGCCCACGGAATACTGCGAGGTGTTGCCATCATCGCCCCAGTAGCTACGCCAGGTCCCATTCAGATAAAACGAGCCATAACTTTCACCATTGATAGTCACATCCTGATAGACGTTGGCCTGTATCTCGTTGCGCGTGCGCGTATAGGCGTGATACGCCTCCCGGGTGGTGGTGCTATTATCAGAAGCATAATTATTCAGCGTGTTTTTAAGCGACAACGCATCGTTCATTGACAGGTAGTTTTCCGAGGAAAAGCGATAACCGACCACGCTGAAGGTGGTTCCCGTCGCCGTGAAATTTTTACTGTAGTTAAGGCTGTAACTCTGCCCTTTTAAGGTGCCAACGTCATCGGCGGTGGTTTGTGAGTGCGTCACGTCGAATGAAAACGCCCCGATACCCGTATTCATTGCCACGCCGAGCATTCCGGCGGTGTATAAATTTTCCGCCATTTGCACACCGCCGTAGGCGGTAAACATATTGCTCAAGCCGTAAGAGGCGGTGGCGACTCCCGCCCACAGCGTTTCATCAACCGTGTCTTTATCTATCGTGCCGATACCGATATCCCAGTCCACTTCGCCAGGACGCAGCAAATGGGCAATAGAGGCATAGGGCATGGAAAATACGCGGGTACTGCCGTCAGATTCTTCAACGGTAACGTCCAGATCGCTGCCGTTTTGTGCGGCATAGTAGTCGCTGATGGCGAACGGCCCCGGCGGAACGGTGACCTGCGTGATAATGCGCCCTTCCTGGCGTACCGTCACTTTGGCATTGCTGTTCGCAACGCCGCGAATCACCGGCACATAGCTATTAGCCGACGGATCCATCTGCGCATCGTTGTAAAGATGCACGCCGTCCAGAGAAATGGAGTCCATCATATTGGCGTTAGTACGAACATCCCCGACTTCCAGTTTTGCGCGCAGCGGCACGATATCGCGCGCAACAAAGAGATCGTAGCTGCTGTACTCTCCGCCGTTGTCGCTATCCCAGTTATATGCGCCATTTGAACGTAAACGCCATGCGCCAAGGTTCACACCAAACATCAATCCGGTATAAAAAGAGTCCTGCGTGGTACCGTTACTTTTGGCATGCCAGGCGTTAGCGTTATAGGAGAGCATCGCCATTGGGATCCCGGAATCCCAACGTGAGGGCGGAATGTAACCCGCAGGATGACTGACCAGATACACCTGCGGGATCGTCATATTCATTTCCTGCGTCAACGGATCGTAACGGCTGGATGACTTCGGCAGGATGGCGGCCAGATCATAACAGGCGTCCTCATCCTCCTGATTCAGCAACGCGGGATCCACATTGAGCTGCTCCAGCAGCGCATGGGTAAAACACGCCGACGCATAATCCGTATTGTTTTCGTGAAAAGTCAGCTGCGTTTTGAACATTTCCTTGCCATTAAGGAAAACTTTAACGTTGTATGTCCCTGCAAGAACAGGATTTCCACGTGAAAAACGCTTCAGGTTAAGCTGGCTGCCTGCATCGCCCATTAGAAAGGCGTCACTAAACTCCACCACCTCGGTGCTGGCGCTTTCATCGGGCGTGCCTTCATCTGCCTGTGCGGACGCCAGCGAAAAAAAACCGGTCAGAAACGTCGATAAATAAATAGATCGCGATAATCGGCACACTATCATTCCCTTTAAATTAATAATCCTGTTACTCTGCCGGTACTGCCTTATTTAATCGTCTTAACGACTTCCGAATCTGCACCGTAATCATTCAATGCAACCCATGACACTTTATTAATGGAAGTCGTCGTTAATTGCGGAACCACAAAACGTTCTTCGCTAAAAGGACTCAACATTTTCGGTTTGTACTCATATTTTTTCGCCCCTGCCCATACCGCGCCGCCAATCAGCGAGAGATAATAAGGCGAGTCGTTTTGCAGGACGATCGCCACGTTGCCCGCATCATTGACCAGCGACCACTTAACATTATTTAAACCATCAATAAAACTGCCCTTCAGCGATGCCGGACGGTAAAAAAATTTAATCCGCGAACGCAACGCCAGATTAAGCTTGCTTTTTCCTTCCGCACTCTTATCTTTGGGTGGAATTTCCAGCACGTTAAACCAATAAATACTCTCTTTATCCTGCGGCAATGCCTGACCGGTCCAGGTAATACGCACACTCTGACCTTTTTGTGGATCAAGACGCGAGACCGGCGGTGTGACAATAAACGGCAGTTTCATTCTTGCCGGGTCGCCATTTTCATTACCGTCATCCAGCCAGGATTGAACTAATAAAGGTGACTTGCCTTCGTTTACCATTTTTACCGTTACTTCTTTCGCCGCTTCAGGATAAATAATTCGCGTCCCCTGAATGACTACGCTGGCCAGCGATGATGAAGCGCAGACCATCGACAATAAACATGCAGCAAATAGCGAGCAGGAATACCTTTTCATATAAATCCCTTTGATATAAATATTATTTACGCATTATTCTGCATTTTTGTATAAACAAACTAAATGCATTTTTAGATACTTTATTCAACATTAATGATCACGGTAGCATCTGCCGTGACAATACCCGCACCAGGTGTACCGTAGGCGATATAACCGACAGAATAGGTTGACTCCCAGTTATAGCAAATTGGCTCAACTTCCTCGAAGCTATAACAACGGCCCATATCTACATATTCATAATATTTCCGGCTGCCCGTCTCGAAATTTACAACTGAACCCGGTGGTGTTGATTGATCCAGTACCTGGAAGCCAACGTTTACCGCACCTGATAAGGTGGTATTTTTTAACGCATAAGTTGCAGGATCGGTCTCTCCGCTTGTCACCCAACGAATATTTGGGTAAAACGCCTCAGCAGCCGTACACTCAGAACGTATAACGAAACTCTTTTGATGCAGCGCGCTTGAGGTCGCCCCCTGAATATCCTTCAGGGAGGCCGTCTCTAACGTAATGGTGGTACTGCTCACACCATCCACCTCGACCCATACGTTACATTTTATTGGCGCGGGCAAGATCTTAGCCCAAACAGCAATTTCAGGTGTTTGTATCGTATCCGAGCCAAAAACGCAGGAGACCATCAGAAACAAAAGGAAAAATAAATATTTCATTTACATCCCCTATTACTGAAAGGTGGCAGAAAACATAATAGAAGCATCAAGCTCACCGTAGTCCACTTGTGCGCCATAAGGCACGACGCCTAACATAAAATTAAAATCTGCCGTTTTCGCATTACCATGCTGCACAAGGGATTGCGTATTTTCCACTGTGCTAAAATCAATCATCACATTCTGATCGGTATCTTTAAAAACGAAGCCAAACTGATTATTCCTATCTTTAGACTTAATTGCGAGGGTGGCGGCATCAACTTCCTGCGATGTGGTTATTTTTCCGGTCACCGCTGACGCCGCATACCCGGATGGGCAGGTGACACGGAAATAAAGATCTCCCATTCTCGACAACCACCTAATATCACCTACGGCTGGTATACTGGCGAACTCGGTATAGTATCTAATAGAATCAATTACTAATTCATTATTGTAAAGTTTCACCTTACAGGTTGACTCCGTTACCCGACCAGTAAATTCATATTCCAGCGTATCGGCAGCACACGCTGAATTTTCCCACGTCAACCCATACAGTAGCAGCAAAAAAATCGATTTATTCACAGACGCTCCATCAGGCATAGGTCAGGGTAAAAGTCGCCGCCGCATGCACATCGCCTTTTTCCGGTACGCCAAGGTTGATATAACCAATCTCAAAGCGAAACGAGGCGCTGTTATCACTGCTCAAGGGCAACGTGAACTGCTGCGTGGTACTGAAATCAACAACAGTGTCAGTAGTTTTATCTTTAATTTGTAGGCCGACATCTTTTGCGCCAGTCGCATCGGTAATCGTATTTTTTAACGCTTTTACGCTGCTATCAATCTCGCCATACGTGGTAAATTTCCCCGTTACTTCATGCAAGTAGGAGGGTGCGGAACAATTGATGTTAATAGTAAATTCTTTCGCTGAAACGAGAGTCGTTGAAGCAATTAACGCCTCTGTTGTCACCTCTTCTAACGCTATCGAAGTACCATCTCCCGGTGTTTGTAGGGTACAGGTTGTTTTATAAATCTGCCCTTCCACCTTAAACTGAGCGGCAGCTATCGCTTTTTGCCCACTTAGCAGGCCGAATATCATCAGGAGCAACAATAACGGTTTTCCTTTACGCACACTCCCTCCTTCCTGGATGCAAAAGCAGGGCCTAACGGGCCCTGCCTGGTATTATTACTGATAAGTTGCGATAAACATGGCGTCAGCCGCAACCAGACCGCCGCTGACAGTGCCGGTTTTCAGGTAGCCCACGTTATAATTGAACAGCATTGGCGCTGCAGTATCGATCACTTTCGCCACGCGATCCGCAGTGGTAAACGTCTGGACTGCATTGCTGCTGTCTTTGTTTTGCACCTGGAAACCAACCCCTTGTGCACCCGCAGCCGTAACGTCGGAGTTATCCAGCGCAGAAGTACTGGCATTAACCGCTGTACCTTTTGCCGCTGCCAGATAGCCTGTTACAGTGGCATAGCTCGCACCGGTAATTTTGTCTTTGGCCCCCTGGGCAGTACAGTCCAGAGATACTGTGAAGTCTTTTTTCATTACCGAGTCAGTGGTGGCTGCCGTTACGGTTTTAACGTCAGTCGGATCCAGTTGCACGGAAGTTCCTCCCCCTAAAAGCTCCGCCGTACAGATGTTAGTCTGCACTTCACCTGCAAAATGAATATCCGCAGAGTCCTGATCGCCCGCGAAGGCGCTTCCTGCAAATGCCATAGCAATGGCTGCAATAGTGAATTTTTTCATTTTTTTCCCTTGGTGATAAATATCCAATACCATAATTTATGGTGTCTGCATTCCTGCCAGAGGTGATGCGAGAAGATTATATCCCAGGTAAAGAGATACTATGTGCCAAAAGACATCATCAGATTTATTTTTAGGAAAAAAACAATATAAAAAACTTATTAATCAATAAATGTAATAATATTTTCAATATAATTAACTATCTATTAGGTATAAATTTCAGATAGATAAACCAATTTCTAAATTGAATCACTAACAGGGTATTTCATGAATATGAATTTATCGACAACTTATCCGATAATAATAGATGAACCAGTAAATACTCCCACTATAATATTTCGTCCTGGACAATCATTCTTTATATCGCACCGGAATGCCAGGACGTGTATTTATCCCCTTCTCGCCAGCGTCGCCCCGTCGGCAAAGTAAGCTTTAATCCCCGCCAGAATCGACTCTGCAACTTCCTGCTGAAAGGTCGCCGTTTTGAGTTTGCGTTCTTCTTCAACGTTACTGATAAACGCCGTTTCTACCAGAATGGACGGGATATCCGGCGCTTTTAGCACCGCAAACCCGGCTTGTTCAACCTGGTTCTTATGCAGATTGTTGATTTTACCAAGCTTATTTAATACCGCTTTACCAAACTTGAGGCTGTCGGCGATGGTCAGCGATTGCACCATGTCGAACATAGTGTGGTCGACGTAGCGGTCGCCACTCTTGCTGACGCCACCGATGAGATCCGAGGCGTTCTGGGTCTGTGCCAGATATTTCGCCGCGGTACTGGTCGCGCCTTTGGTCGAGAGCGCAAACACCGACGAACCGCTGGGCTGTCGACTGGTAAAGGCATCGGCGTGAATCGAGACAAACAGGTCTGCACGCTGCTTCTGCGCTTTTGCCACACGGACTTTAAGCGGAATGAAAATATCTTCATTTCGCGTCATAAAGACCTTCATGTTGCCCTCTTTCTCTATGAGGGCTCGCAGACGGCGGGCAATCTGCAGTACCACATCTTTTTCACGCGTCTTGTATTTCCCCACCGCGCCGGAATCTTCCCCACCGTGGCCCGGGTCCAGCATAATGACAATGGGGCGATCGCGTCCCGCTTTGCCCGGCTGTGGGCCACTCTGCGCAGGTGGAACCTGTTTATCCAGATCGCCCTTGTTGTAATCTTCCAGCAATGCCAGCAGCGGGTCCTGAACGTCCTGGGCATTCGCGGGATAGAGATCCATCACCAGACGTTCTTTAAAGCCCGCCACCGGCGCCAGAGCAAAAAGTTGCGGCTTCACATTCTGTTTCAGCTCGAACACCATCCGCACGGTTTGTGGATCAAACTGGCCAACGCGCGCCGATTTAATATACGGGTCGTCAGGACGAATCTGCGCTCCCATGCCCTTGAGCACCGAGTTCAGATTAACGTCTTCAATATCCACAACCACACGCTCAGGATTACTCAGGGCAAACTGTTTGTATTTCAGCAGACGGTTAGATTCTACCGTGACGCGGGTATAGCTGGACGCAGGCCAGATACGTACGGCAACGACCTGACTCGTGGCTGCCAGACCAACCTGGCTGACGCTTAAAAGCCACATAGCACCCGCACCTTTCAGTAAACGGCGGCGACTGATTGCTGAGTTGGATCCCGACATGCTTCTCCCGAGCAAAAGAAATCTGTATTGAGGTAATACGTAAAACGTCCGAATTGACCGGAAACTTTAGCGAATGACGCATAATCTGTCATCTATAAAAGGGTAAACATTCTTTTTATATTCACGGTATTACTGATAAAAATCTTCGGTATGGGTAAAAATTACGCTTGCGTACAGCGCAAAAACAGAATAAAAATACACAAATTACGAATAATCATGCAATGAGGGTGTGCCGTGGTGAAGGAGCGTAGAACCGAACTGGTACAGGGATTCCGCCATTCTGTTCCCTATATCAATACCCATCGGGGAAAAACGTTTGTCATTATGCTGGGCGGCGAAGCCATCGAGCATGAAAACTTTTCCAGTATCGTCAATGACATTGGTCTTCTTCATAGCCTCGGCATCCGCCTGGTCGTGGTCTATGGCGCACGACCGCAGATTGATGCCAATCTTGCGGCGCATCATCATGAACCGGTGTACCACAAAAACACGCGCGTCACCGATGCGAAAACCCTGGAGCTGGTCAAACAGGCTGCGGGGCTACTTCAGCTTGATATTACCGCCCGCCTGTCGATGAGCCTGAATAATACGCCGTTGCAGGGGGCGCATATCAATGTGGTCAGCGGTAATTTTATTATCTCGCAACCGTTGGGTGTGGATGACGGCGTCGATTACTGCCATAGCGGGCGTATTCGTCGTATTGATGAAGAGGCGATTCACCGCCAGTTAGACAGCGGCGCGATTGTGCTGATGGGACCGGTCGCCGTTTCCGTCACCGGTGAGAGCTTTAACCTGACGTCAGAAGAGGTCGCCACGCAGTTGGCTATCAAACTGAAGGCGGAGAAGATGATCGGCTTTTGCTCGTCTCAGGGCGTCACCAACGATGATGGCGATATTATTTCCGAGTTGTTTCCTAACGAAGCTCAGGCTCGCGTTGAATTGCAGGAAGAGAAAGGTGATTACAGCTCCGGCACGGTGCGCTTCCTGCGCGGAGCAGTGAAAGCCTGTCGCAGTGGCGTACGCCGTTGCCACCTGATTAGCTATCAGGAAGATGGTGCATTGCTGCAAGAACTGTTCTCCCGCGACGGCATCGGGACGCAGATTGTAATGGAAAGCGCCGAGCAGATCCGTCGCGCTACCATTAACGATATCGGCGGGATTCTGGAGCTTATCCGCCCGCTGGAACAGCAAGGTATTCTGGTCCGCCGCTCCCGCGAACAGCTGGAAATGGAGATCGACAAATTCACCATAATTCAGCGCGATAATCTGACCATTGCCTGCGCCGCCCTGTACCCTTTTCCGGAGGAGAAGATTGGCGAAATGGCGTGCGTGGCAGTGCATCCGGACTACCGTAG
Organism: Citrobacter sp. wls716; assembly: GCF_005280975.1. NCBI lineage: Bacteria > Pseudomonadati > Pseudomonadota > Gammaproteobacteria > Enterobacterales > Enterobacteriaceae > Citrobacter > Citrobacter sp. wls716. Next base: position 267,407 of record NZ_SZWX01000031.1, read on the forward strand.
CTCATCACGCGGCGAAGTTTTGCTGGAGCGGATTGCTGTGCAGGCCAGACAAATGGGGCTGAGTAAGCTGTTCGTGCTGACGACGCGCAGCATTCACTGGTTCCAGGAGCGCGGCTTCACGCCGGTCGATATCGATCTGCTGCCGGAAAGCAAAAAAGAGATGTACAACTATCAGCGGCGGTCAAAAGTGCTGATGGCGGATTTGGCATAAGAGTGGTTGCCGGATGCGGCATAACTGCCTTATCCGGCCAGCAAATATTATTGATTAAACAGCGCCGACAATCCGCTTCGGCGTTCGGTTCGGGTGGCAATGGCGCCACTCAATATCCGTTCATCGGCATACAGCGACAAACGACGGCGCGCGCGGGTAACGGCGGTATAGACCAGCTCGCGAGTCACCACAGGTGAATGCTGGTTGGGTAAAATTAGCGCCGCGTGGTCAAACTCAGATCCCTGCGATTTATGGACGGTCATTGCCCAGGTCGTTTCATGTTCAGGCAAGCGACTGGGCTGGACCGATTTGATAGAACCGTCCGGCAGCGCAAACCACACTCTCAGGCCCTGCCCACGATCGAGGGCAATGCCAATATCACCGTTAAATAATCCCAACGAACTGTCATTGCGCGCGATCATTACCGGCCTTCCCTCATACCAGCGGCTATGCGTCGAACGGTGAATTTTGCGCTTTTGCGCCATCACCTGCTCAATGCGTTCATTCAAGCCACCCACGCCAAACGGACCTTCCCGCAGGGCGCACAATAGCTGATACTCATTGAAGGCCTGAATGACAGAATCCGGTCCGGCACGCTCGCGCAGTAAATCGAGATAGTTCCCATAACCCGCCAGCGCTTCCTCCAGCATCGCGGCGTAATCCTCGCTGCTGTGCAGAGCGCGTTTTTCGATGTCGCTAAATCCCTGCTGGAAGACCGTTTTTATCGCGGCTTTGTCACCACGATTAATCGCCGCAGCCAACTGGCCGATTCCGGAATCGCTACCGAAACGGTAGCTCTTTTGCAGCAGGCACAAACTGTCGCGCAGAGCAGCTGCCTGAGTTCCCGAACCTGCCGGAATAGCGCTTTCGGTCAGGCGACTAAGCTGGCGGGCACGTTCCGGGGTAAAGCCATCACCGACGAAAGCACAGATATCCCCCAGCACCGCCCCCGCTTCAACGGAAGCGAGCTGGTCGCGATCGCCAAGAAAAATCACCCGCCCATGTGGCGGTAGCGCATCGATAAGGCGCGACATCATCGGCAAATCGATCATCGAGGCTTCATCCACCACCAGCACGTCCAGATGCAGTGGGTTTCCTGCATGATGCCGCAGGCGTTGGCTTCCAGGCTGAGCGCCCAATAATCGGTGCAATGTACTGGCATCATCGGGAATGCGCTTCTTTTGCTCATCGGTCAGCGGCAGTTCTCGCAGCGCCGCGCCCAGCGAGGCGGTCAGACGGGCTGCCGCTTTTCCCGTTGGCGCCGCCAGACGAATACGACAGCGTTCACCGTCCGCCATCTGAATCAACGCCGCCAGAAGCCTCGCCACCGTTGTCGTTTTTCCGGTCCCCGGCCCGCCGGAGATCACCGATATACGGCGGGTCAACGCCAGTTAACGCCTTCAACGGGTGGAAACAGCGCCGCCAGCGTGTGGGTCAGCCGTTGTTCATCCACCTCAATGGCGTGGTTAACTTCACCGAAAAAGCGCGCCACCGCGCGTTCGTTATGCCACATGCGGTTCAGATACAAGCGATCGCCGTACAGCACCAGCGGCGTGGGCTGCTCGCCACGGCTTACCGCAGCGGAGGCCAGCAGGCATTCCGACCAATCTTCCGGTTCACCGGCCTCGCACAGCCAGGCGCTCAACAGCGGATGGGCATCTTCGCGTAAAGACAACCGGGAAAGCGGTAAGCAAACGTGCCCCTCGCCCGCCTCACGGCTAAGCAGAGCCGCCGCCAGCGCAACGGCAGGGTTATCATTTCCGGCAACCGCCAACGCAAACTGGGCATCCAGAGGCCGGAGCTGCTTTTGCTCTACGGCCTCCAGCAATCGTTTCTGGATTGTCATTGCATCTCCTCCAGAGCCGCACCGGCAAACAACTCGTCCATCAACGCGATCAATTCCCCATCGGGTCGGGTAGCGTAAATTCCCTGCTGCGGATTTTCACTGTCAACGCCACGCAGGAAAAGATAGATAACGCCGCCAAAATGGCGTTCATAATCGTAATCAGCAATGCGATGGCGCAGATAACGGTGCAGCGCCAGGGTATACAACTGATACTGCAGATCGTAACGGTGCGCCTGCATGGCTGAGGCCATTGCCTGCTGGGTATACGCAGAACTGTCTTCGCCCAGCCAGTTTGACTTGTAGTCGAGCAGGTAATAACGCCCCTGGTGGCGGAACACCAGGTCAATAAACCCTTTCAGCATGCCGCGTACCTGCATAAAGTCCAGCGGCGGGCAGCCAGCCGAAAGCGGATCGTATTGGCGGATCAACGCATCAAGTTGGCTGGCCATCAGCGGCTGCGAAATCGGCAGATAAAACTCCATCTCCACCTGTTTTTCACGCGCGGAAAGCTGACTCAAACTCACGCCGGTCTCGTTGAGAGGCGCCTGCAAAATGGCGTCCAACCATGCGGTCAAAACCGGCGTCCAGTGTGCATCATAACCGCCCAACGCCAGTTTTTCTTCGACCCAATGCGGCTCTACCGGTTGGGTGAAGTCGAGATCTTCAAACAAGCTATGCAAAAATGTACCCGGCGAAGCGCCGCGCGGAAACTGATGCGGCGTGAGTCCTGACTCTTCAATAACCTCACCGACGCCTGCGGCATCGATATCCAGTCGCGGGATCAGATCCTGCGCAATACCATGTCCACGCTGTTGCAGACCGGAATAGCTGGTCACGCGCCAGCTGTCACCAGGCGTACGCTGCAGTATTTTTGCATTCAGTTCACTGCTAACAGACTGCGCAACCTGCCAGGGTTCGCCGTCAGGCTGCGCGGGAGTCTGGCAAGCAATATCGTTGCTGCAAAGCGCTTCAATCGCGCCACGCAGACCCGCGGCATCCATCGGCTCGCCTTTTTGCAGCAGGCGGCCAAGGGCACTCTGATGCACATCGGTATCCCCTTTCTTATCGCCCCGACGGCGTACCAACGGCGCCACGCCAAGGCTGCAGTGCCATACCGAACGGGTGAGCGCAACATAGAGCAAGCGCAAGTCTTCTGCCAGACGTTCCGCTTCGGCCAGCTCAACGCTCTCCGCGGCATCGCTGAGATCCAGCACCGCTTCAAAGGAGCTGCGATCGTGGTAGAAAGCCTGATCCTGGACGCGGAAATTGGTGATAAACGGCAGCCAGACCAGTGGATATTCCAGCCCTTTCGATTTATGGATGGTGACGATTTTAACCAAATGCTTGTCGCTTTCGAGCCTGAGCTGCTGACTGGACGCATTGCTGTCGGGTTCAAGAATATGCTGAGATAGCCAGCGCACCAGCGCATGCTCGCTTTCCAGTTGCGATCCGGCTTCCTGGAGCAGTTCGCTGATATGTAAAATATCGGTCAGGCGGCGTTCGCCCCCCGCCGTCGCCAGCAGGTTTTCCGCAATATGGCGAGCGGACATCAGCGCGCGCAGCATGGGCATCACGCCGCGTTTATGCCAGATCTGACGATAACCATCGAACTCCTCGACTACCGCATCCCAGGCATTTTCGTCGTTATTTAACGCTTCGAGATCCTGCGCATTCAGCCCCATCATTGAGGTTGCCAGCGCGCTACGCAGCGTGTTCTCACGCTCCGGCGTCATCACCGCTTGCAGCACCCACAGCAGTTCCTGCGCTTCCAGCGTTTCAAACACGCTGTCACGGTTGGAGAGATAAACAGAGGGAATGGCCAGTTGCGTCAGCGCATCGCGGACCAGCGCCGCCTCCTGGCGGCTACGAACCAGTACGCTGATGTCCGAGGCGCGTACCGGCCTGGACGTTTTACCGCTGACCAGTTGCGCAGCGCCAGAATACCCGGCCTTAAGCCAGTCGCGAATTTGCGTGGCGCACACCTGCGCCATGTAGTTCTGATAGTCGCCTACGCCACAGCTTTCCCCTTCCATCAGCCACATACTCATGGCTGGCTGCGTTTCACCGTGTAAAACAAACTGAAGCGACTGGTTTTTCTCTGCGGATTTTACCGGGCTGAAGGGGATGTCGCGGAACATAAAGGCGTCGTTCATCTGGCTGAAAATCGTATTCACACTATTGACCATGCCAGGAGCCGAACGCCAGTTAGTATCGAGCGTATAGTGCGCGCTGACTTCACTACGCGCCTTCATGTAGGTAAAGATATCCGCGCCGCGAAAGGCGTAAATTGCCTGTTTCGGATCGCCAATCAGCAGCAGCGCGGTGTCCGGTTGATGCTGCCAGATACGGCGGAAAATACGGTATTGCTGCGGGTCGGTATCCTGGAACTCATCAATCATCGCGACCGGAAAACGGGTACGAATCGCCGTCGCCAGCGCATCGCCGCTTTCACTGCGCAACGCTGCATCCAGACGGCTGAGCATATCGTCAAAACCCAGCTCGCCGCGGCGGCGTTTCTCCTCGGCAACCGCCGTGCGGATCTCCGCCAGCGCCCGGGTGATCACCAGATCGCGGATTGTCAGCGGTTGGCCAAGCAGTTGATCAATAGCGACGAAAAGCGGGTGCTGAGGCGTTACGCCGCCCGCTTTGGTTCGCTCTTCTAAAAAGCGCTGGGAGAATTTCTCCAGCGCATCAGGCAGCTGATAGCTTTGGGTTTCTTCCTGCGCCCACGCGCTGATCTTTTCGATCCACTTACCCTGGTTACCACGATTAAATTTACGCCGGTCGATCCCGGATGCTTCCAGCAGGCCATCCAGCTCATCAACGGCATCGCGCCATTGCTGCTTAATTTGATTAATGCGCGCGAGGATTTGTTCGTGCCGGGTTGCCAGCGTTTCGTCATCGGGCGGTGGAGCCTTGATAACCGGTGCTTCCCCTTGCAGATAGCGATCGATATCTCTCAGCAGCGCCTGCGGTCCTTTCCACGTTTCAAAAATCACCTGCGCAATGTCACGGGGCAGCGGATAGCAGTGTCGACGCCAGAAGTCCGCACAGGCCTGATAGCGCAGCAGCGATTCATCTTCAATCAGTTGTTGCTCAAACAGCATGCCTGACTCAAAAGCGTTGAGGCTGAGCATACGCTGGCAAAAGCCGTGAATGGTAAACACCGCCGCTTCATCCATCTGTCTTTCTGCCAATAGCAGCCACTGGGCGGCCTGTTTTTTATCGGCGATTTCATCTAACAGACGGGCGTATAGCGGGTTATCGGTGGTTTCACGCAGGCAGGCAATACGCAGTTCATGGATGTTGCTACGAATTCGACCGCGCAGCTCTTCAGTAGCCGCCTCGGTGAAGGTGACCACTAACAGTTCTTCGACGGTCAGCGGACGGGGAAAGGCGGCAGAGCCGCCCAGTCCAAGCAGTAAACGTAAATACAGGGCGGCGATGGTAAAGGTTTTACCGGTGCCCGCAGAGGCTTCAATCAGGCGCTCGCCCGTCAGGGGCAAGCGGAGTGGATCAAGGGACTCAGCGGCATCATTCATTCTTATCACTCATCAGGGGTAAGGTTTGCTGCAACGCGCTGACGGTCTGCCACACTTTCCAGCCTTCCGGGTGCACATATTCTGCTTTCCCATTCTGACTGCCGGAAACCTGTGACAGTATCGCCATGCCTTGCGGCTCAACCACCGCCTGATGGAAGAAGTCGGCAAGCTTTTGCGGCGTCAGCAGTTTAATCTGAGCCACTATTTTATCACGTGAATCGAAGCGCATATTGCCGCGATCAAAATCTTTGCTTAACTGCGAGGCTTCTGCCCCCAGCGTTTGCGGGGCCTGGAGCATTTGCGCAATAATCGCCTGCTGAATTTGTGCGAACTCATCAGCTTTCATCGCCCGCAGCTTCGCTTCCGCCGTCGGGAAGAACGCTTTATAACGCTCCCAGAGGTAAGATGGCTGCTTATCACTGCTTTGCAACAGGAAGCCCATTCCCCACTGGCGGCCAACGCTCATTGGGAAAGCAAAGACGGCATAACCTAATTGCTCTTCAGTACGCAGTTGATTGTAGAACCACGGTTGAACAATCTGCCCTAACATGGCGCTATAGGCTGAACTGGTGTACTCATCGTATCCAGTTGGCACAAATACCGCCGCCAGCGCGGAATCCGTACTACTGCCCGCTTTTTCAAAGATGACAGACTGCTTCTTGTCTACCACAACATCTTTGTTTCGGCACCACTGTGAGCCGTTCGCACCAAGCTGCTTCTGGATATCCCGCGCCATGGTTTTCGCCTGAGCTTCGCTCATATTACCGACCACCAGGAATTCGGGACGCGCCCCGATTTTCAAGGCGTCGCGATAGGCCATTACCTCTTTCAGGGTGATGGAAGTCAGTAACTTACGGCGCTCATCGCGTGAGAAGTACGGTACCTGAGACAGCATCTGAACCGGCATGATCGCCTGATCGTAGGCTTTGCCTTTCTCCGCCGAGTCCATCATCTGGGCGTACCAGGATTTCGCCTGTTCCAGCTGTTCATCTGTTGAGGTGTAACTGAAATAACCGCTCAGCAGCGCCTGGAAAAGCTGCGGCAAACGCTGAGTATAGCCGTTGGCGTTAAGCATCAGGCCGTTATTAGCGTTTGTAGAAAAACCAATACCTCCCACTGCGGCCTGGTTACTTAACTGGTCGAGTGCAATACCCGCCAGATAATCGTTCAGGGCGAATAAGACCTGATTGCGGGCGCTGTCCATCGCTTTCGGGTTACGCAGTATCACGCTGACATCAACCTTTGGCTCGCTGGCAAAATACTGGCTCGGCGCATACACCACGCGTAAATCCGGCTCATCAACGATCAGTTCCGGGTGAGCGTATTTTTTATCCGCCTTAATCAGCGTGAAATCATCAGGAATGTAGGGGTTCAACTCCGGTAATGACAACGCAATGCCCTGCGCTTTTTGCTGCCAGTCGGCAAAGGTTTTGTCGCTGATTTTATCTACCTGATAAGGCGCATCGACAAAGTAAGCAGTTTTATTATGCGGCTCTTTCGCGCTGATATACCAGATACGCGCATTCTGCGGCGTCATCATTGCCAGACGTTGCTCAACGGCTTTGGCATCGTACTGGTCGGCAATATTCACCGCATCCAGAGTATGCTCGACGGGAACGCGGATCATGGTATCCGCCAGCCATTCAACGTAGTCCATATCACGGGTGATAGAGGGATAACGAAAATCGAGATCCAGCACATGCGCCAGTTCGTCAAAATAGCGTTTATCGATACCTTTTTCACGTAACAGGTTGAGATAGCTAAAGATTGCAGCAACAACTTCATCGCGATTCGCCAGCCCTTTGTCGGTTAACGTCGCGGAAATGGCTAACACGCCGCTATTCCCATTGACCACCGGATCGGAGTCCGCACGAATACCTTCAACCAGCCCCTGCTTTTGCAACCAGTCAGACAATGTGCCCGGACTACGATTGCCAATCAGGTAGGTCACCAGCTCATCGGTTTTACTGCGGAACTGCGCGCTATTGTTATCAATACGAAACTCGACGCGCAGCACTTTACGCGGCATTGCCGGAACATAGTGGATGATGACGCCCTTTTGCGCGTCGGTGACAACCGGGACGGTTATTTCCGGTTTTTCGATATTTCTGTTTGGCACGCGACCAAAGGTGTCAGCCGCTATCCGCGCCAGCTCTGGCAATGGTTTATTGCTATAAATCACCGCCTTCATCAGGTTCGCGGAGTAGTACTTTTCATGAAATTTGTGTAACGCCTGTACCACCGGATTACCCGGTTTATCGCTTAATGTTTCCAGATTTCCGCCGGAGAAGCGCGAACCAGGGTGCGCCGGGTTAATAGTCTCCGCACTCACCTGCGCCATACGCATCCCGTCTCGGGTACGCGCCAGCGTCAGCTCGGAGTTAACCGCGTTACGCTCGCGATCGGCATATTTTTTATCCAGTAACGGATCGGCAATAGCGTCTGCCAGGCGATCTACAGCCCCCACCAGCGCGTCGTTTTCAACCTCAAGATAGAAAGCCGTACGATAAGGCGCGGTGCTGGCATTATGGCTGCCGCCGTGCATTTTCAGAAATTCAGACAGGCTGTCCGGCTGCGGGTATTTTTTCGACCCCATCAGACACATATGTTCGAGATAATGCGCCAGCCCCTGATGATCGTCCGGATCTTCCAGCGAACCCACGGGGACCACCAGTGCAGAAAGGGATTTCACGGCCTGCGGATCGGATACCAGCAATACGACCATACCGTTATCAAGGCGCACGGCCTGATACTGACGGGTGTCTTTATCGCTTTTACGGATAGTTTCAGCTAAAGGCTGCCAACCGGTATCAGCCTGACTTACGGGAACCCAAAGGGCGACGAACAACAGTAATGCGCTAAACCAGGTGCTGCGGGGCATTCACAAACCTCATCATTAACGTATTCACCTGTTCACTGCAAACAACGCATTAAGCGTGGTCTGAACAGGGCAAGACTCTGTGCTGAACGCGTCAGCCTCTTCTCTTTGTAAGAATCAGTCCGTGACAGAAAGCGCATCATAGTGGAAGCCATCAAATTGCGCAATTTTTATACAATCATCACGACTGATTAAATCGAAAAATCGGTAACAGGTAACGCTGAGACTGTAAAACAATGGTCTCCAGCGTATCAGCATCCAGTTGACGCCACAGACGTTGATACCAGATGTCATCACCTTCACCGCGTACCATCATGTTGCCTTCATAGGCCTGCAGAAACTTACTGCGCGCTTTTTGCAACGTATCATCGTCATCTAACATGGCATCATTTACGGCGTCATAACAGGTTTTTATCCACGCCCCACCACTTTCCGGTAATACCAGTAGCGGCGATGACATGCCTTCCCGATATCCCTCAATAAGTTGCGACAGATACTGTAACGCCTGTTCGGCCTCCAGTGGAGGGAAACGCCACTCGCCGTCTTTGCGTAAGAACAACCGGCTTTCTCCCGTACCGCCACTCGCACAATAGACAAGATGTTCCAGCCAAAGTTGCACACCCTGCGCAATGCTGATCAAAGATGGGCGCCAGCGCAACAAACCGTCCTCTTGTACCTGCGGCAACCAACCGGTGATTTGCACGCCGTTACAGGTAAGATCGATTTCCATGCTCTGACAAGGCTGACGACAGGCGATAATGCGTTCAGCCAGCGTCTGCATCTCCTGACGCTGCGTATCCCACAGAATTTCACCAAATGGCCCATAGGGAAGCGCACCCGCCGCACGAAAACGGCGAAACAGTCGTTCAGCGTCGTTCTCTTCAACCAGGGTATTAAGCAACTGCTGATTAAGCTGATAGCGGCTGAGCCCTTCGAGGATAAAGGGTTCTGTTTCCGGGATTTCGCTCTCTTCAGAGCGGAAATTTACCCTCAGGCGCATCTGGAAAAACGCCCGCACCGGATGAGCCCAAAAGCGTTGCAGCGTTTCCAGCGTCAGGGTTTCAGGCATTGTAAAGGGGAGCGGCTGGACAAAATCCGTGTGCGCTTTGCCTGACAGACTTGCCGCTGGCAACCACTCTCGAGCATAACTTTGCTGCTCACCTGGCAGATAGTTTTGTGCATCAAAGGGCATACGGGTATGTAAACGGGTAATGTGCGCTTTTACTTTCGCTTCACTTTGATCGCTAGTGAGTAATTCATCGCCCGGCAAATAGTGGCTTTGCCCAATGTAATCCATAAGTTCCTGCACCAGCACCGACGGGAAGCGCTCACTGTTATCCTGGATTGAGCGGCCGATATAGCTGATATAGAGCGTTTGTTGCGCCGAAATCAGGGCTTCGAGGAACAGATAGCGGTCATCATCACGGCGGCTTCGGTCACCACGCCTCGGTTTTTGGCTCATCAGATCAAATCCCAGCGGCGCAAGCTGGCGCGGATAAACGCCATCGTTCATGCCCAACAGGCAGACCACTTTGAAAGGGATAGAGCGCATCGGCATCAGCGTACAGATATTGACAGGCCCTGCCAGGAAACGCTGGCTGATGCGCTCCTGGTCAAGACGCTGCGCCAGTTCGTCACGTAACAGAGACAGCGGTATGGCCTCGCCATACCCGGCCCCCAAACCTTCAGTGATAATGGCCTGCCACTGCTGTTCAATCAGCGTCATCGCCGCTTCGGTGTCCGCGTCCGGCAGGAAGAAATCATTAAGCATGTCCCGGCAAACGGGTAACCACTCTTCCAGCGGGCGTTCCTGTGCTAACCTTCTGCGCCAGATGTTTAGCTGCATCAGCAACGAGGCCAAATGCCCGACTAACTCGGCAATCAAACCACTGGACTCATCATAGGGCAATACCGACTGCCACTCACCCTGTGCGCTTTCCATCGCATAGCCCAGCAGCATACGTGTTAAACCAAATTGCCAGGTATGCTGGCCAGTTGGAGGAAGCGCGAGTTCGCGCACGTTGTCGTCGTCAATGCCCCAGCGAATTCCAGATTCATTGACCCACAAACGAAGATAGCGCAACCCTTCTTCATTGATGTTGAAACGCGCAGCCAGCACAGGCACATCCAGTAATGCCAGCACATCCTCTGAGACAAAACGGCTGTCCGGTAGCGAAAGCAGGCTAATAAACGCCTGTAAGACGGGATGAGACTGACGCGCCCGGCGATCGGAAATAGCATACGGCAGGTAACGATCGGCCGGTGCACTGCCAAAGACAGCCTGAATAAATGGACTGTAGCTGTCGATATCCGCCACCATCACGATGATGTCGCGCGGCGTCAGCGTTGGGTCCGCTTCCAGCATTGCCAGCAACCGGTCGTGGAGTATTTCCACTTCGCGTTGTGGGCTATGACAGACATGAAACGTCACACTAGTATCATTCGGTTCAAGCAACCGTTTATTGTCGCTACGCGAATACTCCTCCAGGCTGACTCCTGCCACCGCATGGTTTTCGAGTTCCAGAATATCCGCTTGAATATTATGCAAAAGATTGTCAGGAGTAATGTCGACAAACGCATCCAGCTCCTGGCTGTTTTCCAATTCTGAAAGCAGATATATGTAGTCACGCCCTAGTTTTCCCCATGAGGCCAACATCGGATTCCCCACATCCTGCTCACCATCGCTGTTAAACAGTCCTTCAGCATTCTGACTATCGCGAAACAGCGGTAAATGTCGTTCTTCAAAGCTATGCCTACGCTGACGCGCCAACAGTTTAGCCAGATAAGCGGGGTCTTTAATATCCCCCCAGTAGTAACGACAGGGATTGGTAAAAAGCAAATGAATATCAATGTGCTTACCCAGCGCTTGTAATGCCTGCAGATACACGGGCGGTAGCGCGGAGATACCACAAATAAAGACGCGCGAGGGCAAGCCTTGTGGGCAGTCAGACGTATTCTCCAGGGTCTGAATAAACCGCTGATATAAATTGGCACGATGCCAGCCTGGCTGTCCCAGTTCAGCCGTGTATTCCACCAGTGCTTTCCACAATGGCGCTTGCCAGGCCTGAGCATCTCCTAGCCCTTCCACCTGCAGCCCCACCTCCCACTGCGTCAGCCATTCAGGACGGTAGACTAAATACTGGTCGAATAGATCCGCAGCGCGTGATGAAAGCTGAAACAGCTTACGTTTGTCTGTGTCGTCGGTGAGATAGTGGCGTAGCAGTGCGAAATCGTCGTTATCCAGCAATTGAGGTAGCAGCGTCATCAGCTTCCAGCTCATGCTCTGTTTGCTAAATGCGCTCTCTTTTGGGATATCCGGCAATACACGCACAAACATATCCCAGATAAAACTCGCTGGCAGCGGGAAATCAATGTTAGCGGCAATACCAAACTTCTGTGCCAGAGTCATTTGCAACCACTGCGCCATACCGGTGCTTTGAACCAGGATCATCTCGGGTTCAAAGGGGTCGTCCAGCCGCTCGCGCTCAACGATATATTCCATCAACGCTTCCAGCACATCCAGACGATTGGAGTGGTAGACCCTTAACATAGCAACTCCTGACTACTGACGATTTGGGCAGTGCAGTCGTGTCATCTGACCCTGCCTGCCCAGAGGGGAAGTAATTTTAACATTGATGCTGACACATCCCGCTATCGTTGTCTGCATTCGGTTAATTTGCCAGTTTAAAGGTGGTGAATACATATGCAACTGCGTTTGCTGCCAGGCGTGATGCCACAATTGTTGATACTGGCTTCTGACTAAAAAGCTCTTCATCAGCGCCCGCTGATATCCGGAAAGCGCGGTCACGATCATAATCATCAGCACCATTGCCAGCATCACTTCCGGCAGGCTAAAACCACGCTGTCTGTTCAGGGTATCAGACATAACGCCAGCACCTTTAACGGGCAGAAATCGCTCCAGCCATGCGCTGAGAATTCGATAGTACCCTCGATAATCATCCCCTGACGCCATAGCGATATACCTTCATATTGCGCAATAAGCAGCACAAGATCGTCGTCGAGCACACGCAGGCAGACTGTCGCACCCTGTGTGGAATAGCGTCGACACTGCGTTGCCATCTGCAAACTCCAGGGCTGCATACGTGCCCATTCCATGGCGGATTGCACCACTGCCTGATGTTGTAGCGACTGGCTTTCCGTTGCCACCCGCGACGCAAAACTCGCCTCCTGTCGGCTTACGCCTTGCAGCAACAGACTGCCAAGTACCAGGAGTAAAAGCACCATTGCAAGCGATGAAACACCTCGCTCACGGTTCACAGGTTGAATCCTGTGACGTCATAGAATACCTCAATGACCTTTTGAGGTTCGGCGTTGCTTCTCCCGCGCAGGTGCAACGAAAGCACTGGCGCAAATCCGCTGATATTCAGGCGCTCCACCTGAAATACCTCAATCTGAATAGAATCCGGATCGGTCATTTTATCCCAACCTTTTCCCACGCAGGTTGTTGCGCCACGCAAGGTTTCCAGCACCTTATCTTGAACACGAAACCCAACGGCATCGGCCTCCTTTGCCGGAATATCGTCCCAAACACCGTTGCTATTGGCATCCCAGCGTACAATCACACAGTCTCCCGCGGCTGATATCATCAGCCCTTCTCCGATACAGTTTCCCCGACAATAGCCAGCCCGCTGGAGATGCTTCGCCACGGTATAGATCCGCTGCCAGAGCTCATCTTCAAGCACTAGCTGACGAGTGTTCTGCAAAATTTCTCGCTGCAGCGCAGGTAAAAATCGCGCAGCGCTGAGGAGTAAAATGCTGCTTATCACCATAGCGATAAGCACCTCAAGCAGTGAAAAGCCACGTTCACTTACCGACATTGATCCGCCTCACCGCGTTCGCAAAGCCTGATTCGTCCCCAACCAGACACCACCACACGCCATTCACCTGCAGCATTCTTCAGGTAGATATGCCCGGCCCATGCGGTATTACGTAGGCCAAAAAAAGCCAGTGACGGTGTTATCTCTGCCATCTCGACATCAGCCCAGAGTGGCGTAAAAATCAACGGTGAAACCGGCTGACACGAAGTTTGTGACGTCGCTGAGCTTGCCAGACACCATGTTCCTCCTTCGCGGAGCACGTTGATGACGTGATCACGATTACGCCAGTTAGCATCTTCGCGCAATTGCAGCAGGTAATCCCGCACCTGGCTGGCTGTTTGCCATAACCGCTGCTGTTGTTGCCAGCGCTGCCAACCGTACAACCCTGATGCGCCAAGCGCCGCGATAATCAGCATTGCAATCAGGGTTTCGAGAAGCGTGTAGCCTTGTTGTTTTTTCATGTCGCCAGTATGGCGTGAGAGAAATTAATAACGAGGGGGAAATTCAGCTTCTTCGGCAAGCTACGGAGAATATTTATCGCATTACATCACGTTGCAAAATTTCAGGAATCAACGCCGCAGAATAGAATGTAAGGCAAAAAAAAACCGACGCATAAGACGCCGGTTGTGACAGGATTAGCCTCGATCAGATAGCGACCGGCGCTTTAATGCCTGGGTGCGGATCGTAACCCTCAATTTCGAAGTCGTCGAAACGATAGTCGAAAATTGAATCTGGTTTACGCTTGATAACCAGCTTCGGCAGCGCACGTGGCTCGCGGCTAAGCTGCAGATGTGTTTGATCCATATGGTTGCTGTACAGGTGCGTGTCACCGCCTGTCCAGACAAAATCACCGACTTCAAGATCGCACTGCTGCGCCATCATGTGAACCAGCAAGGCGTAGCTGGCGATGTTGAACGGCAGACCGAGGAACACATCGCATGAACGCTGATACAGTTGGCAAGAGAGTTTGCCATCCGCCACGTAGAACTGGAAGAACGCATGACACGGCGCCAACGCCATCTTATCCAGTTCGCCTACGTTCCACGCTGAAACGATAATACGACGGGAATCCGGGTCGTTTTTCAACTGGTTCAGCACCGTCGTGATCTGGTCGATATGGCGGCCATCCGGTGTTGGCCATGCACGCCACTGTTTACCGTAAACCGGACCTAAATTACCGTTCTCATCAGCCCATTCATCCCAGATTGAGACGTTGTTTTCATGCAGGTAGGCAACGTTGGTGTCGCCCTGCAAAAACCACAACAGCTCATGGATGATCGAGCGTAAATGGCAGCGTTTAGTCGTAACCAGCGGGAACCCTTCCTGCAGATTAAAACGCATCTGATGACCAAAAATGGAAAGCGTTCCGGTTCCGGTGCGGTCGTTTTTCTGTGTGCCTTCATCCAGCACTTTTTGCATCAGTTCTAAATACTGTTTCATGGTTCCTCAGGAAACGTGTTGCTGCGGGCTGCGACGGTACGCCCAAACCATCATAATAATACCTGCGACAATCATCGGGATAGACAGGATCTGCCCCATGCTGATGTACTGGACCCATGTGCCGGTAAACTGCGCATCCGGCTGGCGGAAGAATTCGACGATAATACGAAACGCGCCATAGCCAATCAGGAACAGACCGGAAACCGAGCCCATCGGACGAGGTTTGCGAATAAACAGGTTAAGAATGATAAACAGCACAACCCCTTCCAGCGCCATCTCATAAAGCTGTGAGGCATGGCGAGGCAAAGAGCCGTATGTGTCAAAAATAGACTGCCACTGCGGATTGGTTTGCAGCAATAAAATATCTTCAGTGCGGGAGCCAGGGAACAGCATGGCGTACTTAAAGTTAGGGTCAACGCGTCCCCACAGTTCACCGTTGATAAAGTTACCCAGGCGGCCTGCGCCCAAACCAAACGGAATCAGTGGAGCAATAAAATCAGAGACCTGGAAGAATGTACGCTTGGTGCGTTTGGCGAAGATAATCATCACCAGAATCACCCCGATAAGCCCGCCATGGAAGGACATGCCCCCATCCCAGACGCGGAACAGATACAGCGGGTTATCAAGGAACAGCGGGAAGTTATAGAACAGCACGTAGCCAATACGCCCGCCGAGGAAGACCCCGAGGAAGCCTGCATAAAGTAAGTTTTCTACTTCGTTTTTGGTCCAGCCACTGCCCGGGCGATTAGCCCGGCGCGTCGCCAGCCACATCGCGAAAATAAACCCCACCAGATACATCATGCCGTACCAGTGAAGCGCGACGGGTCCAATTGAGAAAATGACCGGATCGAAATCCGGAAAATGCAGATAGCTACTGGTCATCTGTCACCACAAGTTCTTGTTATTTCGCTGAAGTCAGACAGCAATTGATAAGCGCGCCTGCATAATGCAGGCGCTCCAAAGGTGCGAATGATAGCACAAGGGGATCGCAGCGGATGCCGGGAAGATGTAAAAGATCTGTATAGGTAATCTTTACCCCCCGTATTGCCTGATGGTGCTACGCTTATCAGGCCTACAATCCTCCGCGAATCAATCCTCCCATGCCACGGCGCTCCATAAAGGCCGCCACCTGATGGCGTACTTCCGTCGCCAGTTGCGCTTCCAGGCTGCGCTGCGCCAGCGTTTGCGCTTCGTCAAAATCGATATGGCGCAGCAGGTATTTCACACGTGCTACAGAACGCCCGTTCATCGATAAATGACGGAAACCAAGCCCAATAAGGATGGTGACACACATCGGGTCACCCGCCATTTCACCACACAATCGCAAATCGATGCCGCTTTTCTCCGCCTCCTGCGCAATCATTGCCAGCGCACGTAACATCCCCGGATGCAGGCTGTCATAAATACTGGCAACGCGTGTATTGTTCCGATCGACAGCCAAAATATACTGGGTCAAATCGTTGGTCCCAACCGAAATAAAATCGATCCTGTTTGCTAAATGCGGCAGCATAAACACCATCGACGGGACTTCCAGCATGATGCCAATGCGTGGTTTTGGGATCTCGTAGCCGATCATCTCTTCCACTTCGCGTCCGGCACGTTCTATCAGGCGTCGCGCTTCATCCACTTCATCAATACTGGTGACCATCGGCAGTAAAATGCTCAGGTTTCCGGTTGCCGCGTTGGCACGCAGCATGGCGCGAACCTGGATCAAAAAGATCTCTGGCTGATCGAGCGTTATGCGGATCCCTCGCCAGCCAAGGCACGGGTTTTCTTCGCTGATGGGCATGTACGGCAGTTGTTTATCGGCACCGACATCCAGCGTACGCAGAGTTACGGGCTTATCGTTAAACATCTGCAGCATACCCTGATACTGCGCAACCTGCTCTTCTTCAGATGGAAAGCCGCTTTGCAGCATGAACGGGATTTCAGTACGATACAGCCCGATACCGTCAATTCGGCTACCCAGCTTCTCTTCATGTTCCGGGCTGAGACCCGCATTGAGCATCACCTTCACGCGCTCGCCGCTTTTCAACTGTGCCGGTTGATTAACATCATCTTCCGCCAGGCGGCTCAGTTCGATCTCTTCACTAATGAGACGCTGATATTCCTGGATTAATACCGGCTCCGGATCAACCAACAGTTCGCCACGATAGCCATCCACCACCAGCGTGCGGCGATGCAGCACCGACGGCTGGATATCGGCCCCCATAACGGTCGGGATACCCAGCGCACGAACCATAATCGCCGCGTGAGAGTTGGCGGCACCATCCCTGACGACAACCCCTACCAACCGGTCCTGGGGAAGTTCCGCCAGCGTAGTGGCAGACAGCTCATCCGCCACCAGCACGAAACGTTCCGGCCAGGCATTCGGCCCCTGAACAGAGTCGTCAAGATGGAACAGCAGACGCTGCCCCAACGCGCGCAAATCCCCGGCGCGTTCTTTGAGATAGTTATCGCTTAGCGCGGCAAACTGTTCGGCAAACTTCTCGATGATCGTTTTAACCGCCCACTCGGCCACCGAGCCGTTATCCACTTCCGCGAACAACTCGCGGCGCAGACGGGTATCGGAGAGCAGGTGCGAATAGAGATCAAAAATTGCCGCCGTCTCTTTCTGTGCCCCGGCAGCAAAACGCTTACTGTAGCGGCGAAATTCATTTGCGGCTTCTTCCAGTGCGCCAGTCAGACGTTCACGCTCAAGCACTGGATCCAACGTTGAAGCCTGATACACCTGTTCCATCAGCGGTAACGTGGCATCCTGCCAGCCTTCAGCGATCGCCACGCCGGGGGCGGCAGGCAATGCGCGGATACGCGTTTGCCGGTATTGCCCAAATAGCGCGGTTAACTGCGACTGAGACAGAATAGCGGCCATTTGTGTGGCAAGCGTGACCAAAAAAGATTCTTCGCTTTCGTCGTACTGGCGCAACTCACGTTGCTGTACCACCAGGACGCCTAATAACTGGCGTCGCTGGATGATAGGTACGCCTAAGAACGCACGAAAGCGTTCTTCTTTCACCGAAGGAATATATTTAAAGCTGGGGTGTTTTTGCGCATCGGCAAGGTTGATAGGTTCCGCCAGCCTGCCAACCAGGCCAACGATCCCTTCATCAAACGCCAGTGCAACAGTGCGACCGCGTGGTTTTTTAAGTCCTCGGGTCGCCATCAGGTAATAACAGCGTCGGTCGTGATCGGCCAGGTAGACCGAGCAGACCTCTGTATCCATCGCAAGACAGATGTCAGTAACCAGAATATTCAACGCCTCATTGAGACGTGGGGCACTGGCCACCTTTTCGACTATTTCGCGCAGGCGGGTGAGCATAATTTGCGTAGCTTAACCTCTTTTACGTCTGTACGCAGGTGCGCTTTGCGGCTTAGGAGTGCTCTCCTGAAGCGCCATCACAACACTTGCGAATTCTTTCATCACCCTGCGATAGACATCGCGTTTAAATGACACCACCTGTCGAACCGGATACCAGTAACTCACCCAGCGCCAGCCGTCGAACTCAGGTGTACTGCTGGTTTGCATATTGATTTCAGCATCGCTACTGACCAACTGCAAAAGAAACCATTTTTGTTTCTGGCCGATACAAACCGGCTTTGTGTCCCAACGCACCAAACGTTTCGGTAACTTGTAACGCAACCAGTTACGAGTAGAAGCAAGGATCCGCACATCTTTACGACTCAGACCTACTTCTTCAAAGAGTTCCCGGTACATCGCCTGCTCTGCTGTCTCTCCTGCATTTATCCCGCCTTGCGGGAATTGCCAGGAGTGCTGACCAAATCGCCGGGCCCACATGACCTGCCCCTGGCGGTTACAAATTACTATCCCTACATTCGGGCGGTAGCCATCGTCATCAATCACCGGACTACCTCAACATAAACCTTATATACAAACGATTGTTTCACACTCCAGAGGGGCGGTAAACCACTCTGTTAAGGGCGCGATATTCTAATAACAATTGAATAACTCACAGCAAAGGGCCGAGTTATAAACAGAAGATATGCTACATAGGCGATTTTATTCACCTTTTCTGTGGATATAGTTGTGAAGAAGTACGGAATTACTATGGGAAAACCCGGAGCAGTCTGAACAAGACATCCGTCACACTCAAAAAATAGTCTTATATATTCATTAAGTTAAAAGCAACAACTGTAGCTAAACATGCAGAAATGTGATGCACGTCACGCATACGATCTTCGAGCTGATGAAAGATCGACCAGCGTTGGTTTTATCCACAGATTATGCCAATAAGTTAGGCACAATTTGTGTGAAAATTCGATTTTCGTCGCACGTCAAGGCTGTAAATTGAAACAGTAGTGGGGGTTTTTCACAGTTATCCCATCTTTCTGTGGATAACATGGTGTAAGATCCTGTTCATTGTCAGTGACCAGAATTGGAAAACCCGGTTTTCTGTTGCGCAACCCTTTACATCAAAATATAAAAACCACTATAAATCATGCAATTGGATAAAGCATGTGGAAAAAGATAAACTCTGTCCACACGGTATAAAATCATTGCTCATTTTTTAACCCAAGGGTAACCCTGATGCCAGAACTCCATCCATTGCTTTCTCCGCCTGAATCCGAAGCCCAGTTGCTGCACCAGGCACGGCAACTTTCGGGCTACACGCTGGGAGAACTGTCGGCGATGGCAGGACTCGTCGCGCCAAAGGATCTGAAGCGGGACAAAGGCTGGATTGGCGTGCTGCTGGAAATTTGGCTTGGGGCCAGTGCGGGCAGTAAACCGGAGCAGGATTTTGCCGCGCTGGGTGTGGAGTTAAAAACGATCCCTGTAGATAGCCTTGGCAGACCGCTGGAAACGACCTTTGTCTGCGTGGCACCGTTAACCGGTAATACCGGCGTGACCTGGGAAACCAGCCATGTTCGACACAAGCTTAAACGCGTGTTGTGGATACCCGTAGAAGGTGAACGCAGCATCCCTGTGGCTGAACGGCGCGTTGGCTCTCCGTTGCTGTGGAGTCCGAATGAAGAGGAAGATCGACAACTGCGTCTGGACTGGGAAGAGTTGATGGACATGATAGTGCTAGGCCACGTCGAACGCATCACCGCTCGCCATGGGGAAGTGCTGCAACTGCGTCCTAAAGCCGCTAACGCCCGGGCGCTGACCGAGGCCATTGGCGCCCATGGCGAACCGATCCTGACTCTGCCCCGCGGGTTTTACCTGAAAAAGAACTTCACTCGCGCATTGCTGGAACGGCATTTTCTATTCCAGGCTCAATAACACACCCTGACCTTTCGCCCGTCGCGTTACGCGCCTATAATTACCGCTTCTTTTTTTTGGCAGGACTTTGTTTGATGTTATTTGCATGGATAACCGATCCTAACGCCTGGCTGGCGCTCGGTACGCTGACGCTGCTGGAGATCGTTCTCGGGATCGACAATATTATTTTCCTTTCTCTGGTTGTAGCAAAACTCCCAACAGCACAACGTAATCATGCCCGACGAATCGGGCTGGCGGCAGCGATGGTGATGCGTCTGGCGCTGCTGGCATCCATCGCCTGGGTAACGCGGCTCACTAACCCGTTATTCGAACTGTTTGGCGAGGCGATTTCAGCGCGCGATCTGATCCTTCTGCTCGGCGGATTGTTCCTGATCTGGAAAGCGAGTAAAGAGATCCACGAATCCATTGAGGGCGAAGAGGAAGGGCTGAAAACCCGCGTCTCTTCTTTCCTGGGCGCGATTGTGCAGATCATGCTGTTGGATATTATCTTCAGTCTGGACTCAGTAATCACCGCAGTAGGCTTGTCCGATCATCTGTTTATTATGATGGCAGCCGTCGTGATTGCCGTGGGCGTAATGATGTTTGCAGCCCGCCCAATCGGTGAGTTTGTTGATCGTCACCCTTCGGTAAAAATGCTGGCACTCTCTTTCCTGATACTGGTTGGCTTCACGCTAATCCTGGAAAGCTTCGATGTCCATGTTCCGAAAGGATACATTTACTTCGCTATGTTCTTCTCTATCGCTGTAGAGACCCTGAACCTGTGGCGCAATAAAAAAAATCCACTCTGACTGACACTATCGCTCCCCCCATGGGGAGCGAATACTCCCCGCGCACCTTCCTTCTCTCACAGATTAAGATTTTACTGCTTTCGCCCTGCACAACTTCGCGTTATTACTAAACTAGTGTCAGACGCAGGCCATGTGAGGATAAGCAGATGAAAAAATGGGCAGTTTTAATTTCCGCCGTCGGGCTGGCTTTTGCCGTTTCCGGATGCAGCAGTGATTATGTGATGGCAACAAAAGATGGTCGAATGATCCTGACCGATGGTAAACCAGAAATTGACGATGATACCGGTCTGGTGAGTTACCACGATCAGCAAGGCAATGCGATGCAAATTAACCGCGACGAAGTCTCTCAAATCATTGAGCGTTGATGGTTAAGGTCAGCAGCGCGCTGGCCTTAACAATTTTGCTTCCCTTTTTCCCTTCCCTCAGCCATTTTTATAATCCTTATGTCGTGATTATAAAAAGGAAACGGCTATGCAATATCACCGTATACCCCACAGCTCGCTGGAAGTCAGTACACTGGGGCTGGGCACAATGACGTTTGGTGAACAAAACAGCGAAGCCGACGCACATGCACAGCTCGACTATGCCGTTGCACAAGGCATAAATTTAATCGACGTTGCCGAGATGTATCCGGTACCGCCTCGTCCAGAAACCCAGGGACTCACCGAAACTTACGTGGGCAACTGGCTCGCCAAACACGGCAGCCGCGAAAAGCTAATCGTGGCGTCGAAGGTCAGTGGACCATCACGTAACAACGACAGCGGCATTCGACCGAATCAGGCGCTGGATCGTAAAAACATCCGTGAGGCACTGCACGACAGTCTGAAAAGACTGCAGACCGATTATCTCGATCTCTATCAGGTCCACTGGCCGCAGCGTCCGACCAACTGCTTTGGTAAGCTGGGATATAGCTGGACGGACTCCGCGCCGGTCGTTTCCCTACTGGATACGCTGGACGCGCTGGCAGAGTTTCAGCGTGCAGGTAAGATTCGTTACATCGGTGTTTCCAACGAAACCGCGTTTGGCGTAATGCGTTATCTGCACCTGGCAGACAAACATGACCTGCCGCGTATCGCCACTATCCAGAACCCGTACAGCCTGCTAAACCGCAGCTTTGAAGTTGGACTGGCCGAAGTGAGCCAGTATGAAGGCGTTGAGCTACTGGCCTACTCGTGCCTTGGTTTTGGCACCTTAACCGGTAAATACCTGAACGGTGCCAAACCTGCCGGCGCACGCAATACGCTGTTTAGCCGTTTTACGCGCTACAGCAGCGAACAAACGCAAAAAGCGGTAGCTGCCTATGTGGATATCGCCAAACGCCATAACCTCGATCCTGCGCAAATGGCGCTGGCATTCGTGCGTCGTCAGCCGTTTGTCGCCAGCACACTGCTGGGTGCCACGACGATGGAGCAGCTAAAAACCAACGTTGAAAGCCTGTATCTGGAATTGAGCGAGGAAGTGCTGGCAGAGATTGAAGCGGTGCATCAGGTGTATACCTATCCTGCACCTTAACAGTTAGCGCCTGATGGCGCTGCGCTTATCAGGCCTACAGACAGCGTTCCCTGTAGGCCTGGTTGCAACAGCATATAACAGACTAATGGCGGCGCTGCCAAATCCACAGCGCCGTAATCGCCAGGGCAAACAACGCACCAAATCCAACGCCAATGGCTACCGCAGGAATACCCACCAACACCGCCAGTGAGTAGATACCGAGCATCAGCAACATCGCGCTGTTTTCACCCAGGTTTTGCACCGCAATAGCGTTGCCCGCACCCACGCTTTTTTTGCCCCGCTCCTGCAGTAACGCATTCAGCGGCACCACAAAGAACCCACCACACACGCCGATAAGCAGCAGCAACGCGTAGGCCGGAAGCAGCGAATGTTGAAGAGAGAAAATCAGCACCACGACGCCGATCAGTATCCCTGCAGGCATACAGCGCGACACGGTTTCCAGCGTCACCAGTTTCGCAGCCGCCCCCGCGCCGACAACAATCCCGATAGCCACCATAGCGTTGAGATAGGTCGGTGTAGCGTTATCGGTAATGCCGAGCGCAACCGGCACCCACAGCACCAGAAGAAAACGCAGCGTGACGCCCGCGCCCCAAAACAGGCTGGTTCCTACCAACGAGAAACGTGTTTCACCGTTGCGCCACAGCGAGGAGGCGGCACAGAAAAAACTACGCGTCATTTTGCCCAGATGCCAGGACTGACCGGGGCGAGCCGCGGCCAGTTTCGGGATATACAGGTTAGCGACCACCGCGCCTGCATAGGCCAGCGCACAGGCGGAAAGCGCAGCAATCACATGCCAGTCGGCCAGCACACCGCCGGCAACAGAACCCAGCAAGATAGCGGCAATGGTTGAAGCTTCCATCAGGCCGTTGGCTTTCACCAGTTTGTCGCCGGTAGTCAACTCACCCAGGATGCCATACTTGGCCGGAGAATACGCCGCTGCGCCAATACCCACCAGCGTATACCCGAGAAATGGGTTAACGCCGAAACAGATACTCGCCGCGCCCAGCAGTTTGAGACCGTTGGCGAACATCATCACTCTACCTTTGGCAAAGCTATCCGCCACCTGTCCAACAAACGGCGCAAACAAAATGTAAGCGCCCACAAACACCATTTGCAGGATTGGCTGGCTCCAGTCCGGGTAGAACTGCGCCTTGAGCAAAGCCAGGGTAGCAAACAACAACGCGTTATCGCCAAACGCTGACAAAAACTGCGCGGCGATAACGGACATCATCCCTTTTGACCAGATTGACGTGCTAGTGTGTACTGACTCACGCATGTTGTTTTTCCGGTTCATCGACCCAGTTTTTCAGTGTCACAAAATCTGGCTTACCGCTGCCGAGCAGAGGGAGTTGTTTTAGGTGGCGGATATCACGCGGTACGGCAAGCTCTGGAATGCCGTGGATGCGCGCATACTGGAGTAATCTTTCACGGGTCAGCTCGCTGTCGGTAGTAAACAGCACCAGCGCTTCCCCTTTATTGGCATCGCTCTTGATAGCCGTGGCATGCATTTTGTCAGCAGATACTGCCAGCGCCAGCTGTTCAACCATCTCCAGTGACACCATCTCACCGGCAATTTTGGCAAAGCGCTTGGCACGCCCCTGAATCTGTACAAAGCCATTTTCATCAAAGCGTACAACATCACCGGTGTCGTACCAGCCGTGTTCTATCTGACCCTGCGCATTTTCTGCGGTTGGGACTTCCAGTACACCTGGCTTTTCGACGCGTAGATAGCCGCTCATAATATTAGGGCCTTTCAGCTGTAAACGCCCGCCATCTTCAATACCAGGAACCGCCAACAGTCGGGCATCCATACCAGGCAGAATGCGCCCTACCGTTCCCGATTTCGCCGCCATCGGTACGTTAATCGACACCACCGGCGCACATTCCGTCACGCCATAGCCTTCAAGGACGCGCAGGCCAAACTTCTCCTGCCACAACTGCTTTGTGCTGTCTTGCAGCTTTTCGGCTCCGGCAACAACATAGCGCAGACGGTGGAAATCGTACGGATGAGCAAACCGCGCATAATTGCCGAGGAACGTTGAGGTACCAAACAGTACGGTGCAGTTACGGTCATATACCAGCTCAGGAACGATGCGGTAATGCAGCGGACTGGGGTACAAAAACACTTCAGCACCGGTCAGCAACGGCGTGAATAACCCTACCGTCAGGCCAAAAGAGTGAAATAGCGGCAATGCTGACATAAAGCGATCGTCGGCAGTGAAATCGGCAATCGTCTTAATCTGCTCGACGTTCGCCAGAATGCTCTTATGGCTGTGTACGACACCTTTCGGGTGGCCTTCTGATCCTGAGGTAAAGAGGATCACCGCAGCTTCTTCCGGCTGCTGCTTCACCTGTGCCAGATGCGGCGCCAACAGATGAGAAAAAATCCACAGCTTATCGCCAAAGGTCACATCGGCCTTCAGATCTTCCAGATACACCCAGCGCACCTGGGTGAGCTGTTCCGGTAGGTGCCAGAGTTTGCCTTTATCGAGAAATTGTCGGGAAGTGAAGATCGTTTTGATTTCAGAGGCTGTAATGGCGCTGGTTAATCCCTTCACGCCCGCCGTATAGTTCATCATCGCCGGGATGCGTCGACGCGCAATGGCGCCAAAAATGACCGCCGCGCTGATCCCCGCATTTGGCAGCATCAGGCCGATTTTTTCACCTTCCGCGCTATATTTCTCCAGAATACGAGCCACAAAGAGTGTCTTCGTCAGCAGTTTGCGGTAGCTGTCCGGCGTAAAGTTAACATCTTCAATGCAGTTTTTGCCTGCGCCAAACCGGTATTTTGCCGCCAGTAGCGACTCGTATAACGTTTCACGCGGGCGGACGGCCATACGCGCTTCCATCATAATCTGATGCAGCATTTCACCGGCGATTTTGCGGCGATCGCGAGCACGCGGCGCTTCCGGCATCGGCATTTGGGTCGGCGGCAGGATATGCAATTGAATACGCGGAAAAAATCGCTGTTTAACCAGACCTTTCAGGCGGCTAAAATGGGTCAGTTCCGCGCCTTCAATACGCACAGGCACCACCGTCGCCTTTGATTTTGCGGCAACGAACCCGGCACCATCGTAGATTTTCATCAGTGAACCGGTGGTCGAAATACGTCCTTCCGGGAAAATAACCACCGGGCGACCCTGCTCGACCAGGCGTACCAGATGTTTAATCGACATCGGTTTGGTTGGGTCTAGCGGTACGAAATCAATCAGTGGAGTGAGCCAGCGCATATACCATTGCTGGCTGATCGAGGTGTAAACGGCAAAAACGGGGCGAATCGGTAAAAAGAGCGCCAGCAGGATACCATCGATAAATGAGACATGGTTGGGCGTGATTAAGACGCGTTCTCCCCGTAGCGCGCTGACATCGCCCGTGACGCGAACACGAAACAGCACGCGAAACAGATTTCGAAAAAAGCCAAATAGCATCTCAACTCCCTGTGCCATTAATTATATAAACATCAATGATGGGAGAGTATACGAGTTGGGGAATGGGCGCGACAGATAACGGGTAAATAGAATCCGAAAAAAAACCTGCGCATCCGCGCAGGTCGGTGCAAGAGACAGGTACGAAGTGCGTACCGAATAATCTCACCAATCAATACCTCTGGGATCTTGATTGTGGTCGTCACCGCGCCGTTCCGCCAGTTGGAAAACGCAAAGGAATGAACCCAAGTGCAACGAGTTGTGTAAATTATCGGTTACTGTTACAGATACGCCGTACGCAAAAAAAAACCTGCGCATCTGCGCAGGCTGGTGTAAATTTTGTGATCAACCCGAAAGTTGATTTCACCTATCAATACCTCTGGGATCCCAACTCTATCAATCCGCTCTCTCCCCTCACCAGCGAACAATCGCAACAGCACATCGCAAAGTGTAAGCAAAGGTTTTCATTTTCTATTTTCTGTCTTACTTCGCTCGTGTCCGCTCACATTTGCGACGTCCTGACGGGCAATCTGCTTGAACAGACAGCCGTTTTCCGTAACACTGGCGGGATGTAAGCGTTTACCCACAACAGGTACTATCATGGCGACCATAAAGGATGTAGCCCGACTAGCTGGTGTATCAGTCGCCACCGTTTCTCGAGTGATCAATGACTCCCCCAAAGCCAGCGAAGCATCGCGTCTGGCTGTAATGAGTGCAATGGAATCACTCAGCTACCACCCCAACGCCAACGCGCGTGCGCTGGCACAACAATCTACTGAAACCGTCGGTCTGGTAGTCGGTGATGTGTCCGATCCGTTCTTTGGGGCAATGGTTAAAGCTGTCGAGCAGGTGGCCTATAACACCGGTAACTTTTTACTGATTGGCAACGGCTACCATAACGAGCAAAAGGAACGTCAGGCGATTGAGCAGCTTATTCGCCACCGCTGCGCAGCCCTCGTGGTCCACGCTAAAATTATCCCGGATGCCGAGCTGACATCATTGATGAAACAAATCCCCGGGATGGTACTGATCAATCGAATCTTACCGGGATTCGAACAACGCTGCGTTGCGCTGGACGACCGTTACGGTGCCTGGCTGGCAACCCGTCATCTTATTCAGCAGGGCCATACGCGCATCGGTTATCTGTGTTCCAACCACAGCATTTCAGATGCGGAAGATCGTTTGCAAGGCTATTACGACGCGCTGGCGGAAAGCAATATTCCGGTAAACGATCGACTGGTCACGTTTGGCGAGCCCGATGAAAGCGGCGGCGAGCAGGCAATGACTGAGCTGCTTGGTCGCGGCAAAAACTTCACGGCTATCGCCTGCTATAACGACTCAATGGCGGCGGGCGCTATGGGTGTATTAAATGATAACGGCATTGATGTGCCGGGAGAAATCTCGCTGATTGGTTTTGATGATGTACTGGTTTCACGCTACGTGCGCCCACGGCTGACGACGGTACGTTACCCTATCGTGACGATGGCAACCCAGGCCGCCGAACTGGCGCTGGCGCTGGCCGAAAAACGCCCGGTCCCGGAAATCACTCACGTCTTTAACCCAACGCTGGTACGTCGGCATTCCGTTTCGGCGCTGACTGAGCCGGGAAATTCTTTGTCAAACGATTAATCAGGATTGCGTCATGACAACGATGTTAGACGTTTCACGACATGCAGGCGTATCGAAAGCGACCGTTTCACGCGTACTGAATGGTACGGGGCAGGTTAAAGAAAGCACGCGCCAGAAAGTCTTCAACGCCATGCAGGCATTAGATTATCGGCCTAATTTTTTAGCGCGCTCACTGGCAAACCGCACCAGCAACAGCATTGGTTTAGTGGTATCTACATTTGATGGCTTCTACTTTGGTCGCCTGCTACAACAGGCTTCGCGCCAGACGGAGTCTCACGGTAAACAGCTGATTGTCACCGACGGCCATGACACACCAGAGCGTGAGCAGGAAGCCGTTCAAATGCTGGCCGACCGACAGTGCGACGCCATTATTCTCTACACCCGCTACATGAGCGAAAAGGCGATTATGTCGCTGATGAGCCGCATTGATATGCCATTGCTGGTCATTAACCGCGACGTCAGCCAGGCCCGCGACCGCGCAATTTTCTTTGAACAGGAAGACGCGGCGTTTCAGGCCGTCGATTACCTCATCTCGCAAGGACATCGCGATATTGCCTGTATCACCGTACCAGGCCATACACCAACCGGTAAATCTCGGTTAATGGGATATCGTAAGGCGCTGGAAAAAAACGGTATTCCCTGGGAACCCGCCAAGGTCAAATACGGTGATTCAACGATGACCAGAGGCTATGAAGCCTGTCGTGAACTGTTGGATGAAGGAGTGATATTCAGCGCACTGTTCGCCTGTAACGATGACATGGCGTTAGGTGCATCGAAAGCATTACATCAGGCTGGACTAAAGATCCCCGAGGATGTTTCGTTGTTTGGTTTTGATGATGCGCCCAGCGCGAAATGGCTGGAGCCGGGGCTGTCTACCGTTTATCTGCCGATCGATACCATGATAACCACGGCAATCGATCAGGCTATCCGTCTGGCCAACGGCGAAAGCGTGGAGCCGATCCCACCGTTTACCGGCAAACTGGTGTTACGGGAATCGGTGACAACGGGGCCGAACTTCACGTAATCAGATGCCGGATGGCGGCTTCGCCTTATCCGGCCTACAGGCCCCACAGTTTATTTCGTAGGCAGGATAAGCGTAGCGCCATCCGGCGTTTCATAACGCTGTATTCAGATTAATTCCAGCGCTAACAGCTCATCAATAGTCTGACGACGGCGAATGAGTCGCGCCACGCCGTTATCGAACAGAACCTCCGGCAGCAGCGGGCGGCTATTGTAGTTCGACGACATCGACGCGCCATACGCACCGGTATCATGCAATACCAGGTAATCTCCCGGCACTACCGCAGGTAATAGACGGGTTTCGACTTTACCGCCTTCCTGTTGGGTAAAAACATCGCCCGATTCGCACAGCGGCCCGGCAACCACCGTCTCAATCTGCGCCGCATTATCCAGCGAGCGGCCATCCCCGGCCAATGCGGAGATATGGTGATAGCTGCCGTACATTGCTGGCCGCATCAGATCGTTGAAGCCCGCGTCGATCAGCACGAAGTGGCGACTGCCCATCTCTTTCACACTGCGCACCTGCGCCACCAGCACACCCGCTTCGGCCACCAGAAAACGTCCTGGCTCGATCTCAAGCTTCACCGGATGCCCCAGATGTTTGGCGATTTGCTCTCGTGCGGCGTTCCACAGTCCGAAGTAGTGATCGGTGTTGATCGCCTCTTCTCCTTCGCGATATGGGATCGACAAACCTCCGCCCGCAGATATAGCCTCCAAATCCTGACCTAATTCAACAACCTGACGCACCATCGCGCCACACACTTGCTCCAGATGCCCGTAGTCCACACCGGAGCCGATATGCATGTGAATGCCCACCAGTTTCAGTTGATAACGCTGAATCACCTCCAGCGCCGCCGGAAGGTCGCTATACCAGATACCGTGCTTGCTGTTCTCGCCGCCGGTATTGGTTTTCTGACTATGCCCGTGACCAAAACCTGGGTTGACGCGCAGCCATACACGATGCCCTGACGAAACCTGGCCCAGTTGTTCCAGCATATCAACCGACCCGGCGTTTACTGGAATACGTAGCTCATGCACCCGGGCCAGCGTCGCCTGGTCAATCATATCGGCGGTAAAGACGATTTCATCATTCTCCGGCACAAAACCTGCTGCCAGCGCACGTTCAATCTCACCCAGCGAGACGGAATCCACCTTCACGCCCTGCTCACGCATCAGACGCAAAATATGAATATTCGAGCAGGCCTTTTGGGCAAAACGCACCACATCAAACTGACTCAGTTTGGCTATCTGCGCGCGGATAATCTGCGCATCGTAAACCCATACCGGACAACCGAATTCGGCGGGCAGACGCAGCAGGTTATCTGCGGTCAGGTCAGTATCAGTGCTGTTGAGTGGACGTGGCATGGTGTGCTCCGGTATTGGCTTTTTTATGATTACGCCACAGCCCGAAGAGAATAAAAAATATCGTTTTATCGCGAGTCTATGCAAAAATGATATGGAATGTTTATTTGAGGATCGCCGATGCCTGCCGTTAACTTGCGCCACATTGAAATTTTTCACGCCATTATGACAGCAGGCAACCTGACGGAAGCCGCACGGATGCTGCACACGTCGCAGCCTACCGTCAGTCGCGAGCTGGCAAGATTTGAAAAAGTTCTGGGGTTAACACTGTTCGAACGTACGCGAGGCCGACTGCATCCCACAGTGCAGGGGCTACGCCTGTTTGAAGAGGTGCAACGTTCGTGGTATGGCCTGGACAGAATTGTGAGCGCCGCAGAGAGCCTGCGTGAGTTTCGTCAGGGTGAGCTGTCGATTGTCTGCCTGCCAGTGTTCTCACAGTCCTTTTTACCGCCGCTGCTGCAGCCATTTCTCGAGCGCTATCCGCAGGTCAATATTCAGATAGTGCCGCAGGAGTCGCCGCTGCTGGAAGAGTGGCTGTCGGCACAGCGCCACGATCTCGGGTTAACTGAGACCCTGCATACCCCCGCCGGGACTAAACGCACTGAATTACTGTCGCTGGATGAAGTTTGCGTGCTGCCACAGGGACATCCGCTGACCGGGAAAGCAGTATTAACACCGCAAGATTTTCAGGGGGAAAACTATATCAGCCTGTCGCGCACCGACAGTTATCGCCAGTTGCTGGATACCCTGTTTAATGATCATCAGGTCAAGCGCCGAATGGTCATAGAAACGCACAGTGCCGCATCAATTTGTGCGATGGTACGTGCCGGCGTGGGGATCTCGGTAGTGAACCCGCTGACCGCCCTGGATTACGCAGGCAGCGGGATTGTAATCCGGCGTTTTAGTGTTTCGGTGCCTTTTACCGTCAGCCTGATCCATCCACTGCATCGCCCGGCATCCGCGCTGGTTGATGCTTTTACAGCACATCTACAGGCCCATCTCCACCGGCTTACTGACCCGCTGGAGGCTATTTTACAATCTCAGGTGAAAGCATAAACGTCACGGCATCCTGCGCATGGATCGCCGCGGTATCGAAGACCGGCAACGGGCTCATTTCAGTGGGAACCAGCAGGCCAATTTCGGTGCAGCCAAAGATCACCCCTTGTGCCCCCTGACGAGCCAGTCGCTCAATCACGCTCAGGTAATAATCGCGGGAAATTTCGCTAAATTCACCAAGGCACAGTTCCTCGAAAATAATCTGGTTTATTTTCTGTCGGTCGTCAGCGTCAGGGATTAGCGTGCTAATGCCAAATTCCATCTGTAAACGCCCACGATAGAAATCCTGTTCCATGGTGTAACGCGTGCCCAACAGCGCGACGTTACTCATCTTCTGTTGTTGTATGGCCCGACCTGTTGCATCGGCAATGTGCAAAAACGGGACATCGCAGGCCGTTTCAATGGCCTCGGTCACTTTATGCATAGTGTTGGTACACAGCACAATTCCCTCAGCTCCCGCTTGCTGTAACCCCACCGCTGCCTGCGCCAGGATCTCCCCTGCCCGCTGCCAGTCACCGTTCGACTGACACGCTTCAATCTCATGGAAATCGACGCTGTGCAGCAGAATTTTCGCAGAATGCAGACCGCCCAGATTCTGCTTAACCCCTTCATTAATCAGACGATAATAAGGAATAGTAGATTCCCAGCTCATTCCGCCTAACAGACCGATCGTTTTCATCATTTACCCTTATTCGTGGTTGTCCTCCCAGTGAACCAAAGATGTGATCAACTTTCCACATCTGCCGGCGCACATTTCCTTTTTTTATTTTCTGATATAAATTTAATGAAATAATGTTTCATTTTATTGCAAGGATATCGAATGTTTATTTTTCATAAAGAAACCACGCTTGAAGATCTGGGTAACGGCGTTACCCGGCGTATTCTGGCTCACGATGGCAAAATGATGGCCGTGGAAGTCAATTTCGAGCAGGGCGCAGTTGGCCCGATGCACAGCCATCCGCATGAACAACTCACGTACGTTTTATCGGGCGAGTTTGAATTTACGATTGGGGAAGAAAAGCATGTCGTCAGTGCAGGAGACACCCTGTACAAGCAACCCAATATTATGCACGGCTGCGTCTGTTTACAGCCGGGAACATTACTCGATACCTTCACCCCGGTACGCGAAGACTTCCTGCAGGCGTAATCTCTCTATTCTCGAACCTTGTTATACAAAAATGCCGGGTATCGCTTACGCTTGCCCGGCCTGCACGAGACGTCATCCGACACTGCGCCTCACTACTTACACCCCAATATCTCTTAACTTCTCGCCAGCCATCAGCTTACGTTCGATATGCTCAAGCGTAACGTTTTTGGTTTCAGGAATAAGCCAGAAGGTAATACCAATAAATACGACGTTCAGTGCGGTATAAAGCCAGAACGTACCGGCTGCGCCAATGCTGTCGAGTAACGTCAGGAAGGTTGCGCCGATAATCATGTTCGACACCCAGTTCGTGGTGGTGGAACAGGTGATACCAAAATCGCGACATTTTAGCGGCTGAATCTCAGAACACAGGATCCACACCACCGGCGCGGCGCTCATTGCGTAGCCGGCAATACACATCATCGTCATGCCAACTGACAGCCAGGATAGCCCACTGGAAGCCGTGCCGTTATCAAACTGCATCAGGCAATAACCAAGCACCAGCGTCCCAATGGCCATCACGCTGAAACCAATTTTCAGCGCCGGTTTGCGTCCGGCTTTATCTACTGTAAAAACAGCAATAAAAGTCGCGAACATAAAGGTTAAGCCAACGACTAACGTGGCAATCATCTGCTGTTCAGTCGTGGTAAAACCGGCCATTTTAAAAATACGTGGGGCGTAGTACATAATGATGTTCATCCCGGTGAACTGCTGCATCGCCTGCAGTAACATCCCAAGAAAAACTGCGCGGCGCACGTTACGGTTAATTTTAAACAACGCCCAACCGCCCTGCTTCAGCTTCAGGCTTTCACGAATTTCGTTCAGTTCATCACGGGCCTTTTCTGACGTATCGCGCAGCATGCGCAATACTTCTTCGGCTTCGATGTGGCGGCCTTTCTCCGCCAGCCAGCGCGGGCTGTTTGGCAGGAAAACAACCAGGATAATCAGTAACACCGCCGGAAGCGCCAGCACGCCCAGCATAGCGCGCCAGTTACCGCTGTAGCTAAACGCCGTATCAGATAAAAAGGCCAGTACGATCCCCAGCGTTACCATCAGTTGATACATGCTGATCATCTTGCCGCGCACGTTCTCACTGGCCATTTCGGAGAGATAGAGCGGCGCGGTGTAAGAGGCGATACCTACGGCAACGCCCAGTACCACGCGGGCAAAAATGAGCATTTCCACGCTTGAAGCAAATGCTGACCCCAGGGAACCAACGACAAACAGGATCGCCCCGGCCATCAGACTGTATTTACGTCCCAGGCGGAATGACAGCCAACCGTTAAACAGCGCACCAATTGCCGCGCCAAGCATCATACTGCTGACCACCCACTCCTGCAGGCGACTGGTCAGGACAAAGTGATCGGTGATGAAAGGCAACGCGCCGGCAATTACGCCGATATCGAGGCCAAATAACAACCCTGCGACAGCCGCAGAAATAGAGACAAACAAGTTCATACGTCGCGTATCGCGCTGCGTACGCGGTGTTAAAGCAGCTTCATGATTAATTGAGACCATTTTTTCCTGCCAGATACAGAGTAAGCCATGTCGATGAAAGTAAGGGATCCCTTACAGGAAGCGTCAGGCGGGAAACGGCAAAAACATGGATAAAATTGCTGCACCACATCGTTATGTGATGGATATTCCAATTTTAAAATTTATCGCTAATTACTCAATTAAATTTAATGCACTGATATTAAAGAGTATTAATTATTGCCAACCCATATATATATAATTATGTATGGATTAACTTATAAACAGAATATGGACTAAAATAACTTAACACCAAAAAAAACCCTGCCATTGGCAGGGTTTGTTGATGCTGGACGGTAAATTAACGCGCCAGCCACCCACCGTCGACCGCAACGGTATAACCGTTAATGTAGTCAGATGCGCTGGACGCCAGGAACACTACTGGCCCCATCAGATCGCTTGGCAGACCCCAACGGCCCGCCGGGATACGATCGAGAATTTCGGCGCTACGCTGCTCATCAGCACGCAGTTGCTGCGTGTTATTGGTCGCCATATAACCCGGCGCGATCGCATTCACGTTGATGTTATGTTTTGCCCACTCGTTGGCCATCAGACGGGTGACGCCCATTACGCCGCTTTTAGACGCGGTGTAAGACGGCACTCGGATGCCGCCCTGGAAGGAGAGCATAGAGGCGATGTTGATAATTTTGCCGCCATTACCCTGCGCGATAAAGTGCTTCGCCGCCGCCTGAGACATGAAGAACACGCTCTTAATGTTCAGGTTCATCACGTCGTCCCAGTCTTTTTCGCTGAAGTCGATAGCATCGTCACGACGGATAAGACCGGCGTTGTTGACCAGAATGTCGATATGACCGAATTCTGCGACCGCACGCTCCAGCAGTGCCGGAATACCATCAATCTGACGCAGATCGGCGGTCAGGCTTAAAAAACGGCGGCCCAGGGCGGTAACACGTTCGATGGTTTCAGTCGGCTCAACAATGTTGATACCCACGATATCGCAGCCCGCTTCCGCCAGGCCCAGCGCCATACCCTGACCCAGACCGGTGTCACAACCCGTCACAACGGCGGCTTTACCTTCAAGAGAGAATGCATTCAAAATCATTGTAAATCCTTAAATTTTTATAATGCCCGCCACAGGCAGGCAAGGCTGTCGCCCGCAACTAGCGCAGATCTTTGACTGCAACATGGTCCATATCATCAAAGACCTGGTTTTCGCCGACCATGCCCCAAATGAACGTATACGCTTTTGTGCCGACGCCGGAGTGAATTGACCAGCTCGGAGAAATCACCGCCTGCTCGTTGTGCATCACTATATGACGCGTTTCCTGAGGCTGCCCCATCATGTGGAAGACACAGGTGTCCTCTTCCATATTGAAGTAGAAATAGACTTCCATACGGCGTTCATGGGTATGGCACGGCATGGTGTTCCACAGGTTGCCCGGCGCCAGTTCGGTCAGGCCCATGCTCAGTTGGCAGGTTTCCAGTACGTCCGGCACAAAATACTTGTTGATGGTACGGCGGTTACTCGTGAGATCATCACCCAACGTCACTGGCGCAACGTCGGCTGGGGTCACTTTTTTGGTTGGATAAGTCATGTGTGCCGGCGCGCAGTTATAATAGAACTTGGCGGGTTTTGCAGGGTCAATGCTTGCAAAAACAACTTCTTTTGCCCCTTTACCGACATACAGCGCATCGCGATGACCAATTTCATAACACTGACCGTCAACGGTAATCGTGCCCGGTCCACCGATGTTGATCACGCCTAACTCACGACGCTCCAGGAAGTAGGTTACGCCCAGCTGTTTGCCAACTTCACCACCCACAGAGACGGTTTTGCCCACAGGCATAATGCCGCCAACAATGATGCGGTCGATGTGGCTGTAGACCATGGTGTATTCATCTGCGACAAACACTTCTTCTACCAAAAACTCATTACGCAGCGCCTGGGTATCCAGGGTTTTCGCATGCGCACTATGGATGCTTTGTCTTACGTCCACATTTACCTCCAGTGATAAATTGACCGTGAATTCTTGAGCGATAGCAAAACGCCGTTCCGTTTTACCTAATGCGTTCATGATATCCCTCCCGGGACGGGTTTTCAATTATAACTAAAACGATGTTTCACTTTTTCCGCATCTTATTATCAAAAGTGTAAGTGCGATCACGCCAGCGCGTATAAATAGCGAAATAGGTTTAAATAAAATCATTGAATAACAATAAGATAAATTTATTCATTCACTAGAGGTGGGGATAAAAAATGGAAAATTCAGCCGAGTTTATAGGCCGATAAGACACCTTTTCTAACAAAGTGCGCAGTTAATCACATGAAATGAAACAATGTTTTGATAAGTTGACTGTGTTTAGAGTGTATGTTTCTGTAACTGGCCTTGCCCTCCTGCTGGAGGGCTTTTTTACAGGTGCAGGGAAAACACTTAGAAAGGCGTTTAAGACGGTAAATGTAAGATCGTTAATCTCGTTCGATAGCGAGTGCCACCCCCTGGCCGCCGCCGATACATAACGTTGCCAGCCCTTTATGCGCCCGACGCTTCACCATTTCATGTACCAGTGAAACCAGAATCCGGCAGCCTGATGCGCCAATCGGATGACCGAGCGCAATGGCTCCGCCGTTCACATTCACCCGACGCTCGTCCCATTCCAGCATTTTCCCAACGGATAATGCCTGCGCGGCGAATGCTTCATTGGCTTCAATCAAATCGACATCCGCCAGTTGCCAGCCGACGCGCTCAAGGCAGCGACGCGTCGCGTATACCGGAGCTATCCCCATGAGCGCAGGATCGACACCGACGCTGGCAAAGGCGCGAATGCGCGCCAGTATGGGTAAATTCAGCGCCTGCGCTTTGGCTTCGCTCATCATCATCACCGCGGCAGCGCCATCATTGATAGATGACGCGTTGCCCGCCGTGACCGAACCGAGTCTGTCGAAGGTAGGATCCAGACGCGCCAGCCCTTCGGCGCTGGCATCGGTGCGCGGCTGCTCGTCGGTATCCACCACAAAGGATTGCCCGTTACGCTGGGTCACTACCGGCACGATCTCATCTTTAAAGCGCCCGGCATCAATTGCCATCCGCGCTTTGTGCTGCGAATGAAGCGCGTAGGCGTCCTGTAATTCGCGGCTGATACCATATTCCCGTGCCAGGTTTTCCGCGGTAACGCCCATGTGATAATCGTTGAAGGCATCCCACAGACCGTCATGTACCAGGCTGTCGACCAGTTGGCTGTTCCCCAGCTGTGCGCCGGTGCGGCTATCGGTAAGGACATGCGGGGCACGGCTCATATTCTCTTGCCCGCCCGCAATCACAATGTCGGCTTCGCCGCACTGGATAGCCTGGGTCGCCAGATGCAGCGCTTTCAGGCCCGAACCACAGACATCGTTAATGGTGATGGCGGAAACGGTATTGGGTAGCCCACCATTGATGGCAGACTGACGCGCCGGATTCTGCCCGGCACCTGCGGTAAGCACCTGACCGAGGATCACTTCATCCACAGCATGAACGTCCACGCCCGTGCGTTCCAGTAACGCCCTGACTACCATGCTACCTAATTCAACGGCAGAGTGGCGCGCCAGCGTCCCCTGGAAGCAGCCAATCGGTGTCCTTAACGCCCCGACTATCACAACCTCTTTCATCACCACCTCAGCGCAAAATAACACCGCAATAGTAGATGATTGTTAAAAAGAGTTATCAAGGTTGTTTAAAAACGGTGATTTTTATCACAAAGGAAATTCGTATCATTTATTGGTCATCTGAACGCCACTCTGCTGTAAATGGTCGCGCAACCAACTTCCCGCCACGCCTGGCGGGGATTTCTTATTCCACAACAGATCGATAGAGATAGCCTTTGGCCAACCGGGCAGCGTCAATGGAACCAGCGGCTTTTCTGCGGCAAATTCTTCTACCAGCGCGCAAGGCAGCGCGCACCAGCCGAATCCCTGAACCGCCATACTCAGCAGCAACAAATAGTTGGGAGCAGACCACACAGGGCCGCGCGCCACGTTGGTACGGCTTTCCAGATAGGTGTTCAGACGCAGCTCGCGCCAGGTATGCAGCTGTTCCCACTGCAGTTTTTCCTGCGCCGCCAGCGGATGCGAAGCCGCAACATATAATCCCATCCAGGTTTGCATCGGCAGGCGCGTGACGCCCATGTCGGTCGGGTAATCCTCCCGCGCTTCGATCAATCCCACCTGAGCACGTCCTTTTTGCAGCAGATCGATCACGTCCTCGTCTTCACCAATCAGACATTCAAACTCGGTATGGGGAAACTTACGGTCAAACTGCACCATCAGTTCTTCCAGCACATCCGGATGCAGCGTATCTGACAACACGAAGGTCAAACGCGCTTCCGTTTCACCCGACAGCGAAATCGCCGCTTCGTCCAGACGATCGCTCGCTGACAGAATGGCCTGCACATAACCCAGCACCCGCTTACCTTCTTCGGTCAGCGTTGGCTGGCGTGATGAACGGTCAAACAGCGCAAAACCAAGGTCGGCTTCCAGATGCGCAATGGCCGTACTGATGGTGGACTGGCTTTTGCGCAGCCGCCGGGCCGCAGCAGAAAATGAGCCGCAGGAAACGGTCTCTACAAATGCCGTTAACGCTTCAGGAGAGTAACGCATGAACTATCTACTTTATCGATGGATACTATCTTTTAGATATCACATAAAACGATAAAATTGCCACCATTCCGTTATCCGGGCATCAAAGAAGGTTTTAGGTTATGCAACACGATACAGTCCAACGTCGCTCGTTAATGGAGCGCATTTTTCATGCCGTCTGCTTTGAAGGCATTGCCACCGCTGTTCTCGCACCAACCACCGCATGGTTGATGCAGCGCTCGGTACTGGAAATGGGCGGGCTGACCATTCTGCTGGCAACGACAGCAATGATCTGGAATATCATATATAACGCCCTGTTTGACCGCTTATGGCCGTCACATCTGGTGAAACGTACGGCTAAAGTACGCGCATTCCACGCGTTAGGTTTTGAGAGTGGTTTTATTGTGATCGGGGTGAGCATCGTGGCGTATGTGCTGAACGTCAGCCTGTTTCAAGCATTCACGTTGGAAATAGGTTTCTTCCTGTTCTTCCTGCCGTACACCATGTTCTATAACTGGGCATATGACACGTTACGCGAGCGTGTTATGAAGCGTCGCCAGCAGCGCGTTACTGCCTGATAATTCAAACAATAGCCGGAATTTTCTCAATTCCGGCTATTCATCCATTCACCAGCCCACTTGTTCACACCTCCCCCAGCCCCTCTCATTTGTGGTAAATTGCGCTTCTTTTTGTTTATTTTATAGTTGATACGTTCAAATAATGTCGAAATTTTGGTCAAAAGAAGAGACTCTCTGGAGCTTCGCACTATATGGGACTGCCGTCGGCGCAGGAACCCTCTTCCTTCCCATACAGCTGGGTTCTGCAGGCGCGGTGGTACTGTTTATCACCGCACTCGTCGCCTGGCCTTTAACCTACTGGCCGCACAAGGCGCTGTGCCAGTTTATCCTGTCGTCAAAAACCTCTGCAGGTGAAGGGATCACCGGCGCGGTCACCCACTACTATGGCAAGAAGATAGGCAGCCTGATTACGACGCTTTATTTTATTGCCTTCTTTGTGGTGGTGCTGATCTACGCCGTGGCGATAACCAATTCACTCACCGAACAGTTGGCAAAACATATCGAGATTGATCTACGCATACGCATGCTGGTAAGTCTCGGCGTGGTACTGGTGCTGAATTTAATTTTTCTGATGGGTCGCCAGGCCACCATCCGGGTGATGGGCTTTCTGGTGTTCCCGCTCATCGCGTATTTTTTATTCCTTTCGCTCTACCTGACCGGAAGCTGGCAGCCAACGCTACTCACCGGCCAGATGTCTGTCGATCAGCACACGCTTCATCAGGTTTGGATATCTATTCCCGTGATGGTTTTCGCTTTTAGCCATACGCCAATTATCTCCACGTTCGCCATTGATCGACGTGAGAAATATGGCGAGCAGGCCATGGGTAAATGCAAAAAAATCATGAAGGTAGCCTACGTCATCATCTGCCTGAGCGTGCTGTTTTTCGTTTTCAGCTGTTTGCTTTCGATTCCGACAAACTATATCGAGGATGCAAAAAATGAAGGCGTGACCATTCTGTCAGCACTATCGATGATGCCAAACGCGCCGGCCTGGCTGTCAATCTCCGGGATTATTGTTGCCGTCGTGGCGATGTCAAAATCGTTCCTCG
Organism: Citrobacter sp. wls716; assembly: GCF_005280975.1. Lineage (NCBI taxonomy): Bacteria > Pseudomonadati > Pseudomonadota > Gammaproteobacteria > Enterobacterales > Enterobacteriaceae > Citrobacter > Citrobacter sp. wls716. Next base: position 307,073 of record NZ_SZWX01000031.1, read on the forward strand.
GCACCTACTTTGGCGTAATTGAAGGGGCGACAGAAGTTGTAAAAACGTCGCTGCATCAGGTAGGTGTGAAGAAAAGCCGGGCCTTTAACCGCGCCCTGTCCATTATGTTGGTCTCAAGCATCACGTTTATCATCTGCTGCATTAACCCGAATGCCATTTCAATGATTTACGCGATCAGTGGGCCGCTGATTGCCATGATTCTGTTTATCATGCCGACGTTATCGACCTATCTGATCCCGGCGCTGAAGCCGTACCGTTCAGTGGGGAACCTGATAACGTTGATTGTCGGTCTGCTGTGTGTATCTGTGATGTTTTTTGGCTAAATGACGTTATCAACGGCTCATTCATCAGTGTGTGGATGAGCCGTTAAACTGACTTATTTGATGTACGAATCCAGCACTTTCAGGACAACGTCCAAATCCTCTTCACGCTTTATTTCATCGCCCTGATGCACAATGTGCTCGGTCAGATGACCTTTAATCACTTCGCGCATTAATCCATTTACCGCCCCGCGGATCGCCGCTATTTGCTGCAATACCGCCGCGCATTCATGCGGTTCATCCAGCATGGTTTTCAACGCCGCTACCTGCCCCTGAATCTTACTGGTTCGGGCTTTCAGCTTCTGTTTGTCGCGGATCGTATGTGACATAACTTTACCTTTTTAACGTCTGGCTGTAGCGACAATACCATCGACATTCTACTGGGGGGTAGTATTTGATACTGGGGGGGAGTAGAATCCGGTGAAACAAAACAACTAAGAATCATTCTCATGGGTGAGTTTTCGACGCTTCTTCAGCAAGGCAACGCCTGGTTTTTCATTCCCAGCGCGATCTTATTGGGCGTGTTACACGGTCTGGAACCGGGGCATTCCAAGACAATGATGGCGGCCTTTATTATCGCCATAAAGGGGACTATCAAGCAGGCGGTGATGCTGGGGCTGGCGGCTACCCTGTCGCATACCGCTGTGGTGTGGTTGATTGCGCTCGGCGGGATGTATATCAGCAAAGCGTTTACAGCCCAGGCCGTGGAGCCCTGGCTGCAGTTTGTCTCGGCGATAATTATTCTCGGGACCGCATTCTGGATGTTCTGGCGGACCTGGCAGGGAGAGCAGAACTGGCTGGCCCAGACGCATCACGACCACGATCACGGGCATCACCACCACCATGATCATGACGATCATCACCACCACCATCATGACCACGATGACGATCATCACCATCACCATGACCACGATCATAACCATGCCGCGTTAGCAGGGCTGAGCGAGGGTTCGAAAGAGTATCAGGACGCGCACGAACGCGCACATGCCACCGATATTCAGCGCCGCTTTGCGGGCAAAGAGGTCACCAACGGCCAAATTTTATTGTTTGGCCTGACCGGCGGGTTAATCCCGTGTCCTGCGGCCATTACGGTACTGCTGATTTGTATCCAGCTCAAAGCCTTTACGCTGGGGGCAACGATGGTGCTGTGCTTTAGCCTCGGGCTGGCGATAACGCTGGTAACGGTGGGCGTGGGCGCGGCAATCAGCGTGCAGCAGGCGGCCAAACGCTGGAGCGGATTTAACACGCTGGCACGCAAAGCGCCCTATTTTTCCAGCGTGCTCATCGCGATGGTCGGCGTATATATGGGGATTCACGGCTATATGGGGATCGTCGGTTAATATATGGGAGCGCAGCAGCGATAGCCGCTGCGCGTAGAACCAGGCTAGCTTGCGACATTCCCCCACACCAGTTGCCCTTTATGGAAGGTCGCAGTGCGTGGGGAGATTCGCGCGACCGCTTCCGCCGAGCAGGAGGCATCCACCAGCACAAAGCTGGCTTCATCCTGCGCTTTCGGCCAGACGCGCTCACCTTTATCGTTAAGCGGCAGCACATCACCGGTAGCGAGAAACAGCGCCCGCGACAGGTTGAGTTCATTCGGGCGAATATAGAGCTGCGCGTACAGATTCGCCTTCTCCAGCATGTCTCCCAGGCCGTACGGCGACCAGTGGTCAATCACGCTGTCGGTGCCGGTAATCACTTCCACGCCTTTGTCGCGCAGCTGTTTTAGCGGCATGTGCATCGTGCCAATCGGCACCGTCGAGGCAATGGTAATCTGCTGCGCCGCCATGCGGGCTGCCAGTTCATCCACCTGCTGCTCGTTCAGCGTAGACAGCGCAAATGCATGGCTGATGGTCAGTTTTCCCTTCAACTGCGGGGTTTTCTCAACCGTTTCCACCATGTAATTCACCGCCGCCACGCCCGCCGGACTGGTTTCATGCAGATGGATATCCACGCCTTTGTTGTAATCGAGCGCAATCTGGAACATGGTATCGAGTGATTTTTCCATCGCGCCGTCGACGCTGGTTGGGTCCAGACCGCCGACATACTGCGCTCCCGCCTGCATCGCTTCACGCATTAACGGTTCAGATTTTGATAACAGCAGGCCATGCTGCGGAAACGCCACGATTTCGCAGGCAAAACCCGGCTGGCGACGCGCCAGCACCGCCTGCAGGTTCTCCAGGTTTTTCAGTCCGGAAACCGGTTCGATATTGCAATGACTGCGGGCAATCGAGGTGCCTTTTGATTGCAGCAGATCGATAAGCTTTTCCGCCCGCTCCTGGGTATAAGGCTGGAGTTCAGGCAGCAGCTTTTGCTCCAGGCGGATCATATCCTGAATGGTGGTGCCCGCCGGACGGTTCAGCGAACGCCAGGGACCGCCGTAAAAGGTTTTATCCAGATGGATATGCATGTCGCGCATGGCGGGCAGCATCAGCTTTCCACCCGCATCGTAGTGCGGCAGCGCCGCATCCGGATGCTGCTTATTCTCGCGCAGCGCAACAATTTTCCCGTCCTGGATTTCAACGGTTTGCAGCGCGGTACGGGTATGTACCACCACCGAGTTTTCGTAATCAAACCCCGCTTCCAGCAGGACGTTATCCAGGTAATAGTGCTTATCGTTAATCGTCATTGTGCTCTTCGACCCGCAGGTGTTCCCGACAGGATTAGCAGCATACGCGACCGGGGCGACTGCGCCAAACAGCGCGGCAGCAGTGACCATTTTTCCGCTCTGGCTTAAAAATTCACGGCGGCTGTTACTTTCCTTCATTCGCATCTCCTCTCAGGAATGGACAATATGGGTGCCCGTTTCACCGCGCAGTGCGGCGGGCAGGCATTCCGGCGTGGTGATGATTACCCGCTTACCGCCGCGCGCCAGGAACGTCAGGCTGGCAACGATTTTGGGTAACATACTGCCCGGCGGGAAGTGACCTTCCTGCATGTAGCCGGTCATTGTCGCAATATCCACCGTATCCAGCGCCTGCTGGTTGGGTTTGCCGAAGTGAATACACACTTTCTCTACGCCGGTGGTGATCACCAGAATGTCGGCGCGGATCTCCTGTGCCAGCAACGCCGTGGAGAGATCTTTATCAATCACCGCATCCACGCTGTGATAATCCCCGTGCTCGCTACGCACCACCGGGATGCCGCCGCCACCCGCACCAATCACCACAAACCCCTGCTGGGTCAGCGTTTTGATGGCCTCTGCTTCAACAATACGTTTGGGTTCAGGGGAAGCCACAACCCGCCGGTAGCCGCGCCCCGAATCCTCGACAAAGCGCCAGCCCGGATTGACCCGCAGCAACTCATCGCGCTGCGCTTCGCTAAAGAACGCCCCGATAGGCTTGGTCGGATTAGCGAAGCCCGGATCGTTTTTGTCGACCTCCACCTGCGTGACCACCGTAACTGCCTTCTGCTCACCGCGCCGCGCCAGACGGTTATTCAGCGCCTGTTGGATCAGATAACCGATACCGCCCTGAGTATCGGCAACGCAGTTTGCCAGCGGGGTAAGCGGCAAACCTTCGCGTTCGTGCGCGATTTCAGCACGCCGGAGATCCAGCCCCACCTGCGGCCCGTTACCGTGTGTCAGCACAATGTTGTAGTCCGATGCCAACATCTCCAGCACCGTGTCCGCCACCGCCTTCACCGCTTCAGCCTGGTGCTCAATCGACTGGCTGGCGTTATCTTTGATAATGCTGTTGCCGCCAATGGCAACGACCACAAGTTCTTTCATCGTATTTTCTTCCGCTTGCAGGCGATTCAGGTTGTTTTCGTCGGTTCCTGCTCAGGCGCAGTAGCCGCTTCACGACTGTCGAGAATATGTTTGACGACAAACATGCCGCTCATCATCAGGTAGGCCACAACAAACATCATCGAGCTGCCCTCAGCAAAGCCAACTGCCGGGGAGTGGATCACGCCAAACAGCGACAGCAGTGCCCCAAAGGCTGCGGCAATCGCCCCGCGTAACGGCTTATTCATAATGGCGAAGATAGCGACACAGCCCCACAGCATGCTGGCCAGCGGCGCGCCGCTTCCCAGATGCACCAGTCCGTCGTAATAGACGCCTTTGCTGTGCAGCAGGTCACTGCCCAGTTTCCCCGCAGAGGTTCCGGCGGCGCCCATCACGCTGTTAACGATGGTCAATGCCCAGTTGGCAATCCACGGGAACAGACAGATGAAGATGACGGGAACCTCTACTTTGGGTGTTTCTCGTACCACCTGGTTGGCGGTCACCACGCCGATAAACACCAGAATCGGCACTATCGCAGTCATCGGAATAATGGCGAGCATAAACGCGCCCAGCCCAAACAGCGGTACCAGGAACATGGTGATGCCTGAAGCGAGGGTATAGCCGATGCTGGCGCCCATCGCTTTCCAGCCCGCATGCCCAACATACACGGTCACCGGGAACGGATTGCCCAGCATGCAGCCGAGCATGGAGGCAAAGCCATTCGCCATCATCACCTTACGGGTGTTGTACTCATCCCCCGCCGCGTGCGCACTTTCAATGTTCTCAAGGTCGAAAATGTAGTTCGCCAGACCCAGAGGAACCGCAGAAGCCAGATACGGCAGCGCGTGCGGCAAACCTTGCAGGAAGCTGTCGACATGAATTTCCGGCGGGTTGAAGCCAAAGGAAGACATCGACGCTTTAATGGCTTCCGGGCTTTGTAAACCGGAGATCCACGCCAGGGCCGTACCGGCAATCAGCAGCAGCAAACCGGTAGGAATACGGGCAAAAATCGGCTTCTTACCGAACCAGTTAATGAAGATCAGCAACAGGACGATGAAAGAGACGGTCGGCGCTTCGAATGCCTGCAGCATCGGGTTCATCGCCAGCAGCAACAGTCCCAGGCCGGACAGACAAGAAAGCAGTACCGTACGTGGGATCATCTTGCGGATGGTTTCGCCCAGGAAGGAGCCGCCGACCAGGATTAACGCTTCTACAAAGCACCATACCAGCGCTATCTGAATCGCAAAGTTGGCATCTTTGGTTTGCTGATAAACCGGCATCAGTACCAGGAAGGTGACGGTAAAGATTGACGGTGCGCTCGGTCCGGACGGCAGCGCCGTCACGTCTTTACGCCCGGTGTGCTTTGCCATCTGCAGGCCAAACCAGGCGTAGCAGACGCTGGCCACCAGCACCGCCAGACCAAAGGCAGGCGCAATGCGACCATAGACAATTTCGGTAGGGATCCCGACGACAAAAATGAGCAGCCCCATCATTGTCAGCAGGTTAGTCAGGTTGTTGGTCATCAGCCCAAAGTAAGCTGCCCAGTCACCACGTTTCCATTCTAGTTTTATGCTGTTCATGGAATATCCTTAACAGGTTAAGCATCGTTTGCGATCGCGGAGATCGCCCAGCCCTGCAGGTAAGCAACGTTTTTCGCTTCGCTACTGTGGGGCTAACCGCGTCAGCCCCGATTGTTGTTATTGGCAGTAGCGGTCGCGCCAGTTGAGGATCGCCTTTTCAAAACAGGCGAACGGCGGGTGGACTATTCCGGCACCGATCATGCCGATCCCCGCGTCTTTGTGCGCAATTGCGGTGTTGATCACCGGCAAAATGCCGGTGCTGCCCACGCGCGTAATATCGATAGCGGTCGGTACGCCCATAAAACCAAGCAGCGGAATGGTGACGTTGGGGTTTTCGCCGAGAGTGATTTCACGCATCTGGCGCGAGAAATCAACGGCCTCTTCGACCGTACCACCGACCAGCGCCACGATAGCCGGTGCCGTCGCCATGGCGAAACCGCCAATACCGTAGGTTTCGGTAATCGCGCTATCGCCGATATCGCGTCCTGAATCTTCCGGCTTATAGCCCGCAAACATCGGGCCAATCACCTGTTGCGCCGGACCGGTAAACCACTGACCCGGTAAGCCGCTGATGCGCAGACCGAACTCAACGCCGTTACGCGCCATCGTCGTCACCACGGTGCTGTATTCAATGCCGTGTGCAGCGTCCATTGCGGCTTTACACATCGCCATCCAGGTCGGCCCGGAGAAGTAATCGCTGCTGAGGACGAATTCGAACACCTCACGCTGCTGCTCAACCGGATAACCGGTCTGAATAATCCACGGCGTCAGCGCCTGAATCAGCAGCGCCGTCCCGGCATTGTTACGGTTATGGCACTCATCGCCCATGTGTAGCGCCTGCGCCAACATCAGGCGCAGATCGATTTCGCCCGCCAGCTTCATGGCGTCGCGCAGCATCGGTCCCAGCACATCACGCATCCAGTTCAGACGATCGATAACGCTCTGATCGTTCGCCCCCATGCGCAGGATCTTCGCCATCTGCTCGCTCATATTGGTATATGCGCGGTTGCCGTAGGTTTTGTTCTCAACGATGTGCATAAACATGGATGCTGACGTCACACCCGCCATCGAGCCAACGCAGTCATGCTCGTGGCACGGAGAGAAGATAATTTCGCCCGAGGCGGCCAGTTCGGCGGCTTCATCCAGATCTTTCGCCAGCCCTTCAAACACCAGCGCACCGGTGACTGCGCCCTTCATTGCGCCGCACATTTTTTCCCAGCGGATTGGCGGTCCAGCGTGCAGGATGGTGTTGCGGGTCATCCCCGGCACGACATTGATTGCCTGGTCATAGCCAATCAGCACCGGATGCGACTGGATAATACGTTCCAGCGCCTGCTGGTTAGCGGCAGCGATTTTGTCTGCCAGCGGCGAATCGGCAATCTCGTCCAGTGCCGCAACCACCTGCATGTTGCCCTGGCCCGGCGGCGTCCAGTCGAGCTGGGTCACGGGAACGTTCTGCTTTTTCAGGTCATCGCTGAACATCGCGATACCGACGTTAATCACATTCAGCGGCTGGTTAAACAGCGTCTGGCTCATCAGGCTTCCTCCCCTTTACAGATAAATTCACGCGCCAGCAATCCGGTGTTGGTGCTACTGCTCGCCCAGATAACACCAGCATCAGTCAGCATCTGACACTGTTTTTCCAGCGATGGCGTATCAAGATCGGTTCCCAGCACATAGCCGAGGATCTCAAGCGGACGACCGTCTGCGGCGGCGATCGCTTTGGCTTCAACGATCGCATCGAGCATTACGCCAACCGGATCTTCATGCGATCCAAAGCCAAGCACAAAGTCCATCACGATCACGCCGACTTCAGGATCGCGCGCTTCCTGCAACAGACGACTAATGCGGTTGGTGGGATCGATCATCGGGTGCGGTTTACCGTTGGTGAAATCATCATCACCGAAATCAAGGAAGGTATGCGCGACGCTGCGATTGAGATCCGTGAGGCGGAATGCCGGGTCCGGATGAATGTTGCTGTACACTTCGGCATGTTTTTCCATGGCGGCAAACATCGCCTCATCGCACAGCGTGCCACCGCAGAACAAGCCACGGATGTACTTTTGTTGCGGGGTCAGACGGGCGCGAACCTCTTCAATCAGCGGCCAGTTGAGCGGATGCAGATCCAGGCTCTCTTTTTTCACGCCTGTCAGCAGTACCGCTTTCAGCGCAGCTTCTTTGGTGCCACGTGCGAACTGCAGCCCCGCTTCATCCGCAGGCGCGGCATCACGTCCAAGGAAACACACCACCACGGGCTTATGACAGGCGCGTGCACGTTCCAGTACCTTGCGGGCCACCGCAGGTGCAGGCGGTTTGGAGATCAGTGCAATGATTTCGGTTTGCGGATCGGCTTCCAACATGCCAATCGCGTCAAGCATCATCAGGCCGCCAATCTTTTCACTCAGATCGCGTCCACCGGTGCCAATCAGTTGGGAAATCCCGCCGCCAAACTCGTGAATGCGTACGCTCAGTTCCTGGCTACCGGTACCGGACGCACCAATAATTCCGATGTTGCCGCGACGCACTGCGTTGCCAAAACACAGCGCCGCGCCGTTAATAATGGCGGTTCCGCAGTCTGGCCCCATCATCAACAGCCCTTTTTCGTGCGCCAGTTGCTTAAGCGTCAGCTCGTCTTCAAGAGAGACGTTGTCAGAGAACAACATCACGTTGAGGTTATTTTGCAGCGCCTGACGCGCTTCACGCGCGGCAAACAGGCCATTGACCGAGATCACCGCCAGGTTGCTGTCAGGAACATGTTTCTTCGCGCTGGCGAGCGTAGCGTAGCGCGCTTCGTGCTGGCCGCCCTGCTCTTTATGCGTGAACAGATCCTCAATCGCCACCAGCGTCTGCTCGTTCGCCGCTTCGCTGGCGCCTTTAATGACAATCATCAGATCGCCACTTTTCGCCTCTTCCAGTTCAGGCGTGAGCAGGCCGAGATTCTTCAGCACGCCCTTATTCATTTCTGTCGCCATAGCCACGAACGCCTGCTCCACACCATCGAGCTTATTTGCGCGTGTTGAAATAGACATCAGTGAGACCGAATCAAAGTACGTATTCTTTTTAACAACTATCCTGATCGACATAATTCCCTCCGGACCTGTGGCTCAGGGCGCAGGCATCTGCCATACCGTACAGCATGTCGCAGCCAGAACTTGAGCCGATATTTTTAATATCAGTTATATATTGCGTAGAAACGGGTTGTTGCTCATTAATAATATGGTTCAGCAGTCGTGCGACACTTTCCCGATAGCGCTGATGAAAAGCCTCCTCCAGCGTAATTTTACTGAGTAATGTCGTATTATTTCCGTCACGCTGCAAGGCGGCTAAAAACTCTCCCCGATATTTTCCCAGCGGGTGTCCTGGAATAAATAAGATGGTACTTAGACCAACTAAATAATCATCCGATGATGGCGTCAGCCCAATCCCCAGACCAATTAAATGGCTGACCGCTGTAGAGATATTTTCTCCTGTACGCAACGCCGTCAGTAATGTTTGTCGGCGGTTGCGTAATTGACGGGTGATTTCCTGAAAAAACGGATTGTCACCCTGATACAGAAATAATGTGTCATCGTTTTTAAGCTGTTGGCGGATATCCTCTTCCCAGCGCTGCCACCGAATAGCCGCAAACGCTGTTGCATCTGGCGTCCACTGTGGCATTCGCCACGGCAGGCACCCGGAAGTCTCTATCCACTTATCCTTACCAACGACAATCCCTGATTCGGTAAAACTGACCGGCTCACCGGGATGAAACAGGTCTTCACAATGCGTCAGCGCCAGCCGACAGCTATTGGGCGCGTTATCACAGCCTTCACTCAGTAACGTCAGTAATCGCTGCTGCTTGGGTATGAACAGATTCACCGCGCGGGAAAAAACCTGTTCTACTCGCCCGGTTCCCCGGAATGAAAGAAACGCGCCGTCGGCGGTTAGCGCCCGAACGCATCGCCGTGATGGCGTGGCGATAGCGGCGCTCCTCTGTCAGGCTCCGGCGGCAATCAGCAGCTCGGCAATTTCGTGGTAACCTTTCTCCCGCGCCAGTTCCAGCGGGGTTTTACCGTATTTATCCGTCATGTGCGGGTTCGCGCCATGGTCGAGCAGCAGCTTGACGATCTCCTGCTGCTTCGCGCCGCCGTCGTTAAGTACGATAGCTTCCAGCAGCGGCGTCCAGCCAACGAAATTGGTGTGGTTGACATTAATATCGGTATGCAGCAGCAGCTCGCGCACGATCTCAACATGACCTTTTTCGCTGGCAGGCGTAATGCCGACACCGCCAAAACGACTCAGACGCTCAAGATCCGGGTTAGCCGGTAATACCAAACGCAGTAGCGTTAAGTCATTTGTCAGGCAGCTAATCAGGAATGGATTAAAGCAGGTTTGATCTTGCTTATTAATATCAGCACCGGCGGCAATCAATAAAGAAACACAATCGTAATGCTTATTCAGGCTGGCAATAATTATGGCAGTACGGCCCTGACGGTTGGTGGCATTAATATCCACATTTTTTTCCAGACAGGATTTTAATCCTTCGACGTTACCCTGTTCTGCCGCCAGCAGAAATTCAGTAATAAGTTCTTTCTCTGACATAATCACTCTCCTGCAGTTTTTTAGACTTTTTAAATATCCGATAACCTGAGAATAGCAACAGAGTGCAGAGAATAACATCCGCTTAAATTTCATTCATCGTTAGTGCATCGATTATTGAATCAATTTTAACAATGAGAACAAAACGTGCTGTAGTGCAATCTTTCCCTTATGGCTGGGGCCCTTTTAGCCACTAATCAGTAGTCCGGTGAATCAGGCGGTATGCTGCACGGATAGCGGCCTGCAATTAAAATACAGAAGTGTGATTGCCTTCAAATCAAATGTAAAACTAGTGTTAAATTTTGTTCAAAACTGATTGCTCTGTATAAGGATTACAAATACATTCAACAATCATCGTGTTGCGGATGCGCATTGTCGCCGGAGGAGAGAAAGATGAATTCAATATTTACCGAGGAAAACCTACTGGCGTTTACGATGGCTGCCCGCTACAGCAGCTTTAGCAAGGCGGCTGAAGAGCTTGGCTTAACAACGTCGGCCATCAGCTACACCATCAAACGTATGGAGATGGGGCTCGATGTGGTGCTGTTTACTCGCAGTACCCGCAGCATTGAGCTCACCGAGTCCGGTCGCTACTTCTTTCGCAAAGCAACCGACCTGCTGAATGACTTCCACGCCATCAAGCGCAGCATCGATACTATCGCCCAGGGAATTGAAGCGAGGGTACGCATTTGCATTAACCAGCTGTTGTATACCCCACAGCATACTGCACGGCTGTTACAGGTACTCAAAAAGCAGTTTCCGACCTGCCAGATAACCGTCACCACCGAGGTGTATAACGGCGTCTGGGATTCGATCATCAACAACCTCGCCAACATCGCTATCGGCGCGCCTGATACGTTACTGGATGGCGGCGGCATTGATTACACCGAGATCGGCGCGATCCGTTGGTCGTTTGCGATTGCCCCGGATCATCCGCTCGCCTTTATGCCTGAACCCATTTCTGAGAGCCAGCTGCGCCTGTACCCGAACATCATGGTGGAAGACACCGCGCACACCATTAACAAGAAGGTCGGCTGGCTGTTACACGGACAGGAGTCGATTCTGGTTCCCGATTTTAATACCAAGTGCCAGTGCCAGATCCTGGGTGAAGGCATTGGCTTTTTACCGGACTATATGGTACGCGAAGCGATGGAAAAGTCGCTGCTGGTGACGCGGCAGATCCACAACCCGCGTCAGGATTCACGAATGCTGTTGGCAACCCAGCATTCGGCAACCGGTCGTGTAACGCAGTGGATTAAAAAAGAGTTTGGGCCACAAGGGATACTGACGGGGATTTATCAGGATCTGCTGCATCGGGAGTGATGAACCGGATGGCTGTTATACCTTCCGGTTCATATAAGATGATCAGGCGCGGATATCGTCGTACTCGCGGGTTTTATCAAATTCATGTTTGGCAAACGGGCACAGCGGAATAACTTTGCGGTTTTCAGCGCGCATCTTCTCTACCACTTTCGCCACCAGCTGTTTGCCGACGCCCTGACCTTTCAGGCTGGGGTCGACATCGGTATGTTCAATGATGCTCAGATGCTCGCCCGTCGGCACAAAAACAATCTCGGCGACCTGCTTGCCTTCAGCATCGTTCACATAAAATTTGTTGTGGCCTGCAAGAATTTCCATGGTTCCCTCACTTATTTCTGGCGATACTTCAGTGCACCACTCGGACAGGTATCAATAACCCTGATAACCGTCGCAACATCGACTTCATCCGGGATGATCCACGGTTTACGCTTCAGGTTAAAAAGCTTTGCGCTTCCTCGTACGCAATTACCCGAATGTTGGCACATCCCCGTGTTGAAATAGACATCAATCTTCTCGCCGGTATAGGCCCGGTAACCTGCATCCAGTAGTTCCTTATCCACGACATTGCCTCACATTTTTTTATTGTCTGGGTCTAATCATAGACCGATGCGAGGCTGAAGGAAGCCGCTGAAAGCAGAAATATCACTCAGACCGTCTCTGCCACGACGGCTGCTGCTCTGGTGGCAAATACTCCAGCATCGCAGGCGTCGGTGGCGGCAGACGGTTATCGGCGATATCCCTGTCCACATCGATATGACTGATCTCACCACTTTCATGATGGTGAACCGTCAGCACCCTCGCCTTGTTCAGCTCGGTCACCAGCTCGCGGGTAATGCGTAAACTTTCCGCCAGCTCATGCTCTTCCAGACCCGGTCTGCGACTGCGGCGTTCCACCCGGAAACGAAACTGGTTGTACTTAGCCCAACCAATTAGCACCAGACCATTGACCAGGGCAATAAGAATGTAAAACGTCACCGTATCCAGGGTCGTGAAAAAGGGGCGAACCCCTATATGCGGTGAATGCGCCAGTGCGACGATCAACCCTTTATAAATCAGGTATAAGAACCCAATCCAGGCAATAAGCGTCAACACGACGTCGATCACCCGCGGCAGCAGACGCCGTTCGGTAAAAATCAGCGGTTGGTTCATGATTCAATCCTCCCGATACCGCGATCAGGACTGACCCAGCGTGCCCTGCCGCGTTTGCGTTTGAGCATCACTTTGGGGAACGCCACCAGCGTGGTGAACAGACTCAGCATCCAGTACACCACCGGGAACCAGATGATCCAGAACAATGAGGCCCCAATCCCTTTTTCATAGCGCCGTTCAATCATCAGGCTCACCGCGAACTGCAACAGGCAGACCACGCCGAGGATAAGTCCAGTGAAGGCTGGCGGGAACAGATGCTGAACATACAGCGTGTCTGGCATCGGGAATAGCAGCCCTAACAGGAACAGCACGATACTAACCGCATACGCAAATGCCCAAGCGGTAGAGAAACAGAACTCAAGGAACAGCGGCCACATACGGCGGAATTCCCACGACCACAGGCGGCGCATGTTAACGATAAACACCTCCGCACCACCTTGTGCCCAGCGCAGGCGCTGTTTCCACAGTCCTTTCAATGTTTCAGGCATCAGGATCCAGCACAGCGCGCGCGGCTCAAAGAATACCGACCAGTGGCGTAATTGCAGCTTCCAACTGATGTCGATATCTTCGGTGATCATGTCCGGGCTCCAGTAGCCAACTTCAGCCAACGCCCGGCGACGAAACGCGGCAACGACACCTGAAACGGTAAATATCTGCCCGTAGACTCGCTGGGTACGCTTGATTAAGCCGATAATCGACGAGAACTCACCAACCTGTACGCGGCCAATTAACGTCGAGCGGGTACGAATACGCGGGTTACCGGTCACCGCACCAACGCGCGGGAACTGGATAAGCGGAGCCACGATATAGGCGACGGCATCACGATCCAGTAACGCATCCCCATCAATGCACACCAGGTAATCGCTGCGCGCTGCAGCTGCGCCGGTCTTAAGAGCCAGGGCTTTCCCCTGGTTTTCCGCTAAGTGAATCACTCGCAGGCTTGGGTACTCTGTTGCCAGCTGTTCCAGAACATCGTGCGTGTCATCCGTCGAACCATCATTGATGGCAATAACTTCAATATTCTTATATCGCTGGGCCAGTGCGGCCTCGATCGTTTCGCGCGCGTTGATCCCTTCGTTAAAACACGGGATCAAAATCGAGACCAGCGGATTTCCCTCCAAAGTAGGCGGCGGCGTTTCATCTCCCCATTTCCAGTGACGCTCACGGTAAAACCAGAAATAGACCCCGCCGCTTATCCACAATGCAGACATGAACAAGGGCCAGAAGAAGACAAAGTTCAACATCACTTCACCCGTGAAGACGACAGCCACGCCAAACGGCAGGCTGAACATCAGGCAAAGTATCAGGAAAGCAATTATGCGATCGGTCATTTTTGCGGGTACCAGTATGAGGAGAACGTCGAACGAATCTCTGACATCTCAGGTTTATCGCTGATGAAATCATCCGGGTAATAGCCATAGTTGCCTGCGCCGCTTAACTTAAGCTGACGCATCCATTCGGCGAGCTGTTTACCGCTGATTTCGGCCTGTTCCCCGGATTTACGCCAATCGCGTGCCTGCAGTTCAAACACGGTTTTATCCAGCGCGCCGGGCGTCTGTGCGACAGCATTCACCAGTCGATCAAGCCAGGCGTTAGCATCATTGGCCGGGATCTGCTCCATAAATGGCATCGCCATGGGTGCCGTCCAGTCATAGGTATTCAGGAAATCATTCAGGTTTTGCGCAAACCAGGCTTCACTCTCCGGTTCCAGTACCGGCATAGCATAGATATTACGGGCGGTTTGCACCTGCGGACCGCGAATATTGCGTACCGATTGCGTCAACTGCTTCGTGAAGTCGATCAGCATCTTACTTTTCAGGCGCGTCCAGCGCTCAAACGCCTGAGGGTTATTACGGATTTGCTCGATGCTTCCCGGAAGTCCTGCGGCACGGTAGGCGGCTAACGCCTCCGGCGATGCATCTTCAAAATCCGTCAGGAAGGCATCGTCATGGAACAAGATGCCTTTGAAGCTGGCGTGCTTCGCCAGGTCTTCGTAGATCTCGGTAATGCGCTGACGCGCTTCACTGCTCCAGGGTGAAAGACGGACATAGTTCTCGCGGTTGATCGCAGTACGTCCGGTTTTCGGATCCCATGCCGTTACACGCGGAATTGAGGCATCCAGATCGAAAGCCAGCACCGGCATCCAGGCGTACACGGTAACCCCTGCACGGGTTTGTAACTGCCAGGAGATATAGTTAAACAGATCGGCGCGCATCGGCAGCCAGCGGTTAGGGAAATAGACCTCGCGAATGTTCCCGTCGCCTTTAGGGTCGGCATACGCCTGCAGGAAGACATGAGAGATACGCATGTCGTAGACACGCTGGATCAGCTTATCGATGTTGCGCTTCTGCTGGGCGGGGTCTTTGTCATAGACGTAATCCAGATCGACATGCATCACGCGCATCGTCTGCGGTTCACGCACCTGAGCAACCTGACTGGCAAAACGCTTGAGCGATGGGTTATCAGAAATCAGTACACGCGGGATATCATCAAGGAATGCCGCATTCGCCAGCCCTTCATTAAGCGTAAACGCCATCTTATAACCTTGCTCTTTGGCCAGGTTTAAGGTCGTACCGCTGGCGGCACCGTAAGGCCATACCCACGCACGTGGCGATTTCCCCGTTACCGCTTTAATTTTATTGGTGATCAAAGAGATATCGGTATTAATACGGCGATAGTATTGCTCGTCCGTTTCGTAAGTGCCGGTTTTCTTATCGTAGAGACGGTTTGCCACTGCAGGTTCTTTACTTCCCTGCGGGTTCGCCTCAGCACCGAAATGCGAGTTCCAGGTATGCGCGCCGATTTCCACCAACGGCGATTTGCCCATTTCCTCGACCATCTTCCAGGTGGCGAATTTGTCGCGCGCCGTCATCAGGCCACCAAAATCGACTTTTTTGTCCGCAGGGGCATCCACCCAGCTTCCAACCGGTGCCCAAAGGGCTGGCCAGTTGTAAGCTTTCAGCAGCGGCCAGACGCGGGTATAGAAACTGCTATACCCGTCATCAAAGGTGAGCAGAACCGCTTTTTCCGGCAGCACGATTTTACCGTCATGAGCATCCAGAATTTGCTGAACGCTGATCGGGTTATAGCCATTATCACGGAGCCAGGCTATTTGATCGCTCAGCGCGCTGGTACGCACAGAGAGGTAGCGCTGATCGGCTGCATCATCCTCTACATCGTGATAACCCAGAACCAAAAAACTATTTTTCGGCCACGGGTGATCGGCCGTCAGCGGCGTTCTCTCATCAGGAGGAACGTAGCGAGGCGTCGTATTGTGCGCACTGCTGCACGCGGTAATCATCAACCAGCCAGCGATGAGTGCGCTAAGCCATAGGCATCTTTTCAGCATGAACAATCCTTAAAACCTGACATTCAAATCGAAAGCGAGGGAGATATTCCGCTCACGTTTACCGTCGTAGGGGCGTTTATCCCACACCAGCATCACCCCGCCATCTACGACGTTGTTCCATTTAAGCCGTTGACCGTAACCCAACTGGACGATAGCCCCTGCGTCTTCACCTTGTTGCCAGTAGCCGCCCACACCAGCCACTCCTTGCTGTGTCCACACGGTGTCATAGTGTCGGTAAAGCACCTGCTCCGCGGTCAAGCCGGGAACTACGGAGAAATCACTTTTGGGGTTGTAATACGGCACATTCTCTTTGGTGTTGGTGCTACCGCCGATACCCGGGGTAAAGTCCAGCGTGAAGCGCGGTGTCGTCCACATACGCTCTTTTCCGCTAAGCCCGTATTCGAGACGATCGTTACCATCCGAGAAATGTGAGGCCGCAAACGACAATTGATACTCTCGCCGTTCGTTTTGGTACCAGCGGACATACATGTCGCCGCCGTTTGCATATACGCCGCTACGCAGCGCACGCAGTGGCGTATTGCGGGAAAGACGCTCTGCTGACCCACCCACACGCCAGTTATCATTGAAGTCATGCCAGGCTGAAAGACGGCCCCCCATTTTCTGCCCGTCGCCATAATTACGGCCAGACAGTTCCATTTCGGCCCAGTAATCACGTGAAGTCCATTCAGCACCAGCCGCCAAATCGCGGCTGATGCCCTTTCCTTCTTCAAACTCGCCGGTGGCAAAGTTGAAACCGGTAAACAGTCGCCAGTTGTCATTAATCGGCGGGCTGTAAATCGCAGTATTGATGTTGAAGTCATTCTTACCGCTGACCGGACTATCGGAGGAGATCCCCTGCGTACCGCTGATACGCACTTCCGACATTTTGTGTACATCACGGATCCGTGCCAGGCGCAGCGTCGCTTCGTCATCCGGGCTACGGGCGATGACATCATCGGTCAGCTCATCGGCCTGTTTCCACTCCTGAAGATCCAGCGCCACATAGGCCTGCTGACGCTCCAGCTCCAGGTTGCTGGGCTCGATCACTTCCGCAAGCTTTAACTCTTTTTCCGCCGCATGTGGCAATCCACGGGCTTCCAAAACGGAAGCATAGGTTATGCGCAACCCCTGGTTACCGGACCCCGTTCGTGCCAGATGTTCTGAGAGTTTTTCTGCCTCAGGCAGTTCATTGGCAGCAAGATGATATTGCGTCAGCAGCGTCTGCCCGAGCAGCCAGTTATCGTTAGGCTGTGGCGTTGGCGAGCCGTAGATACGACGCAGATACGGGCTCTCTTTGATCAAGTCATCAACTTGTTTTTTAGCGGCATCAAAGTTTTCATTATCAATATGCGCATAGAACAGATCCTGTTGATCTTCAGGACTGAGCGGCGTCACAGGGATAGGTCCGTTCGGATAATAGATGCTCGCCAGCATTGCTTCGGTCTTTTCCGGCTGACGTTCGCTGAGCCACGCCGAAGCCACCCAACGTTTGGCATAGTTGGGCACTTCACCGTCCGCGGAAAGGGATTCGTACTCCTGAATCACGTCGGCAGTGCGCTTACGCACCAGCAGGGCCCCCATGCGGTCAATCCTCGCCCGACGCACATCCCCCTGAGCTGCGGGTTCATCTTTCCAGGCTGCCAGCAACTGGTCATAGCGGGCAAGCGCTTTATCCGCCACGATAAAACGCTCATCTTCATTTCGTGCAGAGGTATAAGAAGCGCGCACCTTTTCGGCTGCAGCATCAAGCGCCAGACGCCGCTTAACGGGGTCAGATGTCGGAACCACTTCCGTCAGTCCCAACGCCGGTTCAGCAACACGGTTGGCTGACAGCGCTGACAACAGCGTGGATTTCGCATTTTTGTTACCCGGATCAACTTCATCCGCCTGGCTGGCGACTAACAGCGCATCCCAGTTTTTACCCTGTGAATGATACACATAGGCAAGCAGTGCATCAGAGTCAGCCCCCGGATGCGCACGTGCCCATTTATTCGCTTCAGTCAGGGCCTGCTGATTGTAACGTGCATCCGCCAGCGTCATGATCCAGCCAGTACGCACATCGGCGTTCTCAGGCTCTTCCTGTACAACGCTCTCCCAGAGCGCTAATGATTCATTCCAGCTCTTCTGATTGCGATACGCACGTGCAGCGGCCACTTTGCCGCGTGCGGGCACTTCCATCTGTCCACGATACCTTTGCCAGATATCAATGGTTGCTTTATCGTTGTTATCAACCCAACTGGATACTTGCAGCCAGTCAGCCACCTGATTTGGCGTTAACGCACTTTTCTTTCCCTGCTCCTCAAGGTAGCGCAATAACGGTGTGCTATTACCACCTCGCGCTTCAATAATCAACGCATCGTAATCTGATACTGCTGCAGAGGCTTGCATTGGGAAAAGAACGCTTGCCGTAAATAAACAGGTTACTGACTTGAAGCGTTTAATAAAGTTGGCATGTCGACGCATACTGAACATATCTGCCCTTATATCTTACATCATAGTAAAAATAAGCGTTTTCAATAAGTTATAGTCATTCCATGACGGTTGCCGACCATGTAAAGTGCACTGCCGCTTATTTCGTAATATGGCTAAAAATCATTTAATTCTTTCGTCTTATTGACTCCCTATGACTCGTCCACTCGTCGTTGAGAGGCTGGCGAAAGCTCAGGAATTTTATCACTCAGTGTGGGGTCTTGCTATGTTATAAGAAAACTCTTAGGCAAAAAAAGTATTTTAAACCAAATTATCCTAATACTCTTGGGATCGAATACTGGATTTAGATTAAGTTTCCGTGACGAAACCACGTAGTGATGATAACTATTATCAGCAAATATAGAAACACCAGGTAACTGTTTGCCTGATAAGCATTTTGAAAATTGACAGGGAAAACCTGATAATTAACAGTAACTGATAACACTATAAATAACATCAGTTAATTTTAAACGGCTAAGTTTCAGGGTTAAATCGGCAACATAACACCAGGCAAAAAGAATTAGATAAAGATATAACAAAATGAAATTAAAGGGCTTTATGAGCAGTATGTTTATCACCTACCAAAAATGGCATTGTGGAATACCTCAATGAACTACCACAGGCAATTGTTAATTCCACTACGCCCAAGTGTATTTATCATTCCGTAAAACTGTACTTATCTATTTGTTAAATTATTGGCGATATCAACGACAATCAATTTTACCCTTACAAAATACAAGCCTAATGCTATTGAATGATGTCCATTGAGCCATAAGCTTTTACGCTTACCCTTTCCGCATTCTTTCAGGTAATCTGGCAAAAGATGCCAACGGGAACTGGTCAATGAAAATCGTTAACGCAGAAGAAAAGCACATCCCCGCTATCCATACTATCTACGCACATCATGTTCTTCACGGGACGGCCAGTTTTGAGACTAACCCGCCAGATTCTCACGAAATGCTTGTTCGCCTGACTAAGATCCGCGAGCTGGGGTTGCCGTGGGTTGTGGCCCTGCAGGACGAAAAAGTCATCGGCTACTGTTATCTCACTCGCTACCGTGAACGCTATGCCTACCGTTATACGCTCGAAGACTCGATTTATATTGATCCGACAGCACAACGTCAGGGCGCGGGCAAAGCGCTACTACACCATGTCATTGCATGGGCAGAAACACACGGCTACCGACAGATGATTGCCATCGTCGGCGACAGCAATAATCAGGGATCGCTGAAAGTCCACCAGCAGGTCGGATTTATGGAGGTCGGCACGCTAAAGAATATTGGCTTCAAGCATGGTCGCTGGCTCGATACCGTATTGCTACAACGTAATCTGGGTGAAGGTAACAGCACACTGCCGCCCGACGCTGGCATGATGCTCTGAGGGAAAACGGAGGGGCCCCCCTTAATACTTATTTCAGTCGTTTGCCTGCTTTATCTACCTGCTACTCGCCATCTTCCTTTACGAAAATGCCTTTTTGCGCACAACAACACGATACCCAGAGGGGTTTCATCAGATAGATTTCTGTGGTGCAGGACTGGCAAGATGGAATGATAAGGTAGATGATTGCTACGCTTGAACATGTCAGTATAAACAATTAGAAAATAAAGCTAACCGACTAATTTTATTAGCTAAGCCACATTAAGGAATATGGGATGTTAAATGCCATTCTGGAAGGTAAAGCGGGAAGAATAACGCTAAATGAAGGGATGCGACAAAGCTGGCGAACTGTTTTTCAGTCCTATGAAGATCTACTCACAGCTGCAATCTGGAGCCGGGTTAACTATTTATCACCTGCTGCAATGAGTCATTTCTTTTCTGCATTGACCGGGAAATCCAGGGATGATTGGGGAGCTTATGAAGCTATCGCTTTCTGGCCAAAATTCGCTTTTCCCGATTCCATTGATGAAAAAATGCAGCCATACACATCTGGTCTGGAACAATTTTCTGAACCGGATGTGGTCATCACTTTCGAACATGCGGCACTGATTGTCGAGGTAAAACCACCTGCTGGAGGGATGCAATATCAACAGCAATGGCGAAAAGAACTTTATACTTATTTACACGATGATGACGCCAAACCTGTTGTCCATTTTTTAGCTCTGGGCAACTTGCCCGCCGCCGCAAAATCCTGGTTTCACGAATTAGCGACAGAGTTTCCCCAGGTTGAATTTCATGGACTGGAATGGCGTAGACTCAGAGAAATTTTCCAGCATTCAGAATGGAATGCTCCTCAGGATAAGCGCATCGTTGCTGATTGCCTGAAAGCCCTTGCTCTGTACGGCATCCGCGAACCACTGCTTCCCTGGCACAGATTTAGTCAATTTCTGACAGAGAATCCCCTCTCCGGCGATTTATCACTTATTAAGGAACAATAATGACACATGATCCCTTTGCTCAGGTTCGTCAGGCTCACCGCATCTGCGGGGCGTATTACCAGCAAATTCTGCCAATGATCAATGAGGTTGCGCAGAAAATAGAAACCTCTTTTCTCCTCTGGGATACATGGAGTTTCAATAAACCTCCTCGTCGTGGCGTGAATCCACTGGAGAGTTGGAAATGGGACTACCTGCCAATGATGGATGTATCATTCGTCTTTGGCAAACAAAAGCAGCCTTCTTTACCGATGTTGATGACCGACTATGTGATTGATTTTAAATTGGTTACTGACAGCGAATTAGAATATCACCAGCGCACATCACAGTACCCAAAAGATGAAGAACCACTGGCAACCCGACTGAAAACACCCGCCGACAAATCCCAAAGTTATCTGAATATTTATCTCTTCTCAGCAGCAAACAATGACACACCGTATTCCTCTCCAGAAGAGATGTGGGACAGCTATGAGGGCTATCCTGATACCCATTCCAAAGTACAATTTTCTGACAATAACCAAATTCGCGGTATCGGATTTTCAGTGCCGCTGATAGATATCGCGAACGACAATGGAGTGAATCTACTGGTGGAAAAAATTTTGGAACATAGAGAATATCTCATGCAAGGATAACCTGTTATCGCAGGATAACTTAATTTTTATAAGTGTTATCAGCGATTGAGCGGGTAATATTAAATCCAATATATCCTTATAATTCCAAAGTGATGCAGGGGGATTATTCAATAGAGAATAGTCCCCTTGCATCTCCCTATCGTTCTATAAATGGGACACTGCTTCCCACTTTTCAATCTGGACGGGTTATAACACATGAATTATAAATGCATCTGTTTTTTATCTCTGAGGTTACACCATGAACAAGAACATATTGATCACAATATGCGCATTAGGTTTTGTGAATATTGCGCATGCCGAAGTATATAAATTGGATAGTACGCATACGAATGCGACATTTAATATCGACCATTTTCAGACGTCAACCAACCATGGTGGCTTTTACTCCATCAGCGGAGAAGTGAAATATCTTCCAGAGAAACAGCAAGGTGAAATGCAGGTAACCATTCCTGTTAAGTCTCTAAATACCGGTCTGGAAGCATTTGATAAACATATCCGTAGCAGCGATATACTCGATGCAGAAAAATATCCGAATATTGTATTCAAATCAACAAAATGGAACTTCTCTGAGGGCAAACCCGCCTCTATTGAAGGGATGTTGACGATGAAGGGTGTTACTAAACCTGTCACGTTAACGACGACCAAATTCGGCTGCTATATGAGTCCGGTTTTCAACGCTCAGGTCTGCGGTGGCGATTTCTCTGCAAAAATTGATCGTACCCTATGGGGTGTTGATTATCTCGTCAACATAGGAATGAGCAAAACAGTTGATATTAGTATTCAGGCTGAAGCAATACGCCAATAACAAGGAAGTAAGAGTGAAAGTGAATAAAACAGTTCTGGCCATAGCCTCTATGGCTATGATGATTTCATCGGGTATGGCGCAAGCCGAAGCATATAAAGCCAGCACCGAAGAGCACCCCATTAAAATGGTCAACATTGACTCTCTTGAAGATCAAGTAAAAGCCAGAATGGAAAAGGGAGCATTTGGTTATATTCGTGGAGGCGCGGAAGATGAAAATAATCTGCGCAGCAATACCGAGAGCTTTGATAAGAAATTTATCGTTCCTCGAGTATTGCAAGGTATTGAATTAAAAAATATCGATCTTTCAACCAGCTTGCTGGGCATTCCGCTAAAAACCCCCATAATCCAGGCGCCAATGGCAGCCCAGGGTCTGGCGCACGAAGCCGGTGAACTTGCCACAGCCCGAGGAATGGCCCAGGTAGGTTCAATTTTCTCTTTAAGCACCTACGGAAATAAAACCATTGAAGACGTTTCCAGGGCATCAGAGGGAAATCCGTTTTTCTTCCAGCTCTATATGAGTAAAAACAATAAGTTTAACGAATATATACTGAGTGAAGCAGTTAAGCATGGTGCAAAAGCGATCATTCTGACAGTCGATTCACCTGTTGGTGGATATCGTGAAGACGATATAAAAAATAATTTCCAGTTCCCTCTCGGCTTTGCAAATCTTGAGATGTTTGCGAAGCAGAGTGATGACGGTTCAAAAACAGGCAAAGGTTCTGGTATCAGCGAAATTTACGCACAAGCCAAACAAGCCTTCACACCGGAAGATATTAAATACGTTCACCAAATCTCCGGTTTGCCGGTCATTGTGAAAGGAATTCAATCGCCGGAAGATGCAGAGATTGCTATTAAGGCCGGAGCTGCAGCTATCTGGGTTTCTAACCACGGGGGAAGGCAACTCGATAGTGGGCCATCCTCATTTGATGTATTGCCCTCTATCGCAAAAGTGGTAAATAAACGCGTACCCATTATTTTTGATAGTGGTGTACGTCGTGGCTCACATGTATTTAAAGCTATCGCTAGTGGCGCTGATATCGTGGCTATTGGGCGTCCTGTCCTGTACGGTCTAAACCTTGGCGGGGCTCAGGGTGTTGCTTCTGTTGTCGAGCAACTCAACAAAGAATTAGTCATCAATATGATGCTCGGTGGAACCAAAGATATCGAGCAGGTGAAAAAAACCAAATTGTTGACCTTACGTGATCTGGAAGAATAAGAGCATACTTTGGGTTAACGGTGTGGAATATTAACCCCTCTACTCCACTCACCAGAGACATTATTAAAAATAGATAATAATGCTGAATACCGGCCACTATGGCCGGTATTTTATTTATTCACCATGGAGGAAAAATACCTTAATAGCCAAAGTGCAAGCCGACCCCGTAAAGCGCATATCCCATAGTGAAATCACTCAGTCGCCCTGAGGGAGTACAATTGAGTTCAATAGACTAATAGAATGCTATAACTGCTGATTTATCAAGAGAAAATTGAGTTCGGTAGACTTCAGTAGACTTGAGTTTGGAGCGGGCGAAGGGAATCGAACCCTCGTATAGAGCTTGGGAAGCTCTCGTTCTACCATTGAACTACGCCCGCGAAGAGGTGCGTGGGCCATTATAGACCTTACGCACCCTCTGACAAGCCCAAACTATGCTAACTGCTGATAAAATAGCCTGTTAGCACTTAGGTTTACTCCCCTGCGGCGGTAAATAACGCAGCGGATCAATCGCCGTTGCGCGATAGCGAATCTGGAAGTGCAGGCGTACAGATGCCGCATCAGTGCTACCCATGGTGGCAATTTTCTGCCCGGCCTTCACGCTCTGCCCGTTGTTCACCAGTAGCGTATCATTATGCGCATAAGCGGTAATGTAATCCTCACTGTGCTTAATCATGATGAGGTTGCCATAGCCCCGCAGCTGGTTGCCGACATAAACTACCTTCCCTGCTCCCGCCGCATAAACCGGTGTGCCGCGCGCAGCTGAGATATCAATACCCTTGTTGCCGCCATCCGCCGTTGAATAAGGCAGGATCACTTTACCGCTGGCAGGCCACAACCAGCAGCGTTGCCCCACCGGCGGCCAGGATGACTGCGGCACGGATGAAGATGGTCTGACAGTTGCCGTTTTAGTCGAGGATTTCTTGGTTGTTTTGCCAGAGCTTGAACTGGTTTTCGCGCCGCCGCTGACCTTCAGCCTTTGCCCTACTTCGATGGTATAGGGTGGTGAAATGTTATTCAGACGGGCAATCTCTTTCACGCTGGTGCCGGTGGCGCGCGAAATACGGTATAGCGTATCTCCCCGCTTCACGGTATACACGGAGCCGGAATAACTTCCTGTATCAGACGACTTACTCCCGGAACAGCCCGCTAACAGCAGACCGGCACACAGCAGCATCACGATACCCAAGCCATTTTTCTTCAGGCGTCCTGCACTCAAAACAATACCTCGCAACATTTTCAGACGCTTTATCATAGCAGCCAGAAACCGGATGCCAAATCATATCGCGTAACGAAGCGTCGGCTCTGGCATTTCACACCCTCTGTTAATCAATATGACTTAATTAAGCATATAATGTAGGCGCTTAAGATTGAGGGTGGACGCAATGCGACAGGAACATGTCATTTTATTGAACGAACAGGGCCAACCCTGTGGAACGCTGGAAAAGTATGCGGCGCATACCGCCACAACGCCCCTGCACTCCGCTTTCTCATGCTGGATATTTAACGAGCAGGGGCAACTACTGGTCACCCGCCGGTCGCTGCATAAAAAAGCCTGGCCGGGTGTCTGGACAAACTCGGTGTGCGGTCATCCACAATCAGGGGAAACAACTGAAGACGCCATTATCCGTCGCGCCCGCTTCGAGCTGGGAGCTGACATTCGCGCACTCACGCCCGTATACGCTGATTTTCGCTATTGTGCCGCAGATCCCAGTGGAATTGTGGAAAATGAAGTTTGTCCGGTATATGCCGCACAGCTAATCAGCACGCTGCAGCCGAATGCGGAGGAAGTGATGGATTATCGGTGGAGCAATCTTGAGGATGTGTTATGCGGGATTGACGCTACACCGTGGGCCTTCAGCCCGTGGATGGTAATGCAGGTTTCAGACGATAAGGCGCGAAAATTGTTGCGCGCATTTTCCAGCGGTCATTAATTGCCGGATGACAACGCAAACGCGTTTTATCCGGCCTACGAATCGTCTTCCGCGTAGGCCGGATAAGGCATCAGCCGCCATCCGGCAGTTCACATCTTACTTAACCGGACGCATTGCCGGGAACAGGATCACGTCGCGGATGGTGTGGCTGTTAGTGAACAGCATAACCATACGGTCGATACCAATACCCAGGCCCGCAGTCGGCGGCAGACCGTGTTCCAGAGCGGTAACGTAGTCTTCGTCGTAGAACATCGCTTCGTCATCACCCGCATCTTTGGCGTTAACCTGATCCTGGAAACGCTGCGCCTGATCTTCGGCATCGTTCAGCTCGCTGAAGCCGTTACCGATTTCACGTCCGCCGATGAAGAATTCGAAGCGATCGGTGATTTCCGGGTTTTCGTCATTACGACGCGCCAGCGGAGAAACTTCTGCCGGGTACTCGGTAATGAAGGTCGGTTGAATCAGGTGCGCTTCTGCAACTTCTTCAAAGATCTCGGTCACGATACGACCCAGACCCCAGCTCTTCTCAACTTTGATGCCGATAGATTCAGCAATCGCTTTTGCAGAGTCGAAGTTATCCAGATCGGCCATGTTGGTTTCCGGACGGTATTTCTGAATCGCTTCGCGCATGGTCAGTTTTTCGAACGGCTTACCGAAGTCGAAGACTTCTTCACCGTAAGGCACTTCAGTCGTTCCCAGAACGTTCTGCGCCAACGTACGGAACAGAGATTCGGTCAGTTCGATCAGATCTTTGTAGTCCGCATAAGCCATGTAGAGTTCCATCATAGTGAACTCTGGGTTATGGCGAACAGAGATGCCTTCGTTACGGAAGTTACGGTTAATTTCGAATACGCGTTCGAAACCGCCCACCACCAGACGCTTGAGGTACAGTTCCGGCGCAATACGCAGGTACATGTCCAGATCCAGCGCGTTATGGTGGGTGATAAACGGACGTGCTGCCGCACCGCCGGGGATCACCTGCATCATCGGGGTTTCAACTTCCATAAAGCCGCGGCCCACCATGAACTGACGGATACCCGCCATGATCTGTGAACGCACTTTAAAGGTGTTGCGGGATTCATCATTAGAGATGAGATCCAGGTAACGCTGGCGGTAACGCGCTTCCTGATCCTGCAGACCGTGGAATTTATCCGGCAGCGGGCGCAGGGCTTTGGTCAGCAGACGCAGCTCGGTACAATGGATGGACAGTTCGCCGGTTTTGGTCTTAAACAACTTACCTTTCGCGCCGAGGATATCGCCCAGATCCCACTTCTTGAACTGCTCGTTGTAGACGCCTTCCGGCAGATCGTCGCGCGCAACGTACAGCTGAATACGGCCGCCCACGTCCTGCAGCGTAACGAATGATGCTTTACCCATAATACGACGGGTCATCATGCGGCCAGCAACGGATACCTCAATGTTCAGCGCTTCCAGTTCTTCGTTTTCTTTCGCGTCGAAGTCAGCGTGCAGTTGGTCTGAGGTATGATCGCGACGGAAATCGTTCGGGAACGGGATCCCCTGCTCGCGCAGGCTCGCCAGCTTCTCACGGCGCGTTTTCAGTTCATTGTTAAGGTCGGCTACCGCGTCAGCGCCCTGTGCGTGTTGTTCAGACATGTTGGTTCCTCATAACCCTGCTTTCAAACTTGCTTCGATAAATTGATCCAGGCTGCCATCCAGCACTGCCTGCGTGTTACGGGTTTCAACCCCGGTACGCAGATCTTTAATGCGGGAGTCATCAAGGACATAAGAACGAATCTGGCTACCCCAGCCGATATCTGACTTGGTGTCTTCCATCGCCTGTTTCTCGGCATTCTTCTTCTGCATTTCCAGTTCATAAAGCTTCGCTTTCATCTGCTTCATGGCCTGGTCTTTGTTCTTGTGCTGGGAACGGTCGTTCTGGCACTGCGTCACAATCCCGGTCGGGATGTGGGTAATACGCACCGCAGATTCTGTACGGTTAACGTGCTGACCACCCGCACCAGAGGCGCGATAAACGTCGATACGCAGGTCCGCTGGGTTGATATCGATATCGATATCATCGTCAACTTCCGGGTAGACAAACGCCGAACTGAACGACGTATGGCGACGGCCGCCGGAATCGAACGGGCTTTTACGTACCAGGCGGTGTACACCGGTTTCAGTACGCAGCCAACCGTAAGCATATTCTCCAGCGATTCTGATGGTCACGGATTTAATACCCGCCACTTCACCTTCAGACTCTTCAATAATTTCGGTCTTAAAGCCGCGCGCTTCAGCCCAACGCAGATACATACGCATCAGCATGCTGGCCCAATCCTGCGCTTCGGTACCGCCGGAGCCAGCCTGGATATCGAGATAGCAATCTGCGCTGTCATATTCACCGGAGAACATACGACGGAACTCCAGCTGTGCCAGTTTATCTTCCAGCGTATCGAGTTCTGCTACGGCTTCGTTAAAGGTTTCTTCGTCATCGGCTTCTACAGCCAGTTCCAACAGGCCGGAGACATCTTCCAGGCCCTGGCTCATCTGATCGAGCGTATCAACGATGGCCTCAAGGGAAGAACGTTCTTTACCCAGCGCCTGTGCACGTTCGGGTTCGTTCCACACGTCCGGCTGTTCCAGCTCGGCGTTTACTTCTTCCAGACGCTCTTTCTTGGCATCATAGTCAAAGATACCCCCTAAGAACGTCTGAGCGTTCCGTGAGGTCCTGAATGCGGTTATTTACCGGATTAATTTCAAACATGGTCTGATTTCTTTTATTGAACGAGTCAAAATGCGGTTATAAGAGCGGGATTGTAACCAATCCACACCCTTTTTTATAGCGAATATACACGTCATCCTTCAAGCTGACTCTTTGTTGGCTGCGCGAATTCACCCCAGTCACGTACTCGTTGTACGCTCCTGGGGACTCATTCACTTGCCGCCTCGATGCAGCTTGAATGATTATGTGTATTGTGACGCTAAAGTGGCCAGATATTATCGATTATAATCTGCAGGCTGCGGTTACCGCGAAACTCATTAATATCCAGTTTGTAGGCAAGCTGAACTTCGCGAACACCGTTATCCGGCCAGCATGTGGTATCGACATTAAACGCAATTCCGTCCAGCAGTGGGCCGCCGCCAACAGGCTCCACCATCACCTTCAGATGACGCTCACCGACCAGGCGCTGCTGAAGCAGGCGGAAATGCCCGTCAAACAGCGGCTCCGGGAACATTTGTCCCCACGGGCCGGCATCGCGCAGCATTTGCGCGACCTCCATGGTCATCTCTGCCACACTCAGCGGACCATCAGAGACTACCTCACCCTGTAATAAAGCGGGGTCAAGCCATTCTGTTACCAGTTCGCCAAAACGCTGCTGGAAACGCTCAAACTGCGCTTCTTCCAGCGACAGACCTGCTGCCATCGCATGTCCACCAAACTTAATGATCATGCCGGGATAAAGCGTATCCAGACGCTCCAGCACATCACGCATATGCAGTCCCTGGATCGAACGTCCGGAGCCTTTCAGCGTACCGTCACCGGCAGGCGCAAACGCAATCACCGGACGATGGAAGCGCTCTTTGATGCGCGACGCCAGAATCCCCACCACGCCCTGATGCCACTCTGGGTGGTACATTGCCAGGCCGCCTGGGAGTGTGTCACTACTGCGTTCCAGCTTTTCACACAGGGTCAGTGCTTCTGCCTGCATCCCCTGTTCAATCTCTTTTCGTGTCTGGTTTAGCGCGTCCAGCTCATTGGCCAGCACGCGCGCTTCACCAATGTTGTCACACAGTAGCAGCGCCACGCCGACGGACATATCATCCAGACGACCTGCCGCGTTCAGCCGAGGGCCAAGCGCAAAACCTAAATCACTGGCGGCCAGTTTGAGCGGGTCACGATTGGAAATCTCCAGTAGCGCCTTAATGCCAGGGCGGCACTTTCCAGCACGAATGCGGCTTAAACCTTGCCACGTCAGGATACGGTTATTGGCATCCAGCGGCACCACGTCTGCTACTGTGCCCAAAGCAACCAGATCAAGCAAATCTGCCAGGTTCGGCGGTGCAATGCCTCGTTCATCAAACCAACCTTTGTCACGCAGGAAAGTACGCAGCGCCAGCATCAGATAGAAGGCTACACCAACGCCTGCCAGCGATTTCGACGGGAATTCACAGTCGGGCAGGTTAGGGTTGATGATCGCCTCTGCGCCCGGCAGCGTGTCACCGGGCAGGTGGTGATCGGTCACAACGACCGGGATCCCCAACGCTCTGGCATGTTCGACTCCCGCGTGAGACGAGATGCCGTTGTCTACGGTGACAATTAGCTGAGCGCCCCGGGCATGGGCCTGATCCACGACTTCCGGGCTTAAACCATAGCCGTCTTCAAAACGATTAGGCACCAGGTAGTCAACGTTGCTGCAGCCCAACGCACGCATTGCCAGGATGCTCAGCGCCGTGCTGGTCGCACCATCGGCATCGAAATCCCCCACCACAATGATGCGGGTTCCTTCGCGAAAGGCGTTATAGAGGATCTCAACCGCTTTTTCGACGCCGTTCAAATGCTGCCACGGCAGCATGCCTTTCACGCTACGCTCAAGCTCCTGCGCGCTGCGCACGCCGCGACTGGCGTACAAACGACGCAGCAGCGGCGGCAAGTCGGCTGGTAGCTCGGCGGTCTCGTCGGCTTCACGCCGACGAAGTTGTATCTGTTGTTTCACGCGAATTATTTACCGCTGGTCTGTTTTTCGTGTGCGTCGAGGAATTCTTTCATCTCTTTCGGCCCCTGATAGCCCGGAACAACATAGCCGTTGCTCAGGACAATCGCCGGTGTGCCACTGACGCCAAACTGCACGCCCAGCGCGTAATGATTCGCGATATCCACATCACAGGTCGCCGCTTTCACGCCCTTGCCCGCCATTGCATCGTCAAAGGCTTTGTTTTTATCTTTTGCACACCAGATTGACTTCATGTCCTGCTCGGCCAGGCTTTCCAGCCCCTGTCGAGGGAAGGCCAGATAACGGACGGTGATCCCTAACGCATTGTAGTCTTTCATCTCTTCATGCAACTTGTGGCAGTAACCACAGGTGATGTCGGTGAAAACGGTGATGACGTGTTTTTCCTGCGGCGCTTTGTAGACGATCATCTCTTTTTCCAGCGCATTCAGATGCTTCATCAGCAGTTGATTAGTGACATTTACCGGACTTGCGCCACTTACGTCATACATCGGCCCCTGAATAATATGCTTGCCGTCTTCAGTCACGTACAGCACACCGCTATTGGTCAGTACGGTTTTCATGCCCGCAACCGGAGCAGGTTGAATTTCGGTGCTCTGCACGCCCAGCTTCGCTAATGACTGGCGAATAGCTGCATCGTCTGCATGCACCATGCCTGAAAACGCTGTAGCCAGCAGGGTGAGCATCATAAAACGTTTCTTCATAACCTATCCTTTACTGTCAGCACTCACGCTCGTGGGTGATGCTGTTGATGTAGTTGACGCAAGCGCTCCGTTGCGACATGTGTATAAATCTGCGTAGTCGAGAGATCGCTATGCCCCAGCAGCATCTGCACCACGCGCAGGTCAGCGCCGTGATTGAGCAGATGCGTGGCAAAAGCATGCCGCAATACGTGCGGTGACAGTTTCTCGCTGTCGATCCCTGCTAACACAGCATAGTGTTTAATACGATGCCAGAAAGTCTGACGGGTCATCTGCTGCGCACGCTGGCTGGGAAACAGTACGTCAATCGATACGCCGTTGAGCAACCACGGACGACCGTGTTCCAGGTATGTTTCCAGCCAGTACACGGCTTCTTCGCCCAACGGCACAAGCCGCTCTTTGTTGCCTTTACCAATCACCCGCACAACGCCCTGGCGCAGACTAATATCGCTCATCGTCAGCCCCACCAACTCTGATACGCGCAACCCCGTAGCGTACAAAACCTCCAGCATCGCTTTGTCGCGTAGCTCAAGCGGTTGGTCAATAAGCGGAGCCTGCAGCAGCCGTTCTACCTGCGCTTCGCTGAGATCTTTTGGCAAACGCTGCGGAAGTTTAGGTGAAGCAAGCGAGGCGCTTGGATCGTCTTCGCGAAATTTTTCGCCGTAAAGATGCTGAAAAAAACGCCGCATGGCACTGAGCAAACGTGCTGAACTGGTGGCTTTATACCCGCCATCCATCCGCTCAGCCAGCAATGCCTGCAAATCATCACTTTGCGCCGTCGCCAGTGAAATGCCACGATGGTGCAACCATTCAACAAGCATTGTCAGATCGCGACGATACGCACTTAACGTGTTCTCTGCCAGATTTCGTTCCAGCCACAGTGCATCAAGAAACTGCTCGATGCGCGCCAGATCCTGTTCCACTCGCGCCCCTTATTCCACTCTCATTTTTGATGCATTATGCCTCATTGTGCCGGGATTGCGGCGATTCTGTTACACTACCCGCAACGCTACAGCAGAATTGAGATGTTTACGTCATGAACATGGGTCTTTTTTACGGTTCCAGCACCTGCTACACCGAAATGGCAGCAGAAAAAATCCGCGATATCCTGGGTCCCGAACTGGTGACACTGCACAATCTCAAGGATGATTCCCCGGCTCTAATGGAGCAGTATGACGTGCTCATTTTGGGTATTCCAACCTGGGATTTCGGTGAAATTCAGGAAGACTGGGAAGTGGTCTGGGATCAACTGGACAACCTCAACCTGGAAGGCAAGATTGTCGCGCTTTACGGCATGGGCGATCAACTGGGGTACGGTGAGTGGTTCCTTGATGCACTGGGTATGCTGCATGATAAACTGGTCACCAAAGGCGTTAAGTTTGTCGGTTACTGGCCAACAGAAGGTTATGAGTTCACCAGTGATAAACCCGTGATTGCCGATGGGCAGTTGTTTGTCGGTTTAGCTCTGGATGAAACGAACCAGTACGACCTCAGCGATGAACGTATCCAGGCATGGTGTGAGCAAATTCTCGGTGAAATGGCCGAACACTGGTCCTGATAGCCAGTTTGCCGGATGACGGCGTGAATGCCTTCTCCGGCTTACATAGCGCGCTAAACCGTAGCTGCTCGCCATCAGTCATTCGCCGGCGTTAACCCTGCTTTACCTGTTGCAGCATTAACCGCCGCAAATCCCGCCACTCAGCGTCATCCATGCTGTCCGCTGCCAGCCACAAATGCTGACGTTTTCCCGCATCTGAACGCAAACGCAGCATCATGCCCGTTTTAATCATCCAGGGTGCACAAACGATAGACCACTCTTGCCCCTGCCAGCGCAGGCGACCGTCCATTAACAGTCTAATTTCTCCCTGACAAGCGTTAATGCGACGCTGACTGCGTACGCTATCAAACACCACCAGAGAGAGCAGCACCAACCATAATGGGGTGTAGCTCAATGGCCAGGGCATCAATAAAATGAATACCGCAACCAGCCCATGAATGAGCAGAGAGAGCCACTGTGCGCGCCATGAAACGCGTAAATCAGATTGCCACTGGACCACGTTCCCGATTCCGTGTCTGGATGAGTCGCACCATCTGCTCCAACTGCTCATCAGCCGGTTTCCCATGATTCATCAACCAGTTAAATAAGTCTGGATCATCACATTCCAGCAGACGGATAAAGATGCGTTTTTCTTCGTCACTTAAGTTGTCATACTCATGTTCGAAAAACGGCATGATAGAGATGTCCAGTTCACGCATACCGCGGCGGCATGCCCAATGAATACGTGCTTTGTTGTTAATATCCATGTTCTTTTCCCTGTCTCGCGAAAACGAAGTATCCGGCTATTGTAACGTGTTTTTCACGCTCTTTTACGGGAATATCAGTAAACGGAAGCGCGATCGCTAAATAAAACCACATTAAGTCAAAGGGTTCACTTTTTTGGATGTCTCCTCGCAAAGCTTAATATAAGGCACAAACAGGATGTTTAAACCGCTTGCAATAGCCTATAGCTCTTTTACCATTAGTCATTATTATCGCGTTAAGCAAATCAGGACATTATTATGGCTTTTACATCGTTTCCTCCTCGCCAGCCGTGTGCGTCGGCACGTTTGCCTCTGACGCTAATGACGCTCGACGACTGGGCTCTCGCCACCATTACCGGCGTCGACAGTGAAAAGTACATCCAGGGCCAGGTCACCGCTGATGTCAGCCAGATGACCGAACAGCAACACCTGCTGGCAGCTCACTGCGATGCCAAAGGTAAAATGTGGAGCAACCTGCGTCTCTTCCGTCAGGCTGATGGTTTTGCCTGGCTTGAACGCCGTAGCCTGCGTGATGCCCAATTGACCGAACTGAAAAAATACGCCGTCTTCTCGAAGGTCGTGATTGCCCCGGATGACGAGCGCGTCCTGCTGGGCGTAGCGGGCTTCCAGGCGCGCGCGGCGCTAGCCAATCTCTTTAACGAACTGCCAACCAGCGATAAGCAGGTCGTTACCCACGGCGCTTCCACCCTGCTGTGGTTCGAGCATCCATCTGAACGCTTCCTGCTGATCGTTGATGTCGCAACAGCTGAGATGATTGCGGAGAAACTGCGTGGCGAAGCAGAATTGAATAACAGCCAACAGTGGCTGGCGCTGGATATCGAAGCGGGTATTCCGGTTATTGATACTGCCAACAGCGCACAGTTTATTCCGCAGGCCACCAATCTGCAGGCATTGGGCGGTATCAGCTTTAAAAAAGGCTGCTATACCGGTCAGGAAATGGTTGCCCGTGCAAAATTCCGCGGCGCCAATAAACGCGCCATGTGGACTCTGGCAGGTGCGGCCAGTCGGGTGCCGGAAGCGGGTGAAGACCTTGAGCTGAAAATGGGCGAGAACTGGCGTCGTACCGGCACCGTACTCGCCGCGGTACAGCTGGCTGATGGACAAGTGCTGGTGCAGGTTGTGATGAATAACGACATGGAAGCCGACAGCGTGTTCCGCGTTCGCGACGATGCAAAAACGCTGCATATCGTACCGCTGCCGTATTCGCTGGAAGAGTAAAAGATTAACGCCGGATAGCGCACGCTTATCCGGCCTACAGGCACATTTTGTAGGCCGGATAAGGCGTTAGCCGCCATCCGGCATCAAGGGTTAAGCCTGACCAACGTACAGATAGATTGCCAGGAAGTGGCAAACGCTGCCGCCCAGCACAAAGCCATGCCAGATCGCGTGGTTGTAAGGAATGCGCTTACAGACGTAGAAAATAACGCCCAGCGAATACACGACGCCGCCAACGGCCAGCAACGTCACACCACCCGCCGACAGCTTAACCGCCAGTTGATACACCACTATCAGCGATAGCCAGCCCATTGTCAGGTAGGTCACCAGCGACAGAACCTTAAAGCGGTGCGCAATAGTCAGTTTGAATAAAATACCGATTAGCGCCAGGCTCCAGATAACAATCATCAGTCCGCGTGCCAGCGGCGAATCCAGCCCCACCAGCAGAAATGGCGTGTAGGTCCCGGCAATCAGCAGATAAATCGCGCAGTGGTCGAATTTTTTCAGCCAGACTTTCGCTCTCTGATGGGGGATCGCATGATACAAGGTTGAGGCAAGGAACAGCAGGATCATGCTGCCGCCGTACAGGCTATAGCTGGTAATAGCCATGGCGCTGGCGTTGGTATCCACTGCCTGAACCAGTAACAGCACCAGTCCGACAATCCCAAACACCAGCCCGATACCGTGACTGATGCTATTGGCTATTTCCTCTGCCAGCGAATATCCCTGCGCGATTAATGGCTTCTGAACCATAAGTTACTCCCCAGAAACGAACACTTTCGTTATTGCGCCTCTAGCGTAACTGAGAATGGTTCCAGTGAACACATGTTAGCTAAAATATTTATCAAATAATAAATAATTAATAAAAATCATATAATTGCATTTTATATTTCAGCTAACAGCTGTACCTGTAAAGTTAAAGGCATTTAAAATCAATCACATAAAATTGCGTTTGATCCGGGTAAATCTCGGCGATCACCTGTTTAAGCTCATCGAGCGCCATGTTTTCCTGCTGGGCATGTTTTTCCGTTAGCCTATCCAGCGTAACCGTTGAGGTGCCGACAACTTCAATCGTGCAGAAGTAGCCCTCATCTTCAAAGCGTCCAACCCGTAGAATGTCCCCGGCTTTAAAGTGTGATTCGGACTCGTCACGAATGGTGATGGTTTTGCGTCCGGCCAGAATGTCATCCTGGAAACGCTGAAAAAAAGTGATGTCATTTGGCTGCATGTTATTATTCCCTGTAGATAAAGTCTGATGAGTGAGTTTTGCCATTGTGAGTATGTTCTCCCACGCTGCCATCGCCAGTCTCAACAATCTTGAGATGCTGGTCTACAACTATGTCATCAAAAACCGTGACAAAGTCATGTACATGACCATTCGCGAACTGGCTGATGCCGTGGGCGTTTCCACCACCACCGTACTGCGCTTTTGCCGCAAGCTTAAGTGTGAGGGTTACTCAGAATTTCGCTTACGCTTCAAATTATATTTAGAGCAGAATGAACCGCAACAGGCTAATTTCGGTGCCAGCGAAATTATCAGCTTCTTTAAAGGCGTCAATAACGACGAGTTCGATAAACTGCTCGATCAGGCTGTTGATATTATATTATCTTCCGAGCGTATTATATTCGTCGGAGCGGGAACGTCTGGAGCGCTGGCAAAATATGGCGCACGTTTTTTCTCAAACGTCGGTAAATTCAGTAATCACATTGACGATCCTTATTTCCCGGTAACTAACGACATGGCCAGAAACGCGCTGGCGATCGTGCTTTCCGTTTCTGGTGAAACAGAAGAGATCCTGCGCTTTGCCAGCCAGTTCAGTCTGCACAACTGTAAGGTTCTGTCTGTCACCAGCCATGAACACTCTCGCCTGGCGAAACTCGCCGACTTTAATCTCTCCTGGCATGTTCCACAAACACGTATTGCCGGGGTATACGATATAACCACGCAGATCCCCGTTATTTATATTCTGGAATCACTCGGTCGCAAGCTGGCGAAAAGAATAGCGTAAAAAAACAATCTGTTTTTTTGATGTAACAAATCACATTTACGCTATTTTGTTATATCGTGACATTTATCTTTCCTTTGTTAGACTCAAAATCAGATTGTATTAATTTGAGACTGAGCGCAGATGAAAAAACTTACCTTACCAAACGATTTTTTATGGGGCGGCGCGGTGGCGGCGCATCAGGTTGAAGGCGGCTGGAACAAAGGTGGCAAAGGCCCCAGCATTTGCGACGTCCTGACCGGTGGGGCACACGGCGTTCCGCGAGAAATTACTCAGGATGTCGTACCGGGTAAATACTATCCCAACCACGAAGCTGTCGATTTTTACGGTCATTATGAAGAAGACATTAAGCTGTTTGCCGAGATGGGCTTCAAATGCTTCCGTACGTCAATTGCCTGGACCCGCATCTTCCCGAAAGGGGACGAAACCCAGCCAAATGAAGAAGGCTTAAAATTCTACGACGACATGTTTGATGAACTGCTGAAGTACAACATTGAACCGGTCATCACCCTTTCCCACTTCGAAATGCCACTGCATTTGGTTCAACAGTACGGTAGCTGGACCAATCGTAAAGTCGTCGATTTCTTTGTCCGTTTTGCTGAAGTCGTTTTTGAGCGCTACAAGCACAAGGTCAAATACTGGATGACCTTCAATGAAATCAACAACCAGCGTAACTGGCGCGCGCCGCTGTTTGGTTATTGCTGCTCCGGCGTGGTGTATACCGAGTATAAAAACCCGGAAGAGACCATGTACCAGGTGCTGCACCACCAGTTCGTGGCCAGCGCTCTGGCAGTAAAAGCCGCACGTCGCATCAACCCGGAAATGAAAGTCGGCTGCATGCTGGCGATGGTCCCGCTGTACCCGTTCTCCTGTAAGCCTGAAGATGTGATGTTCGCGCAGGAATCGATGCGTGAGCGTTACGTTTTCACCGATGTTCAACTGCGCGGTTACTACCCGTCTTATGTGCTAAACGAATGGGAACGCCGTGAATTTAACATCAGGATGGAAGACGGCGACGAGCAAATCCTGCGCGAAGGCACCTGTGACTATCTCGGTTTCAGCTACTACATGACCAACGCCGTTAAAGCGGAAGGTGGCAGCGGTGATGCGATTTCCGGCTTTGAGGGTAGCGTACCGAACCCGCACGTCAAAGCATCCGACTGGGGCTGGCAGATTGACCCCGTCGGTCTGCGCTATGCCTTATGTGAGCTGTATGAACGCTACCAGAAGCCGCTGTTTATCGTTGAAAACGGGTTTGGCGCTTATGACAAAGTAGAAGAAGACGGCAGCATCAACGACGACTATCGCATCGACTATCTGCGCGCTCACGTCGAAGAAATGATGAAAGCAGTAACGTATGATGGCGTAGACCTGATGGGCTACACGCCGTGGGGCTGCATCGACTGCGTGTCATTCACCACCGGCCAGTACAGCAAACGGTATGGCTTTATCTATGTGAATAAACACGACGACGGCACCGGCGATATGTCGCGTTCGCGCAAGAAGAGTTTTGAGTGGTATAAAACGGTGATTGCCAGCAACGGCGAGAATTTGTGATTTTTTGCCGGATGGCGCTGCGCCATCCGGCAATCAAGTCCCTACTTCCCGCCCGCCAGTTCCAGAAAACTGCCCGTTACGTAAGATGCCTTCTCGCTCAGTAGCCAGGTAATCGCCTGCGCGACTTCTTCCGGCTGCCCGCCACGCTGCATAGGCAACATAGATTTCACGCGATCGACCCTTCCCGGCTCGCCGCCTGACGCATGCATTTCAGTGTAGATAAGACCCGGTCGCACACCGTTCACGCGGATGCCCTGCGCCGCAACCTCCAGCGCCAGACCGGTGGTAAGCGTGTCCACCGCGCCTTTCGAGGCCGCGTAATCAACATACTCGAAAGGGGCGCCAAGCCGTGAGGCCGCTGAAGAGACATTCACAATCGCCCCGCCCTGACCACCATGCTTAAACGACATTCGCTTTACCGCTTCCCGACAGCACAGAAAATAGCCGGTAACATTGGTCGCCATGACGCGATTAATGCGTTCAGCGGTTAAGTTTTCGACCGAGCTTTGCTCAAACAAGATCCCGACATTATTCACCAGGGCAGTCAGCGGCTCGCCTTCACGGTCAATAGACTCAAACATTGCTACAACCTGGCTTTCATCGCTGATATCCGCCCGTAAAGCAAACGCCTTCCCGCCAGCAGCGGCGATGCTGTTCACCACCTCCGTTGCCGCACGAATATTGTGATGAAAGTTCACCGCGACCATGTAGCCCTCTTGCGCCAGTTGCAATGCGGTTGCTCGGCCAATGCCACGACTGCCGCCCGTCACCAATGCTATAGCCATAACGTTTCTCCCAAAAAATAAAGGCGCCGAAGCGCCTTTAAAAGATAGTCGAATCAGCAGATTACTGATATTCGCTCATCGGTACGCAGGAGCAGAACAGGTTACGGTCACCGTAAACGTCATCAAGGCGTTTCACGGTTGGCCAGTATTTGTTCGCCACACCCACCGGGAAGACGGCGATTTCGCGGCTATAACCGTGATTCCACTCCGCTACCAGCTCGTTTTGCGTGTGCGGTGAGTTAACCAGTGGGTTATCTTCCAGTGACCATTCACCGGCTTTCACGCGATCGATCTCAGCGCGGATTGCCAGCATCGCATTGATAAAGCGATCCAGTTCCACTTTGCTTTCAGATTCTGTCGGTTCAACCATCAGGGTACCCGCGACCGGGAATGACATAGTCGGTGCATGGAAACCGTAATCGATTAGGCGCTTGGCAATATCCAGTTCGCTGATGCCGGTCTCTTCTTTCAGTGGGCGAATGTCGAGAATACATTCATGCGCCACGCGACCATCGCGACCGGTATACAGTACCGGATAAGCATCTTTCAGACGGCTGGCAATGTAGTTAGCGTTAAGGATCGCCACCTGGCTTGCCTGCTTCAGACCTTCTGCGCCCATCATACGGATGTACATCCAACTGATTGGCAGAATGGATGCGCTACCGAACGGCGCCGCAGAAACTGCGCCCTGACGGGTCAGCATTCCTTCAATCTGCACTACGCTGTGGCCCGGTACAAACGGCGCCAGATGCGATTTAACGCCGATCGGTCCCATACCTGGGCCGCCGCCGCCGTGCGGAATGCAGAATGTTTTATGCAGGTTGAGGTGCGAGACATCTGCGCCAATAAAGCCCGGCGTGGTGATCCCAACCTGAGCGTTCATGTTCGCGCCATCAAGGTAAACCTGGCCGCCGAACTGGTGCACAACGTCGCACACTTCACGGATCGTTTCTTCATAAACGCCGTGGGTGGATGGGTAGGTCACCATGATGCAAGAAAGGTTGTCGGCATGTTGTTCTGCTTTTGCTCGCAGATCGTCCAGGTCGATGTTGCCGTTCTTATCACAGGCGACAACCATGACCTGCATACCCGCCATCTGTGCAGATGCCGGGTTAGTACCGTGGGCAGAGGCCGGGATCAGGCAGATATCGCGATGACCTTCGTTACGGCTTTCGTGATAATGACGAATCGCCAGCAGACCCGCATACTCGCCCTGCGCGCCGGAGTTCGGCTGCATGCAGACGGCATCATAACCGGTCAGTTTTACCAGCCACTCGGAAAGCTGGCCGATCATCTGGTGATAACCTTCAGCCTGCTCTGGCGGGCAGAACGGATGCAGCTCAGCGAATTCAGGCCAGGTGATAGGGATCATCTCGGCAGCGGCGTTGAGTTTCATGGTGCAGGAACCCAGCGGGATCATTGCCTGATTCAGCGCCAGATCTTTACGCTCCAGTGAGTGCATGTAGCGCATCATCTCGGTTTCGCTGTGGTAGCGGTTGAACACCGGATGGCTGAGGATCGCATCGTCACGCAGCATGCTTTCCTGAATAGAACGGCTGTCGAGCGCCACGTCTTTATCCAGCGTATCGATGTTCAGAGCGTGACTGTCACCCAGCAGAACATTGAACAACTGCACCACGTTTTCACGGGTGGTGGTTTCATCGAGCGTAATACCTACCGCGTTATGGATATCGCTACGCAGGTTGATTTCTGCCGCTTCGGCACGCGCCAGCACCGCCGCTTTGTCGGCCACTTCAACACACAGAGTGTCGAAGTAGTGCGCGTGACGCAGCTTCAGCCCTTTCTGTTGCAGACCGGCTGCCAGGATATCAGTCAGGCGGTGGATGCGATTAGCAATGCGTTTCAGGCCAACCGGACCATGATAAACAGCATACAGACTGGCGATGTTGGCCAGCAGGACCTGCGAGGTACAAATGTTGGAGTTCGCTTTCTCGCGGCGGATATGCTGCTCACGAGTCTGCATCGCCATGCGCAGTGCGGTATTGCCCGCCGCATCTTTGGAGACGCCGATAATACGGCCTGGCATGGAGCGTTTGAATTCGTCTTTAGCGGCGAAGAATGCCGCGTGTGGACCACCGTAACCCATCGGTACGCCGAAGCGTTGTGCAGAGCCGAAAACGATATCCGCACCCTGTTTGCCCGGTGCAGTCAACAGTACCAACGCCATAAAGTCGGCAGCGACGCTGACCACAACTTTACGGGATTTCAGCTCAGCAATCAGTGCGCTGTAGTCGTGCACTTCACCGGTGGTGCCAACCTGTTGCAGCAGCACGCCAAACACATCCTGGTGATCCAGCGCTTTCGCCGCGTCATCAACTATGACGTCAAAGCCAAAGGTTTCTGCACGGGTGCGTACAACGTCCAGCGTTTGTGGATGAACATCAGCCGCCACAAAGAAACGGTTGGCATTTTTCAGTTTACTGACGCGTTTGGCCATCGCCATGGCTTCAGCCGCCGCAGTGGCTTCATCCAGCAGAGAGGCGGAGGCCATATCCAGACCGGTCAGATCCAGCGTCACCTGCTGGAAGTTCAGCAGTGCTTCCAGACGTCCCTGAGAGACTTCCGGCTGATACGGCGTGTATGCGGTGTACCAACCTGGGTTTTCCAGCATGTTACGCAGGATAACCGGTGGCAACTGCACGGCGGTGTAGCCCATGCCAATGTAGGACGTGAAGCGCTTGTTACGCCCGGCGATGGCTTTTAATTCAGCCAGCGCAGCGTATTCGGTCGCCGCCTCGCCAACCTGCGGCGGGGTTGCGAGCTGAATGTCTTTCGGCACAATCTGGCCGATCAGCGCGTTTAACGACTCGGCGCCAACCGCATTCAGCATCTCTTGCTGCTGCGCTGCGTCCGGTCCGATGTGGCGTTCAATGAAAGCGCCGCTGTTTTCAAGCTGGCTTAACGTCTGTG
Organism: Citrobacter sp. wls716; assembly: GCF_005280975.1. Classification (NCBI taxonomy): domain Bacteria; kingdom Pseudomonadati; phylum Pseudomonadota; class Gammaproteobacteria; order Enterobacterales; family Enterobacteriaceae; genus Citrobacter; species Citrobacter sp. wls716. The sequence goes on from NZ_SZWX01000031.1 coordinate 348,726, forward strand.
TCATGGGCGATGGTTCCTGAAACGTGCAGTGAATCGTAGGTGTCTCTACTTACCTGAATACGCAAAATAATTCGCGTTGCAGGACGGCGGCGACGCAGCACATCCCCAGGAGCTTACATAAGTAAGTGACTGGGGTAAGCGAGGAAGCCAACACACCTGCAACGTGAAGGATGAAGCGTATTTACTCGTCTTCTAACAATGCTTCATATGCGGTCGCATCCAGCAGCGATTCAATTTCGCTTTCATCGCTGGCTTTGATTTTGAAAATCCAGCCACCCGCATATGGCTCGCTGTTGACCAGTTCCGGGGAGTCGCTGAGCGCGTCGTTAACCGCCACAATCTCACCACCTACTGGCGCATAGATATCGGATGCCGCTTTTACGGACTCCGCAACGGCACAATCATCGCCCGCGCTGACGGTTGAGCCAACTTCGGGCAGGTCAACGAAAACCATGTCACCTAACAGCTCCTGAGCGTGTTCGGTGATACCAACGGTGTAAGAACCGTCAGCTTCTTTGCGCAGCCATTCATGTTCTTTGCTGTATTTCAGTTCTGCAGGTACGTTGCTCATCAATCAATCTCCAAAAAAGGATGAATTACGCGACGGCTTTGCCGTTACGCACAAAAACAGGTTTAGTCACTTTTACCGGCATTTCGCGGTTACGAATTTGCACAATCGCCGTGTCGCCGATACCCGCAGGGACACGAGCCAGCGCGATGCTGTAACCCAGGGTTGGGGAGAATGTCCCGCTGGTGATAATGCCTTCCTGCTGGTTGCCGGAAGCATCGGTGAAACGCACCGGCAGCTCATTACGCAGCACACCTTTCTCGGTCATCACCAGCCCAACCAGCTGTTCGTGGCCTTTTTCACGCTGCATTTCCAGCGCATCCCGACCGATAAAGTCGCGATCGACCGGTTCCCACGCGATGGTCCAGCCCATGTTGGCCGCCAGCGGAGAAATGCCTTCGTCCATCTCCTGACCGTACAGGTTCATACCAGCTTCTAAACGCAGCGTATCACGCGCGCCCAGACCGCAAGGCTGAACACCGGCTTCGACCAGCGCACGCCAGAAATCCGCGGCCTTTTCATTCGGCATGGCAATTTCATATCCCGCTTCGCCGGTATAACCAGTGGTTGCGATAAACAAGTCACCCGCCTGAACGCCGAAGAAAGGTTTCATACCTTCAACTGCATGGCGTTGCTCGTCAGTAAACAGGGTGGCTGCTTTTGCCTGCGCGTTTGGTCCCTGTACCGCGATCAGCGACAGGTCGTCACGAACGGTGATGTCGATAGCGTATGGTTCAGCGTGTTGGGTAATCCAGGAGAGGTCTTTTTCGCGGGTGGCGGAGTTTACAACGAGGCGGAAGAAGTCTTCAGTGAAGTAGTAGACAATCAGGTCATCTATCACGCCGCCCGACGCGTTGAGCATACCGGAGTAGAGGGCTTTGCCTGTCTTCGTTAGCTTCGCGACGTCGTTTGCCAGCAGATAACGCAAGAACTCCCGGGTGCGGCTACCGCGCAGGTCGACGATGGTCATATGCGACACATCAAACATTCCGGCATCGGTGCGAACAGCATGGTGTTCATCGAGCTGAGAACCGTAATGCAGTGGCATCATCCAGCCATGGAAATCGACCATGCGCGCGCCACATAGCGTGTGTTGTTCGTACAAAGGAGTCTGTTGAGCCATCTTTTCCTCGTTGAATAAGCGGGGCTACCAACTCTTTCGCGGTGAAATTTTCGCCACGAAACCCAGCACCGCAGCCGCTCCAGGGGCTACGACGCAAACGTTCTCTTTGTCCTGAACTTACCACCGAAACAGACGCTAAACCATAAGTCAAAATTAACCATCACATTAGCTTATGGCGAAAAACAGCTAGATCGACAACAGAATAAAACTCCATGTATATAGTAAGAAACCAGAATAACAAACAAAGATAAGCGCAAACTTACAGCACCAATCCACATTAAATGTGGAAAAAATGTCAAAAATGGCGTTATGAAAAAAACGTAATATTAAAAAAACTAATGCGAAAAAAGGCGTGGAATTAGATTATTTCAAATGAGAGAACCATCCCGGCGCGCAGGCCGGGAGAGGAAAGTGTGACGGGTTTCAAACTCTTAAGATTGTCCTTACGGACACTAGCGTAGCCACTCAGGAAGATCGTTCAGTCCCATCGCCTGGCGGATGAGTTGCGGTTTTACGCCTGGCAGGGTATCGGCCAGTTTCAGACCAATATCACGCAGCAGTTTTTTCGCCGGATTCTCGCCTGCAAACAGCTCACGGAAACCCTGCATCCCCGCCAACATCAGCGCTGCGCTGTGCTTACGGCTACGTTCATAACGGCGCAGATAGAGGTACTGACCAATATCTTTGCCCTGACGCTGTAGCCGCTTAAGCTCGTCGATCAGCTCTGCCGCATCCATGAAGCCAAGGTTTACCCCCTGACCCGCCAGCGGATGGATGGTATGCGCCGCATCACCCACCAGGGCCATACGATGGGCGGCAAACTGGCGGGCATAGCGTCCAGTCAGCGGAAACGTCTGGCGTTCGCTCTCAAGGCTGCACAGCCCCAGGCGATTATCAAAAGCGATATTCAGCGCCTGATTGAATTCGTCTACGCTTACCTGCTGCATACGTTCTGCTTCCTGCGGCGAGAGCGACCAGACGATAGAACACAGGTGTGGATCGCTGAGCGGCAGGAATGCCAGGATACCCTCACCATGAAACGCCTGACGCGCAACCGCACCGTGGGCTTCCTGCGTACGGATTGTCGCCACCAGCGCATGATGACGATAATCCCAGAAGGTGAGCGGAATATCCGCTTTGTTGCGCAGCCAGGAGTTAGCGCCATCGGCACCGACGACCAGGCGTGCCGTCAGCATTGCGCCATCTTTCAGGGTCAAAAATGCCTCGTTCTCACCCCAGGCCACCTGCTGTAATTCAGCGGGTGCCAGCAGCGTAATATCCGCTGAACGCTGCGCCTTTTGCCACAGCGCATAATGAATCTCTGAGTTTTCGACAATGTGCCCCAAATGGCTGTAGCCCATGCTCTGGTCATCAAACGCAATACGTCCAAAGCTGTCTTTGTCCCAGACTTCCATGCCGTGGTAGCAGCAAGCGCGACGGGCTACAATATCGGACCAGACGCCAAGACGGGTCAGCAGTTTTTCGCTGGCGGCATTAATGGCCGAAACACGAAGCTGAGGAGGAGCATCCGCCGCCAACGGCTGCGGGACATGTTGTTCCAACACCGCAACGCGCAACCCGCTGCCCTGCAAGCCGCAGGCAACCGCCAGTCCCACCATGCCGCCACCCACAATTGCTACATCAACACTTTGCACTGTTTATACCTCAAAACCTGTGATCCGTAGGCCTGATAAGCGCAGCGCCATCAGGCATTTTTGCGGAGACCCTTGCCGGATGGCGGCTTTGCCTTATCCGGCCTACAGGTCATATTTATCGCGCAACCCAACCGAGGGTTCGCTCCGCCAGCGCATCGCGCGCAGGGGTAAATAATTCCATCGCCATCAGCCCGACATTTCGTCCAACAACCAGCGGGGCCCAGCGATTGGCAAACAGATACACCAAATTATTAGTCACGCCAATCGTCGTTTCGCGATCGCGTTCGCGGCGATGCTGATAGCGTGCCAGCACCGCATAATCACCGACATCTTCCCCGCTGTTCTGCGCCTGGGTCAACGTTTCAGCCAGGCTCATCACATCACGCAGACCAAGGTTGAAACCTTGTCCGGCAATGGGGTGCAGCGTCTGGGCGGCGTTCCCTACCAGCACGGTTCGATGGGTAATCGCTTTTTGCGCCGAGGTTAACGAAAGCGGATAGGCGTTGCGTTTACCGGCCTGGGTAATACGTCCCAGTCGCCAGCCAAACGCGGTTTGCAGTTCACGGCAAAACCGTTCGTCGGACCAGGCCAGAATCTCATCGCGCCGTTCCAGCGGATGGCACCACACCAGCGAGCAGCGACCATCAGACATGGGCAGCATTGCCAGCGGGCCATATTGCGTGAAACGTTCAAACGCTCGACCGTCGTGCGGCACAGAGGTTGTGACGTTGGCAATTACCGCCAGTTGCTCATAGGGCTGTTGCTGCCAGTCAACGCCGCAGGCGGTAGCCAGTGCGGAGCGCGTACCGTCGGCGGCCACCAGCAGGCGGCCATCAATCATTTCGCCATTTTCCAGCGTAACTTCCACGCGCTCCTGCGTGCGTGACACGCTGGCTACGCGGTCGGGGCAGTGCAGCGTGACGCCCGGCGCTTTACGCAGTAGCGCAAACAGACGTAGCCCGACATCGTGCAGCTCTACAACTTGCCCCAGCGCAGGAATACGGTATTCCTGCGCATCCAGCGTTACAAATCCGGCATGGCCGCGATCGCTGACGTGAACGGTTTTGATCGCCGTTGCGCAATCGGCAATCGCCTGCCATATGCCAATTCGCGCCAGCTGTTGGCAGGTCCCTGCCGCCAGCGCGATCGCCCGGGCATCAAACCCCGGATGGCGATCAGAGTCAGGCGCGCTTGCTTCTATCAGATGAACTGGCAGCGTCCCATGGCTAAGCTCTGAAATGGCCAGCGCCAGCGTCGCGCCAACCATACCACCACCAACGATAATCACGCTCATTGCAGTCGCGCCGCAGCCATCAGGGCTTCAATGTCATCCGCTTTCTTCACCACGCTGGCGGTCAGGTTTTCATTGCCGTCTTCCGTGATAAGGATGTCATCTTCAATACGAATGCCGATACCACGATAGGCAGCCGGTACGTCGGCGTCCGGCGCGATATACAGTCCCGGTTCAACGGTAAGCACCATTCCCGGCTCGAGAATACGCGAGCGGTCCTGACCATAAACGCCGACGTCGTGTACATCCAGACCCAGCCAGTGACTAAGCCCGTGCATGAAGAAAGGTCGGTGTGCATTTTCGGTAATCAGTTGATCGACCTCGCCGTGCAGAATGCCAAGCCTCACCAGGCCGGTAATCATGATACGCACCACTTCGCTGGTGACTTCCTGGATGGATGTCCCGGGACGATACAGGCGCAGGCTGGTCTCTAAGGATTCCAGTACGATGTCGTAGATTTCACGCTGTGCAGGGGTAAATTTGCCATTTACCGGAAAGGTACGCGTAATGTCGCCCGCATAGCCTTTGTATTCACACCCGGCGTCAATCAGCACCAGATCGCCATCGCGCATTTCACTTTCATTTTCGGTGTAATGCAGGATACAGCCGTTTTCGCCGCTGCCGACAATCGTGTTATAGGACGGATAACGCGCACCATGGCGGGTAAACTCGTGGTGAATCTCCCCTTCTAACTGGTATTCAAACATTCCCGGACGGCATTTTTCCATCGCCCGGGTATGCGCCAGCGCGGTGATCTCTCCGGCACGGCGCATGAGCGCAATTTCTTCCGCTGATTTGAACAGGCGCATTTCATGCACCATTGGACGCCAGTCGATGATCGCGGCAGGCGCGCGCAAATTTTGCCTGGAACCTTTACGCAGTTTATCCAGCGCCGTGCACACAATCTCGTCAGCCCAGGCATATTCGCCCTGTGCGTGATACACCGCGTCCAGGCCATTGAGCAACAGGTGCAGCTGTTGGTTAATTTCGCTGAAGGCCAGCGCCCGGTCAACGCCGAGTTTTGCCGGTGCGGCATCCTGACCAAGACGACGGCCAAACCAGATCTCCGCCGTCAGATCGCGAACCCGATTGAACAAAACGCTATGGTTATGAGTGTCATCGCTTTTAATCAGCACCAGCACGGCTTCAGGTTCGTTAAAACCGGTGAAGTACCAGAAATCACTGCTTTGGCGGTACGGGTATTCACTGTCCGCGCTGCGCGTCGCTTCAGGCGCGGCAAAAATCAGCGCGGCGCTGCCGGGCTGCATTTGTGCCAGTAAAGCCTGGCGGCGGCGCTGGAATTCTTGCTGAGATATTTCGCTCATCACACTCTCCTTGGCGTTTTGTTCTTAATGCAGAGTCGGTTTACGGACTTCAGGCGCAGTCGGCTGCTGACGCGTAAACGTGTCATGACACAGCAAGGCGGCTACACGCACGTATTCGATGATCTCTTCGAGCGACATTTCCAACTCTTCCTGATCTTCGTCTTCGTCATATCCCAACTGAGCGATATTACGCAGGTCGTCAATCGCTTCCCCGGTTTCGCCGGTCACTTTGTCGAGCTTCGGTTGTGTCACACCGAGGCCCAGCAAAAAGTGGTTTACCCAACCAGCCAGCGCATCGGCGCGATCGAACACGCTAACGTCATCGCCTTCAGGCAGATAAAGCTGAAAAAGGAAACCATCATCTTCCAGCGCATCGCTGGTGGCAGAGTGCATTTTCAGCAGCGCCTGAGCCAGCTCGTGACCGAAGGCCAGACCTTCGTTCGTCAGGTCGTGCAGCAGCGGCTGCCATGAGCTGTCGTTGTTGCCGCCACAAATCATTCCGCTGATTAAGCCGTGCATTTCGGCCGGGGTTAATCCAGCCCCTTGTTGGTTCAAAAACTGGCTAACGTCGTTGTAGCCAGGCATTTCGTTCTGTATAGACATAAGCATTCGTCATCAAAGGGAGGAATATTCATGGTATGCTACCACTTTGGACCCTGGTGAACCAGAAAAGGGCTTGTATCTTGATACCAGGGTAGCTATAGTGTCGCCCCTTCGCGGACCCAAGGTCTGGAGACGAAGGCAGCGCAGTCAATCAGCAGGAAGGTGGCATGTCTGCACAACCCGTCGATATCCAAATATTTGGCCGTTCACTGCGAGTGAATTGCCCGCCTGAACAAAGGGATGCGTTGAATCAGGCTGCGGACGATCTCAATCAGCGATTGCAAGATCTGAAAGTTCGCACTAGAGTCACAAATACTGAGCAGTTGGTTTTCATCGCCGCATTGAACATCAGCTATGAATTAACTCAGGAAAAAGCGAAGACGCGTGAGTACGCGGCGAGCATGGAACAACGTATTCGGATGCTACAACAGACCATCGAACAGGCGTTGCTTGATCAGGGTCGCATAACCGAAAAAACGGGCCAAAACTTTGAATAACACTTTTCGGTTTACTGTGGTAGAGTGACCGTGAAGACAAAATTTCTCTGAGATGTTTGCAAGCGGGCCAGTCCCCTGAGCCGATATTTCATACCACAAGAATGTGGCGCTCCATGGTTGGTGAGCATGCTCGGCCCGTCCGAGAAGCCTTAAAACTGTGACGACGCATTCACCTTGAACCAAGGGTTCAAGGGTTACAGCCTGCGGCGGCATCTCGGAGATTCCCTTCTACCTGGCAACAGCCATGACACTACTTTCTGAACTCCCTTTATCCCGGCAAGAAATTCGTCAACTGATTCGTCAGCGTCGACGTGCGCTTACCTCTGAGCAGCAGCATCAGTACGGTCAGCAGGCCGCGACCCGAATGCTCAGTTTTCCTCCAGTTGTACTCGCGCATACCGTGGCGGTGTTTCTCTCGTTCGATGGCGAACTCGATACCCAGCCGCTTATCGAACAGCTGTGGCGAGCGGGCAAGCGCGTCTATCTTCCGGTGCTTCATCCCTTCAGCCCCGGTAATTTACTGTTCCTGCACTATCATCCGCACAGCGACCTGGTGACCAATCGCTTAAAGATCCAGGAACCACGACTTGATGTACGTGACGTATTGCCGCTGTCAAAGCTGGATGTACTGATTACACCGTTAGTGGCGTTTGATGAATACGGGCAACGCCTGGGCATGGGCGGCGGATTTTACGACCGTACGCTACAAAACTGGCAGCAACATAAGATCCAGCCTGTGGGCTACGCGCATGACTGCCAGTTAGTCGAGAAGTTGCCGGTTGAAGAGTGGGATATCCCGCTGCCTGCGGTGGTGACGCCATCAAAAATTTGGCAATGGTAGCCGTTTTTTAGCGATTGACAGCGTCGTTTTTTTGACCTAAATTCCTCGGTGAAGGGTGAGGGAGGCTAACCTCCCTCCTGCGTACTCTCTGTTAATATGCTGGGTAAGCGATGATTAACAGGATCAGCAGCATGATGACGTATCTCATCATCGTCCCTTTCCTTTTTAAAGCCCCTGCTCCGGTAGGGGCTTTCCCGTTTCAGCACTATGCTGAGCCCCTATCGTAAATTCCTTTTACTGCTGTACAACACGCAACGCTGCCTTTAGTTGCCAATTGCGGCAAGGCTCGAAAACAGAATGTATGCGTTACAGGAAGAGATTTGAGGCAGGAAAATCAGAGGAAAGATGGGCAGGTCAATTGCCTGCCCATGTAAAGGAAATCAGTACAGCAGACGGGCGCGAATGGTTCCCGGAAGGGCTTTCATCGCCAGCAGCGCTTTCTCCGCCACATCTTCATCCGCTTCAATATCAATAACCACGTAACCTACCTGTGCGGAAGTCTGCAGATACTGCGCGGCAATGTTGACGCCCTGCTCGGCAAAAATCTGGTTCAGCGCCGTCAGTACGCCTGGACGGTTTTCGTGAATGTGCATCAGACGACGACCACCGTGCAGCGGCAGCGACACTTCCGGGAAGTTAACTGCAGACAGCGTAGAACCGTTGTCGGAATACTTGGTCAGTTTACCCGCCACTTCAAGGCCGATGTTTTCCTGCGCTTCCAGCGTGGAACCACCAATATGCGGCGTCAGGATCACGTTATCAAAATCACACAGCGGCGAGGTGAAAGGATCGCTGTTAGAAGCTGGCTCCGTTGGGAAGACGTCGATGGCCGCTCCCGCCAGATGTTTCGTTGCCAGCGCATCACACAGCGCAGGAATATCGACAACCGTACCGCGTGCGGCGTTGATCAGCAGTGCACCTGGTTTCATCAGCGCAATCTCATGCGCACCCATCAGATTTTTGGTGGAGGCATTTTCCGGCACGTGGAGGCTAACCACATCGCTCATATTCAGCAGGTCGGAAAGATGCTGTACCTGCGTGGCGTTGCCCAGCGGTAGTTTATTTTCAATATCATAGAAGTAGACGTGCATCCCCAGCGATTCCGCCAGAATGCCTAGCTGAGTACCAATGTGACCGTAGCCGATGATCCCCAGTTTTTTGCCACGCGCTTCAAACGAGCCGGTAGCCAGTTTATTCCACACGCCGCGGTGCGCTTTGGCGTTCGCTTCGGGTACACCGCGTAGCAGTAGCAGTAGTTCGCCAATCACCAGTTCGGCAACAGAACGCGTGTTAGAGAATGGCGCGTTAAACACAGGGATCCCGCGCTTTGCCGCAGCAGACAGATCAACCTGATTGGTGCCGATACAGAAGCAGCCAATCGCGACCAGTTTCTCTGCGGCGTCAATCACATCTTCAGTCAGATGGGTACGGGATCGCAGGCCAATGAAGTGGGCATCACGGATGGACTCTTTCAGTTGTTCAGTGTCCAGAGCGCCTTTGTGAAACTCGATGTTGGTATAACCTGCTGCACGAAGGCTTTCGAGTGCTTTTTGATGCACGCCTTCTACCAGCAGAAATTTAATCTTCTCTTTCTCCAGTGATACCTTTGCCATTTCCCCGACCCTGTCTTTTTTTGTTCAAACTGATGTGTTGTGTGTGGGATTTTCATCCGCCTCTTCAACATATCAAAAAATAATATTGCGGCAATATGAACGTTTGCGTCGCCGTGCTGAGGAAATGTCATTCAGCGGGAATTGTCAGAGGAATATACTGGCGATAACTTTTTCTTTGGAGGGATCGGCAGGACAATATTATAAACGTGACACAAGTCACCAAATTTGCCCTGCCAAAATTTTTTTAACGGGAGAAGACGCTCCCATCAGATCATTTTACGATAGTTTTCACGCCGTCCGGTGTGCCAATCAGCGCCACATCCGCACCACGGTTGGCGAACAGACCTACGGTTACTACGCCCGGAATCGCATTGATGGCGTTTTCCAGCGCCACGGCGTCAAGGATCTCCAGACCGTGCACATCGAGGATCACGTTACCGTTGTCCGTCACCACGCCCTGACGGTATTCAGGACGGCCGCCCAACTTCACCAGTTGACGCGCGACTGCGCTGCGCGCCATTGGGATCACTTCCACCGGCAGCGGGAAGTTACCAAGAATATCGACTTCTTTGGACGCGTCCGCGATGCAGATAAATTTCTTCGCCACCGAAGCAATGATTTTTTCACGGGTCAACGCTGCACCGCCGCCCTTGATCATCTGCATGTGGCCGTTGATTTCATCCGCGCCGTCAACGTATACGCCAAGGCTGTCCACCTCGTTAAGATCGAACACGTGGATGCCAAGGCTTTTGAGTTTTTCGGTTGAAGCGTCCGAACTGGATACCGCACCTTCAATCTGACCTTTCATTGTGCCCAGCGCATCAATAAAGTGTGCGGCTGTTGAACCGGTACCTACGCCCACAATGGTGCCGGGCTGTACATACTGAAGTGCCGCCCATCCTACTGCTTTTTTCAGTTCATCCTGCGTCATGATCGTTTCGCCTGTGGTGTGAATATGGTGGGAAAATTCACGCGCATTATAGAACATTGTGCAGAAAAATGTTCCCACACCCGCTCGCAAGCGGCGGATTTCGTCTTTACCCAACCTAAATTTGTGTCATAGTGCAGAACAAGCAAAAATTTCAGGAGTGCGTCAAAGCAATGAAACGTCCGGACTACAGAACACTACAAGCACTGGATGCGGTTATTCGTGAACGAGGATTTGAGCGCGCGGCGCAAAAGCTGTGCATCACGCAATCCGCGGTTTCACAGCGCATAAAACAGCTTGAGAATATGTTCGGACAACCGCTGCTGGTGCGTACCGTCCCCCCGCGCCCTACCGAACAAGGACAAAAGCTTCTGGCACTTCTGCGCCAGGTTGAACTGCTGGAAGACGAGTGGCTGGGTGATGAACAAACCGGCTCGACGCCGCTGCTGCTTTCTCTGGCGGTGAACGCCGACAGCCTGGCAACCTGGTTACTTCCGGCGCTGGCCCCGGTACTGGCTAATTCGCCGATTCGCCTGAATCTGCAGGTTGAAGATGAAACCCGCACCCAGGAACGTCTGCGTCGTGGTGAAGTGGTCGGTGCGGTGAGTATCCAACATCAGGCGCTGCCAAGCTGTCTGGTGGATAAACTCGGCGCGCTGGACTACCTGTTTGTTGGCTCGAAACCTTTCGCCGAACGTTATTTCCCTAACGGCGTCACCCGCTCCGCCCTGCTGAAAGCCCCGGCGGTAGCGTTTGACCATCTTGATGATATGCACCAGGCGTTCCTGCAACAAAACTTCGACCTGCCGCCGGGCAGCGTGCCGTGCCACATCGTTAACTCGTCTGAAGCCTTCGTCCAGTTGGCCCGTCAGGGCACCACCTGCTGCATGATCCCGCACTTACAGATTGAGAAAGAGCTGGAAAGCGGCGAGCTGATCGACTTAACGCCAGGTCTGTTCCAGCGTCGGATGCTGTACTGGCACCGTTTTGCACCGGAAAGCCGCATGATGCGCAACGTTACCGACGCGCTGCTGGAATACGGGCACAAGGTGTTGCGTCAGGATTAAACCGTTTATTGCTCCAGAGTGCCGGATGGCGGCGTAACGCCTTATCCGGCCTACAAGCCTTTACCCTCTTTTCATGCTATTCCCGCCACGTCTTTGAAATACATCACAAAATAAAACACGCCACGCGGCAAAAAACGACGTCCTGTTGGCTATTTTTTGCTGGCGACAAGCCAAATGAAAAAGCACACCGTATTCGCAAAGATTCAACTTATTGCGTAATACGGAGCAAAAAATGGCAAACGTGCAGGAGTGGCAAACACTCGCCAACAAAGAACTCAGTCGACGGGAAAAAACCGTTGAGTCGCTGGAAAGACAGACGGCGGAAGGGATTGCCATCAAACCGCTGTACACCGAAGCGGACCTCGATAATCTGGAAGTCACGGGCACCCTCCCCGGTCTGCCGCCTTACGTGCGTGGCCCGCGCGCCACCATGTATACCGCGCAGCCGTGGACCATTCGCCAGTACGCCGGTTTCTCTACCGCCAAAGAGTCCAACGCCTTTTACCGCCGCAATCTCGCCGCCGGGCAAAAAGGGCTTTCCGTCGCCTTTGACCTTGCCACCCATCGCGGCTATGACTCTGACAACCCGCGCGTGGCAGGTGACGTCGGCAAAGCGGGCGTGGCGATCGATACTGTCGAAGATATGAAGGTGCTGTTCGACCAGATTCCGCTGGATAAGATGTCGGTATCAATGACCATGAACGGCGCGGTGCTGCCGGTACTGGCGTTTTATATCGTCGCTGCAGAAGAACAAGGCGTAACGCCGGAGCAACTCACCGGAACCATTCAGAACGATATTCTGAAAGAGTACCTGTGCCGCAACACCTACATTTACCCGCCAAAACCTTCAATGCGTATCATCGCCGACATCATCGCCTGGTGTTCCGGCAACATGCCGCGCTTTAACACCATCAGCATCAGCGGTTATCACATGGGGGAAGCCGGGGCGAACTGCGTCCAGCAGGTGGCGTTTACGCTGGCTGACGGCATTGAGTACATCAAAGCCGCGCTGTCTGCCGGGCTGAAAATTGATGACTTCGCGCCGCGCCTGTCATTCTTCTTCGGCATCGGCATGGATCTGTTTATGAACGTCGCCATGCTGCGCGCGGCTCGCTATTTGTGGAGTGAAGCAGTCAGCGGTTTTGGCGCAAACAACCCGAAATCTCTCGCTCTGCGTACCCATTGCCAGACCTCCGGCTGGAGTCTGACCGAGCAGGATCCTTACAACAACGTGATCCGCACGACCATTGAAGCGCTCGGCGCTACGCTTGGCGGTACCCAGTCTCTGCATACCAACGCCTTTGATGAGGCGCTCGGGCTACCCACCGATTTCTCGGCCCGCATCGCGCGTAATACACAGATCATCATTCAGGAAGAGTCAGAGATCTGCCGCACCGTCGATCCGCTGGCCGGATCGTATTACGTCGAATCGCTCACCGATCAAATTGTGAAGCAGGCGCGCACGATCATCAAACAAATTGATGAGGCAGGCGGCATGGCGAAAGCGATCGAAGCCGGGCTCCCTAAACGGATGATCGAAGAAGCTTCCGCGCGCGAGCAGTCGCTGATCGACCAGGGTAAACGCGTTATCGTCGGCGTGAACAAATACAAGCTGGATAAAGAAGACGAAACGTCGGTACTGGAAATCGACAACGTGAAGGTACGCAACGAGCAAATTGCCTCGTTGCAGCATATCCGCGCCACCCGCGACAATGATGCCGTTAACGCCGCGTTATCCGTGCTGACCCACGCCGCACAGCATAATGAAAACCTGTTGGCCGCCGCCGTTAACGCCGCCCGCGTTCGCGCCACGCTTGGTGAGATCTCCGACGCGCTGGAAAGCGCTTTTGACCGCTATCTGGTTCCCAGCCAGTGCGTCACCGGCGTGATTGCGCAAAGCTATCACCAGTCCGAAAAATCCGCCGATGAGTTCGACGCCATCGTTGCGCAAACCGAACAGTTCCTCGCGGAAAATGGTCGCCGACCGCGCATTCTGATCGCCAAGATGGGTCAGGATGGCCACGATCGCGGCGCGAAAGTGATCGCCAGCGCCTACTCCGATCTCGGCTTCGATGTTGACCTCAGTCCGATGTTCTCCACACCAGAAGAGATCGCCCGTCTGGCGGTAGAAAACGATGTGCATGTAATAGGCGCATCGTCACTGGCGGCGGGTCATAAAACGCTGATCCCGGAACTGGTTACCGCGCTCAAAAAATGGGGGCGTGAAGATATCTGCGTGGTAGCAGGAGGCGTTATTCCGCCACAGGATTACGCTTTCCTGCACGAGCATGGCGTGGCCGCCATTTATGGCCCCGGCACGCCAATGCTCGACAGCGTTCGCGACGTATTAACCCGTATCAGTCAGCATCATGATTAACGCCGCCACGCTTGAGGATACCGTCCGTCGTTTGCGACTTGGCGAACGGGCTACGCTCGCCCAGGCGATGACGCTGGTCGAAAGCAATCACCCGCGCCACCAGCCGCTGAGTACGCAGTTGCTGGACGCAATTATGCCGTTCACCGGTAACGCCCTGCGTTTGGGGATAACCGGTACGCCGGGCGCGGGCAAAAGCACCTTTCTGGAAGCATTCGGCATGCTGTTAATCCGTCACGGATTACGGGTGGCGGTGATCGCCGTCGATCCCAGCAGTCCGGTCAGCGGCGGCAGCATTCTTGGCGATAAAACCCGCATGACGGAGCTGTCTCGCGCCGAGTCTGCGTTTATTCGCCCGGTCCCTTCCAGCGGTCATTTAGGCGGAGCCAGCCAGCGCGCCCGCGAATTAATGCTGCTTTGCGAAGCGGCTGGCTTTGACGTGGTGATTGTGGAAACCGTCGGCGTTGGGCAGTCAGAAACCGAAGTCGCAGGCATGGTGGATTGCTTTATCTCACTGCAAATCGCCGGCGGTGGTGATGATTTGCAGGGCATCAAGAAAGGTCTGATGGAAATGGCGGATCTGGTCGTCATCAACAAGGACGACGGCGAGAACCATGCCAGCGTGGCCATCGCCCGCCATATGTACGAATCCGCCCTACATATTCTGCGCCGCAAATATGACGAGTGGCAGCCGCAGGTTCTGACCTGTAGCGCGCTGGAAAAACGCGGTATTGAGGAGGTCTGGCAGGCGATAACCGACTTTAAAACGTGCCTTACCGCCAGTGGTCGACTGGAAAAAGTCCGCCAGCAGCAGGCGGTGGACTGGTTACACCAGCAGGCTGAAGAAGAAGCCCTGCATCTGCTGTTTGCGCGGACTGATTTCGACCGCTATTTCCAGCAGACGCTACAGGCCGTCAAAAATAACGATCTGTCGCCGCGCACCGGTCTGCGGCACATCAGCGAATTTATCCAGCATCATTACTTTCACTAAAGAGAACATTATGTCTTATCAATACGTCAACGTGGTCATCATCCAGAAAGTCGCGGTTATTGAGTTCAATTACGCCCGCAAGCTCAATGCCCTGAGTAAAGTGTTTATTGACGATCTGATGCAGGCGCTGAGCGATCTCAATCGTGCGGACATTCGCTGCATCATTCTGCGCGCCCCGAGCGGGGCCAAAGTGTTTTCTGCCGGGCATGATATTCATGAACTCCCGACCGGACGTCGCGATCCGCTCTCCTATGACGATCCGCTGCGTCAGATAACCCGCATGATCCAAAAATATCCAAAACCGGTGATCTCCATGGTTGAGGGAAGCGTCTGGGGCGGCGCGTTTGAAATGATCATGAGTTCTGATCTCATCATCGCCGCTGAAACCTCTACCTTCTCGATGACGCCGGTCAACCTCGGCGTGCCGTATAACCTGGTCGGCATCCACAACCTGACCCGCGATGCTGGGTTCCATATCGTTAAAGAGCTGATTTTTACCGCTTCGCCGATTACCGCTCAGCGTGCGATGGCCGTCGGGATCCTCAACCATGTGGTTCCTGTAGACGAACTGGAAGATTTCACCCTGCAAATGGCACACCACATCTCGGAGAAAGCGCCGCTGGCGATCGCCGTCATTAAAGAAGAGCTGCGCGTGCTGGGTGAAGCACACACCATGAACTCAGACGAATTCGAGCGCATTCAGGGCATGCGCCGCGCGGTGTACGACAGCGAGGATTATCAGGAAGGGATGAACGCATTTATGGAAAAACGTAAACCTAATTTTGTCGGCCATTAATCACGTCTGAGGAAGGAGACGGCCATGAAACGGATGAGCGCCGAACAGGCGGCAGAAATTATCCAGCACGATGATATGGTGGCGTTTAGCGGCTTTACCCCCGCGGGTTCGCCAAAAGCGTTACCCACCACAATTGCCCAACGCGCCTGCGAACAGCATCAGAACGGACAGACTTTTCAGATCCGCCTGCTGACCGGAGCATCAATTGGCGCCGCCGCTGATGATGTACTATCCGCGGCGGATGCCGTTTCCTGGCGTGCGCCTTATCAAACGTCATCGGGCCTGCGCGACAAAATTAATCAGGGCCAGGTGAGGTTTGTCGATCTCCATTTGAGCGAAGTGGCGCAGATGGTTAATTATGGCTTTTTTGGCGAGATCGACATTGCCGTTATTGAAGCCTCCGCTATTGCGCCTGACGGCCGGATTTGGCTGTCCAGCGGTATCGGTAATGCCCCCACCTGGCTGCTGCGGGCGAAAAAAGTGATCATTGAATTGAATCATTACCATAATCCGCGCGTGGCAGAGTTTGCCGATATCGTGATACCCGGCGCGCCGCCGCGGCGTAACAGCGTACCCATTTTTCATACCATGGATCGCGTTGGCAGTCAGTGCGTACAGATAGACCCCAAAAAGGTGGTTGCGGTGGTGGATACCGAACTGCCCGATGCAGGAAATGCATCGGATAAAACCAATCCAGTCAGCCAACAAATTGCCGATAACGTGGTCTCTTTCCTGCTGGCAGAAATGGCGCACAAACGCATTCCTGCTGAGTTTCTGCCCTTACAAAGCGGCGTGGGTAATATCAACAACGCGGTAATGGCGCGACTGGGCGAGAACCCGGATATCCCGCCCTTTATGATGTATTCGGAGGTGTTGCAGGAGTCGGTGGTGCATCTGCTGGAAACGGGCAAGATAACCGGTGCCAGCGCCTCCAGCCTGACCATTTCAGCCCCGTCGCTACAGAAGATTTACGACAACATGGACTTCTTCGCCAGCCGGATTGTGCTGCGCCCGCAGGAGATTTCCAATAACCCGGAAATCATTCGTCGGCTGGGCGTCATTGCGCTCAACGTTGGTCTGGAGTTTGATATCTACGGTCATGCCAATTCCACGCACGTTGCGGGGGTGAACCTGATGAATGGCATCGGCGGCAGCGGGGATTTCGAGCGCAACGCCTACCTGTCTATCTTTATGGCGCCGTCGATTGCCAAAGGCGGGAAAATCTCAACCATCGTACCGATGTGCAGCCATGTCGACCACAGCGAACATAGCGTTAAAGTGATCGTGACCGAACAAGGGATTGCCGATCTGCGTGGGCTATCTCCGATGCAGCGGGCGCACACGATTATCAATAACTGTGCGCATCCGCTTTACAGAGATTATTTGCACCGCTATCTGGAAAAAGCGCCCGGCGGGCATATCCATCACGATCTCAGCCATGCGTTCGATCTGCATCGCAACCTGCTCGAAACAGGCTCGATGCTAGGTTAGTTTGCCGTACCGTCACGATCTTCAGCAATATGCTGGAGCATGGTGGCGGTATAGCGATGATTTTTCAGCGAATAGAGAAACTCCTGCATATACATTGGACTGCCGGGCGCGTCGAAATATTTCAGCGTCGACGGGTTCACCAGCCGCCAGGCGAAGTGAGGGATCACCGTCAAAAACTGCCCGCGCTCCACCGCGCTAATCTTGGCCATAAAGCTGTACGGACGATAGATTATCGTCGGGTTGATCCCGCAGGGTCGCATGTAGGCATCCAGCATCGCCTCAAAGTTGGCGCGATTCTGGAAGCGCATTTGCAGCCAGGGCAGCTCGCGCAGCAGATCCTGCGGCTGTTTTTCTTCATAGCGCCGGGAAACGAGAAACCCCAGGCGCAGCGGAGGCAGTTCGCTGATCGCCAGGTTTTCCAGCTCCTGCACGCGGGGGGAAACGTGCTGTGGCGAGATAATAAAATCCAGTTTGCGATCGAACAGGTTATCAATCACCCCATTCTCGCTGAATTCAACGGCCTGAGCCGTCACACCGTCATACTTGTCACCAAGGCTAATCAACTGGTCAAAAATAATCGTTGGGTAGGTATTGTCGATGCCGATAACGATTTCCCGCGAGCGGCGAGAGGCGTTATGGATTTCGTTATCAATGGCAGAGAGGCGCTGATAAACGGGAAACAGCTTCTGATACAACTCCTGTCCTGCTTTATTCAGGCTGATGTTGTTATCTTTGCGGGTAAACAGCGTATAGCCGATTTGATCTTCCAGTGCGGCAATGCTTTTACCGAAGGGCGATGCGGTCATATGTATTTTTTCTGCCGCTCTGGCGATGTTATTGGTTTGCGCCAGCAGAATGAAATTACGCATCTTTTTCGAGATAAAAATATCCATAGCGTCCCCTTAAAAATCGCTATGGCCTATCCTCATTACGGCGAAAAAAAAGACCGGATGTGAAGTCTCATTTTTACAGTTGCTCACAGAAAAAACCCGGCTGGAAAGCCGGGTCTGCAACAATTACTGAGTTTTGGCAGGCGTTGCGGCTGGTTGCCCCGCCGTCGGCTCAATCTGGAAGACGACATCAACCTGATCGTCAAACTGAATAACCGGCTGTTCGTAGGTTTCCTGAGCAGAGGTAGCAGGTGCCGCATCTGCTTTCATCATCCGTACCATCGGGCTCGGCTGATAATTGGAAACGTGGTAGCGCACGCTGTACACCGGGCCAAGTTTGCTATTGAAGCCCGCAGCCAGCTGTTCAGCCTGATGAATGGCATCATCAATTGCCGCTTTACGCGCTTTATCTTTGTAAGCATCCGGTTGAGCAACGCCCAGTGATACCGAACGGATCTCATTCAGACCCGCCTTCAGCGCGCCATCGAGCAGCGCGTTGAGTTTGTCCAGCTGACGCAGCGTGACTTCAACGGTGCGCACCGCACGATACCCTTTGAGGATACTTTTACCGTTCTGGTAGTCGTAGTCCGGCTGGGTACGCAGGTTTGCAGCGTTAATATCCTTCTTCGCTATCTGGTTTTGTTCAAGGAAGGACAGATATTGCGCCACGCGCTCATCGGCCTGCTTCTTAGCTGAGGCCGCATCCTTGGCAGCAACGTTCACTTCAATTGCCAGCGTGGCGATGTCTGGTGTCGCATCCACGCTTGCTGTTCCGGAAGTCACGATGTGCGGTCCATTTGGCAACTCATTTGCCTGTACCGATAGTGCGCTGAATCCGACTAATGCCGCCAGGGCCATTATTTTGAACTTCACGGTCGTTCCTCCATGTTTCATTAATTACCCCGAAACTCAGGGCACATGCAGGCAAGCTTAGCCGATCTCGCTGCGTTGTCCATCAGACAACACTTAGTTGAACAACGCATGAACGTGCGCAACACCTTCTTTTGCCAGCTGAAAAGCGATAAACCACATCACTAATCCTACCAGCGTATTGATGATGCGCTGCGCTTTAGCAGTACGCAGACGCGGAGCCAGCCAGGCCGCCAGCAATGCCAGACCAAAAAACCACAGGAACGAAGCGCTGACGGTTCCCAGCGCAAACCAGCGCTTAGGCTCAACGTCCAGTTGGCCCCCCAGACTCCCCAGCACCACAAAGGTATCCAGATAAACATGTGGGTTTAGCCAGGTTACCGCCAGCATGGTGGCTATGATTTTCCAACGCCCCTGCTTCATTACCTCGGCGCTGGCCAGTTCCAGATTACTGCTCATCGCCGTTTTTAACGCGCCAAAACCGTACCAGAGCAGAAACGCCACTCCGCCCCAGGTGACCAGCGCCATCAACCACGGCGACTGCATCAGCAAAGCGCTACCGCCAAAGATACCGGCGCAGATCAGCACTAAATCGCTGATAGCACAGAGTAAAGCAATCATGATGTGATACTGGCGGCGAATTCCCTGGTTCATCACGAAGGCATTTTGTGGACCAAGCGGAAGTATCATGGCCGCACCAAGTGCAAGCCCTTGAAAGTAATACGATAACACGTTAATCATCCCGAACTGTTTCTCTTAGGAGCAGACTATAGCGCGGGAAAATCATTAGCGGAAATTGATAATTTTAATCGCAGATTAGGGAAATTAATGGAAAGAAAGTTTTATCGGCCCGGAAAGCAAAAGCGCCTCCGGGCGCGTAATTACTCTGCCGTACTCTCTTTCACACGCTTGAAGTTCACATCCATCTGCGGATACGGGAAGCTGATACCATTGGCATCGAACTCGCGCTTAATGCGTTCCAGCACATCCCAGTAGACGCTTTGCAGATCGCTGCTGTTGCTCCAGACGCGTACGACGAAATTAATTGAGGAAGCCCCCAGCTCATTCAGGCGCACAGTCATTTCACGGTCTTTAAGAATGCGATCTTCCGACTGAATGATATCGGTGAGGATTTTTTTCACCAGATCGATATCGGAGTCGTAAGCCACACCGATAATAAATTCGTTACGTCGAACCGGCTCACGAGAGAAGTTAATGATGTTCCCGGCAATAATTTTACCGTTTGGGATCACAACAATCTTACCGTCAACGGTGCGCATAGTGGTGGAGAAAATCTGCACATTGAGCACGGTTCCGGCCACGCCGCCGAGATCGACATACTCACCCGCACGGAACGGACGGAACATTACCAGCAGGACACCTGCGGCGAGGTTAGACAGCGAGCCTTGCAACGCCAGACCGACGGCTAAACCTGCGGCACCGAGAACGGCGATCACGGAGGCAGTTTGCACCCCAACGCGGCCCAGCGCGGCAATCAGCGTGAACGCGATAATACCGTAACGCACCAGTGCAGAGAGGAAGTCAGCAACTGTGGCATCAATTTTACGCGCCAGCATCAGGCGGTTAACGGTATTTGATACGATGCGCGCCACGATCATACCGATAATGACAATCGCGATGGCCGCAACGATGTTGACGGCATAGCTCAACAGCAGTTCCTGGTTACGCACCAGCCAGGTGCCCGCACCGTTTATGCTGTCGACAACATTCAAATCTTCCATTCACTATTCCTTTTTTGCTTACCCAAACGGGAGAAATAAAGCCGCCCTGACGGGACTGGCAACCTGACAAGGGTAAACAATAAACCTGGATTTTGCCAAACAGATCACAGAATTCTCTGCCAGCAGTACATTGACATAGCAATAAAAAAGGCCCGCATTTGCGGGCCTCATGTCACGTGGAACGGCGTAAATTACAGAACGTCAACTGCGTTCAGTTCTTTGAAAGCCTGTTCCAGACGGGTGATCATGGTTGCCTGACCAGCACGCAGCCATACGCGCGGATCGTAGTATTTCTTGTTCGGCTGATCTTCGCCTTTCGGGTTACCCAACTGGCCCTGCAGGTAAGCTTCGTTTGCTTTGTAGTAGTTCAGAACGCCTTCCCAGGTAGCCCATTGGGTATCGGTGTCGATGTTCATTTTCACTACGCCGTAGCTTACGGAGTCTTTGATTTCCTGAGCAGTAGAACCGGAACCGCCGTGGAAGACGAAGTTCAGGCTGTTGTGCGGCAGGTTATGTTTCTTAGAAACATAGTCCTGAGAGTCGCGCAGGATGGTCGGGGTCAGAACCACGTTACCCGGCTTGTAAACGCCGTGTACGTTACCGAAGGACGCTGCGATGGTGAAACGCGGGCTGATTTTACTCAGCTCGGTGTATGCGTAATCAACGTCTTCCGGCTGGGTGTACAGTGCAGAAGCGTCCATGTGGCTGTTGTCCACACCGTCTTCTTCGCCACCAGTGCAACCCAGTTCGATTTCCAGAGTCATGCCCATTTTGGACATGCGCGCCAGATATTTGGAGCAGATTTCGATGTTCTCTTCCAGAGACTCTTCAGACAGGTCGATCATGTGAGAAGAGAACAGCGGTTTGCCGGTTGCTGCGAAGTGTTTTTCACCCGCGTCCAGCAGACCGTCGATCCACGGCAGCAGTTTCTTCGCGCAGTGGTCAGTGTGCAGGATAACCGGAACACCGTAGTGTTCAGCCATCTGGTGAACGTGATGCGCGCCAGAGATAGCACCCAGGATTGCAGCACCCTGAGGAACGTCGGACTTCACGCCTTTACCCGCGATGAAAGAAGCACCACCGTTGGAGAACTGTACTATTACCGGCGCTTTAACTTTTGCAGCGGTTTCCAGTACGGCATTGATGGAGTCGGTACCCACGCAGTTAACAGCTGGCAGAGCAAAGTTGTTCTCTTTAGCTACCTGGAAAACTTTCTGTACGTCATCACCAGTGATTACGCCTGGTTTTACGAAATCAAAAATTTTAGACATATTACGAGTCCTGTATCTTCGGCCGTTGTACACATCATCCTTCAAGCCGCCTCATCGTTGGCTGCCCTCGCTCGCCCCAGTCACTTACGTAAGTAAGCTCCCGGGAACTCACTCTGTTGCCGCCTTGATGCAACTCGAATGATTTTGTGTAAAGAATTGAAGCGTGCTCTAAAGCGCGCTGAAATAAGGGCAGGTTTCCCTGCCCATTAAAGTCTTACTTTTTAGCACGCTCTTCGAGCATGGCTACTGCTGGCAGGACCTTGCCTTCCACGAATTCGAGGAACGCGCCGCCGCCAGTAGAGATGTAGGAGATTTTGTCAGCAATGCCGAACAGGTCGATTGCTGCCAGGGTGTCACCGCCGCCTGCGATAGAGAATGCTTCGCTGTCTGCAATGGCATTAGCAACGATTTCAGTACCTTTGCGGAAGTTCGGGAATTCGAACACGCCAACCGGGCCGTTCCACAGAATGGTTTTCGCATTCTTCAGGATGTCAGCCAGCTGCTGTGCAGAAGCGTCGCCGATATCCAGGATCTGCTCGTCTTCTTTTACATCGCTTACGGACTTCAGAGTAGCCGGTGCGGTTTCAGAGAATTCAGTTGCAACGCGAACGTCGGTTGGGACCGGGATGTCGCAAGTGGTCAGCAGACGCTTAGCTTCGTCAACGAGATCTGCTTCGTACAGGGATTTACCCACGTTGTGGCCTTGAGCAGCAACGAAGGTGTTCGCGATACCACCGCCAACGATCAGTTGGTCAGCGATTTTTGACAGAGAATCAAGAACGGTCAGTTTGGTAGAAACTTTAGAACCACCAACGATAGCAACCATCGGACGAGCAGGTTCTTTCAGTGCTTTACCCAGTGCATCCAGCTCGGCAGCCAGCAGCGGACCTGCACAAGCGACATCGGCGAATTTACCGATACCGTGAGTAGACGCCTGCGCACGGTGAGCAGTACCGAAAGCATCCATTACGAATACGTCGCACAGAGCAGCATATTTTTTGGACAGCGCTTCGTCGTCTTTCTTCTCGCCTTTGTTAAAGCGAACGTTTTCCAGAACAACCAGTTCACCGGCAGCGACTTCAACGCCGTCCAGGTAATCTTTTACCAGGCGAACCGGAGCAGACAGTTTATCTTTCAGATAGTTAACAACCGGCAGCAGAGAGAATTCTTCGTTGTACTCGCCTTCGGTAGGACGACCCAGGTGGGAAGTTACCATCACTTTAGCACCCTGTTTCAGGGCCAGTTCGATGGTTGGCAGGGAAGCACGGATACGCGCATCGCTGGTTACTTTCCCTTCTTTAACTGGTACGTTCAGGTCCGCACGGATAAAAACGCGTTTACCAGCCAGATCCAGATCGGTCATCTTAATTACAGACATGGTGAATCCTCTCGTTGATTCATAAAGTTTTGTCGACGCTCAAGCGTCGAGCCTGAAACCAATAGCAGCCATCGCTAACGTCGTGTCGAGCATACGGTTAGCAAAGCCCCATTCATTATCACACCAGACCAGCGTTTTGATCAGGTGAGCGCCACTCACGCGCGTTTGCGTGCCATCAACGATGGCGCTGTGCGGGTCGTGGTTAAAATCTACTGAGACCAACGGTAATTCCGTATAGTCAACTATACCATGAAATGCACCTTGTGCTGCTTTTTGCAGCAACTGGTTGACTTCACTGGCTTTTACTGGTTTTTTCACCGTCACGCTTAAGTCGATCGCCGTCACATTTATGGTCGGTACACGCACCGCTATCGCTTCAAAACGATCGTTAAACTGCGGGAAAATTCGCGTGATGCCCGCCGCCAGTTTGGTATCAACCGGAATGATCGACTGGCTGGCCGCTCGCGTGCGACGCAGGTCAGGATGATAAGCATCAATAACCTGCTGATCGTGCATCGCGGAGTGGATCGTGGTGACGGTACCAGACTCAATGCCGTAAGCATCATCCAGCAATTTAATGACGGGTATTATGCAATTCGTGGTGCAGGAGGCATTGGAAACGATCCGGTGCTCAGCGCGCAGCTGATCCTGATTAACGCCAAACACAACGGTTGCGTCGATGTCGTGACTACCAGGATGTGAAAAGAGCACTTTCTTTGCGCCGGCGGCAATATGCGCCTCACCGTGTTCGCGATTGCCGAAAACCCCCGTACAATCCAGCACAACGTCGACACCCAGTTCGCGCCACGGAAGCGCATCGAGCGTTCGCTCATGCAGAATACGGATCGCGTCATCGCCAACGATGAGCTGGTCTCGTTCCTGACTAACATCCCAGGCAAAACGCCCATGGCTGGTGTCATATTTCAACAAATGCGCCATGCCTGCAGCTTCCGCCAGTTCGTTGATTGCCACCACGGTGATTTCCGCCCGACGCCCGGATTCATATAAAGCACGAACCACGTTGCGTCCGATGCGACCGAAACCATTAATCGCTACGCGTACGGTCATAGGTCTCCTGCAAGGATTTCTCAGAAACGATGTGGCAGACAGAGTAATGCAGCAAATCGCTCAGGGAAACCTTACCTGTCGCAAACTGCGACTAATTGGTTAATTGTCGAACATTTAATCGACTGAAACGCTTCAGCTAGAATAAGCGAAACGCGGAATAAAAGGAATGATTGTCCAGCAACAGAACACAGTTATCTGACTTACGTCACATTTTAACGTCCTTCAACGCGACTTTTATTCCATATTCCAGAATTACGAATAACCGTAGCAAGATTATTTCGTTGCCATGTCACAAATCCTGATTTATATCAGAAAGCTCCCTAACCCGCGTCTATATTATCAGCGCAACGTCCGAGTCTCGGAGTCCCTCAACTATGGCAACATTCTATCCCCAACCATCTGAAGCTCGCTTTCATGCGCTGCGTTTATTACCGGGCCAGGAAGTCTTTTCAGCGCTACACGCTTTTATCCAGCAGCATCAACTACAGGCAGCCTGGATAGCGGGTTGCACCGGCAGTTTGACCAATATTGCTCTGCGCTTCGCCGGACGTGAAGAAACCACATTACTTACGGGTACGTGGGAAATTATCTCTCTGAACGGCACGCTGGAGCTTACCGGCGAGCATCTCCATCTGGCGGTTGCTGACCCACACGGCGCGATGCTGGGCGGACACATGATGCCGGGCTGTACCGTACGAACCACGCTGGAACTGGTGATTGGCGAGTTGACGTCTCTGGCATTCAGCCGTCAGCCCTGCGCCGTTTCCGGTTATGACGAACTGGTTATTTCATCCCGCTAACGCTTCACTTATACGAGGTCTTTTATGGCGCGTCGCCAATTTTCCAGCCAGTCTCTGGTTCTTATTGTCATTGCTATCGCCATCAACATGGTCGGTGGGCAGCTTATCAGCATGTTGAAATTACCTATTTTTCTCGACTCGATTGGCACGTTGATCAGCGCGGTGCTGTTAGGTCCGGTTGTGGGGATGCTAACCGGATTACTCACTAACCTGTTGTGGGGGTTGCTGACCGATCCGATCGCCGCCGCCTTTGCGCCCGTTGCCATGGTTATTGGACTGGTCGCCGGTTGGCTGGCACGGGCGGGATGGTTTCGCACCTTACCTAAAGTCGTGGTCAGCGGCGTAATTATCACACTTGCCGTGACCCTCGTTGCCGTGCCGATTCGCACGACTCTGTTCGGCGGTGTCACTGGCAGCGGCGCGGATCTTTTTGTCGCCTGGATGCACTCGGTCGGTCAGAACCTGGTGGAGTCCGTCGCCATTACCGTCATCGGAGCGAATCTGGTCGATAAAATCCTTACGGCAATCATCGTCTGGGTGCTGCTGCGACAGCTTCCGCTGCGCACCACGCGCCATTTCCCTACGATGTCTGCCGTGCGCTAAATGCATCCGTTTACGTCGTTAACTCTGTGGGCGCTTGCCGCCTGCTCCACGCTCCTGCTGCCAGCCGGAGTGCCGCTCAGCTTGTACAGCGCCGCGACGTTTGTCGGTTTGCTATGTATGAAGGCTACGCGGTCGCGGGCGAAATACGTACTCTGGCTGATGATCCCCTTAGGACTGGGGCTATGGCTGGTACACGGCGGATGGCTTACCGAGTGGATTAGCGGGCAGCCGCGCACGCCGGAACGCTGGGCCGATGCCGTTACGCTCTGGCTGCGGATCCTGGCCATTGTGTCGACATCGCAGATGTGGATGCAGTACGTGCCGGTTGCGCGCTTTATGCGCGCCCTGTTTGCTTCACGCCTGCCGCCAGGCGTTGCCTATCTGTTTGCAGGCCCGCTGCTGGTGGTTGAACAGCTCAAACGCCAGTTGGCGATTATTCACGAGGCTCAGCGCGCACGCGGCGTACCGCTGGATGAATCCTGGTACCAACGTTTACGCGCTATGCCGGCATTAATTGTGCCGCTCACCCATAACGCGCTCAATGACCTGGCCGTTCGCGGTGCAGCGCTCGATATGCGGGGATTTCGCCTGCATCGCTCACGCACCACGCTGTGGGCGCCGCCAGACAGCACCTTACAGCGTCTGGCCCGCTACGGCATGGTCGTTCTAATGGCGGTTGAGACAGGAGTCTGGATATGGTTACGTTAGAGCAGTTTCGCTATATTCCGACGCACGCTATGCGGCCATCCGCCTGTTACGATTTCCATTACGCCAGGCCTGGTATGGTGGCTATTTTTGGTGAGAACGGCAGCGGGAAAAGTACGCTGGCACAGCTGATGGCTGGCTGGTACCCCGACTTCCTTCCGGGAGAAATTGAGGGCACAGGCGCGCTACTGGGTAATCCCATCGGGAAACTGTCGCTGGTCGAGCAGTCGAGTACCATCCAGCTTGTGCAGCAGTCACCTTACCTGCAGCTTTCAGGTTGTACTTTCAGCGTGGAGGAAGAAGTGGCGTTTGGCCCGGAAAATCTCTGCCTTACCGAGACTGAAATTATGCAGCGCATAGATGCCGCCCTTACGCTGACGGAATGTCAGCCTCTGCGCCATCGTCATCCCGGCACCCTTTCCGGCGGGGAAACCCAGCGGGTGGTGATTGCCAGCGCACTCGCCATGCAGCCGAAAATATTGATTCTGGATGAAGCGTTCAGTCGCCTGACGGCGCAATCCACAGCAATGCTGCTGGCTCGACTGCAACAGTGGACACAGGAACAGCATGCTTTGGTGATACTTTTCGAACGCAACCCTTCACCTTTTCTCAGCTACTGCCAGCATGCATGGCAGCTGCGCGACGGAGCATTGTCATCACTATGCTAACGCTAAACCAGGTCAGCTATCGCTGGCCGAACGCCGCCGATGACTGTTTACGCAATATTTCGCTGGAACTCCTGGAGGGGGAATGGCTGGCGCTAACGGGCGATAATGGCGCAGGAAAATCCACACTTTTGCGCATCATGGCCGGGCTACTGACGCCCTCATCCGGCACAATAACCGTTCAAAATCGTGCGATTGCGCAACTGAAAAACCGGGAGCGCGCCAGGGTGCTCGGCGTACTGTTTCAGGAGGCGGAGAATCAAATCTTTCACAGCAAGGTTGCAGAGGAAGTGGCCTTCGGATTACGGCTACAGAAGCATCCGGCGACTGAAATTGCGCAACGCACGATGGCGGCGCTGCGATTATGTCAGTTAGAGGATGTCGCCGACGCGCACCCGCTCGATCTGCATACTGCACAACGACGTATGGTTGCCGTCGCCAGTCTGGAAGCCCTCGAACCTGCTATTCTACTGCTGGATGAGCCCAGCCGGGACTTTGATGCGCACTGGCTTGGCGTCTTTGAAAACTGGCTGGCAGTGTGTCGTACGCGTGGCGCCAGCGTTGTGGCGATCAGTCATGACGCAGCATTTACGCAGCGCCATTTTTCGCGCGTAGTACGTCTTGAAGCAGGTCAGCTACGCACGTAACTACCCTGATAAGCAAAAAAACGGGCCGCCTGAGCGACCCGTTTTCACCTGTAATCGAAATTACAGCAGTTCTTTTGCTTTCGCGACCACGTTGTCTACGGTGAAGCCGAATTCTTCAAACAGCAGTTCTGCCGGTGCAGACTCACCAAAGGTAGTCATACCAACAATAGCACCGTTCAGGCCCACGTACTTGAACCAGTAGTCAGCGATGCCAGCTTCGATAGCGACGCGAGCAGAGACGGCTTTCGGCAGTACGGATTCACGGTAAGCCGCATCCTGCTTGTCAAATGCATCGGTAGATGGCATGGAAACCACGCGCGCTTTCACGCCTTCAGCGGTCAGTTTGTCCCAGGCAGCGACAGCCAGTTCAACTTCAGAACCGGTGGCGATGAAGATCAGCTCCGGCTGACCCGCGCAATCTTTCAGCACGTAGCCACCGCGAGCGATGTTCGCCAGCTGCTCTGCGGTACGTTCCTGCTGTGCCAGGTTCTGACGGGAGAGGATCAGCGCGGTCGGGCCGTCCTGACGCTCAACACCGTATTTCCATGCTACTGCGGATTCAACCTGGTCACACGGACGCCATGTGCTCATGTTCGGGGTCACACGCAGAGAAGCAACCTGCTCTACCGGCTGGTGAGTCGGGCCATCTTCACCCAGACCGATGGAGTCGTGAGTATAGACCATCACCTGACGCTGTTTCATCAGCGCAGCCATACGCACCGCGTTACGGGCATATTCCACGAACATCAGGAAGGTGGAGGTGTACGGCAGGAAACCACCGTGCAGGGAAATACCGTTGGCGATAGCGGTCATACCGAATTCACGTACACCGTAATGGATGTAGTTACCGGCAGTATCTTCGTTGATGGCCTTAGAACCAGACCACAGAGTCAGGTTAGACGGTGCCAGGTCAGCAGAGCCGCCGAGGAATTCAGGAAGCCAAGGACC
This sequence comes from Citrobacter sp. wls716, assembly GCF_005280975.1. Classification (NCBI taxonomy): domain Bacteria; kingdom Pseudomonadati; phylum Pseudomonadota; class Gammaproteobacteria; order Enterobacterales; family Enterobacteriaceae; genus Citrobacter; species Citrobacter sp. wls716. Next base: position 377,476 of record NZ_SZWX01000031.1, read on the forward strand.
GAAGGCTTCAATCGCGTTCTGAGAAGCTTTACGGCTGGCGATTTTCGCCGGATTAGCCTGCAGCTTAGCAATGAATTCGTTGGCTTTCGCGTCGAAGTCAGACGGCATTTCACCTTTCATACGACGGGTGAATTCAGCAGCTTCCTGCGGGAAAGCTTTGGCATAAGCAGCAAACTTCTCGTTCCATGCGGCTTCTTTTGCCTGGCCGGCTTCTTTCGCATCCCACTGCGCGTAGATTTCAGACGGGATTTCGAACGGCGCGTATTTCCAGCCCAGCTGTTCGCGGGTCAGTGCGATTTCTGCATCGCCCAGCGGCGCACCGTGAGAATCGTGGGTACCGGCTTTGTTCGGAGAACCGAAACCGATGATGGTTTTGCACATCAGCAGGGACGGTTTGTCGGTCACTGCACGGGCTTCTTCTACTGCGCGCTTAATCGCGTCAGCATCGTGACCATCTACACCACGAATCACGTGCCAGCCGTAAGCTTCGAAACGCTTCGCGGTGTCATCGGTGAACCAGCCTTCAACGTGGCCATCGATAGAGATGCCGTTGTCATCATAGAACGCAACCAGTTTACCCAGCTTCAGCGTACCGGCCAGGGAACATACCTCGTGAGAGATACCTTCCATCATGCAGCCGTCGCCCATGAAAGCATAGGTGAAGTGGTCAACGATGTCGTGACCAGGACGGTTAAACTGCGCCGCCAGCGTTTTTTCAGCGATAGCCATACCCACTGCATTCGCAATGCCCTGACCCAGAGGACCGGTCGTAGTTTCAACACCCGCGGTGTAACCCACTTCCGGGTGGCCCGGCGTTTTGGAGTGCAGCTGACGGAAGTTCTGCAGCTCGGACATCGGCAGATCGTAGCCGGTGAGGTGCAGCAGACTGTAAATCAGCATTGAACCGTGGCCGTTAGACAGCACGAAGCGGTCACGGTCAGCCCAGGACGGGTTAGTCGGGTTGTGGTTCAGGAAATCACGCCACAGGACTTCGGCAATGTCAGCCATACCCATCGGGGCACCCGGGTGACCGGATTTGGCTTTCTGTACTGCGTCCATGCTCAGCGCACGAATAGCATTGGCAAGCTCTTTACGTGAGGACATTTTGACTCCAGATCGGATAATGAAGGCCACGCCCTAAACGACTTGACGACAGCGCGTTTTGGGCTACGCCGGAAAAAAGTGCCAACAATGTAACCCAAGCCGCGTGTCATGTACATGGAGCATCCTTTTACCGCTTCAGAAATCTCTGGATCATGCGCGCAAGTTGCGCAATCTTCTCGCCCGCTTATTGTTCTTTTCTTTATACTTATGCCGAGCGTCGGTTCACCTGCAAACGACGCATTTTTTAGAATAATCCTGACTTTGTGCGGAAGAGAAAAAATGAAAATTCGCGCTTTACTGCTTGCTACGAGCATGGCGGCGGCATTGACCGGCTGCCAGAACATGGACTCAAACGGACTGCTTTCCTCAGGCGCAGAGGCTTTCCAGGCCTACAGTCTGAGCGATGCGCAGGTAAAAGCGCTGAGCGATCAGGCCTGTAAGGATATGGACAGCAAAGCTACCATCGCCCCGGCTGGCAGCGAGTATGCAACGCGTCTTGGCAAAATCGCCGCCGCGCTTGGCGATAACATTAACGGCCAGCCGGTGAACTACAAAGTGTATATGGCGAAAGATGTGAATGCCTTTGCCATGGCGAACGGCTGTATCCGCGTATACAGCGGCCTGATGGATATGATGACCGACAACGAAGTCGAAGCGGTGATCGGCCACGAAATGGGTCACGTTGCACTGGGCCACGTGAAAAAAGGGATGCAGGTTGCGCTGGGTACGAACGCCGTGCGGGCAGCTGCGGCTTCCGCTGGCGGGATTGTCGGCAGCCTGTCGCAGTCGCAATTGGGCGATCTTGGCGAGAAACTGGTGAACTCGCAGTTCTCCCAGCGTCAGGAATCCGAAGCGGATGATTACTCGTATGATCTGTTGCGCAAACGAGGGATCAATCCGGCAGGCTTAGCCACCAGTTTTGAGAAACTGGCAAAACTGGAAGCAGGACGTCAAAGCTCAATGTTTGACGATCACCCGGCATCCGCAGAACGTGCGCAACATATTCGCGATCGCATGAGCGCAGACGGGATCAAGTAATCTTCGAACAGTGCCGGATGGCGGCGTGAACGCCTTATCCGGCCTACAGAATGACAAATTTAGTCCAGCGATCGGGCGTTATTGGCGAAGTCAGTTTGAGACCGGACAGCGCACAGCCACCGGAGCGTACACGTAGTACGTGAGGATGGCGAGCACTGCCCGGGTTCAAAATGGCGAGTAAAATAGCCCGAAACCGTTACTCGCCTTTCTTAGCCGCCTGGATATAGAGCATTTCTAATGCTAACGTTGCCGCCGCCAGTGCGGTGATCTCTGACTGATCGTAGGCCGGAGCCACTTCAACAACATCCATCCCGACGATGTTCAGATCTTTCAGACCACGTACCAGTTTTATCGCGCGATCGGACGTCAGGCCGCCGATCACTGGCGTACCGGTTCCTGGTGCAAACGCCGGATCCAGACAGTCGATATCAAAAGTCAGGTATACCGGCATATCACCGACAATCTGCTTAACCTGAGCGATAATGTCATCAACGCTGCGGTCGTTAACCTGGCATGCATCCAGCACGGTAAAACCGTTGTCTTTGTCGAACTCGGTACGAATACCGATCTGCACAGAGTGATTCGGATCGATCAGACCTTCGTTCGGCGCGGTGAAGAACATGGTGCCGTGGTCAAATTCACAGCCGTTAGCGTAGGTGTCGGTGTGGGCATCGAAGTGCACCAGCGCCATTTTGCCAAAGTGCTTAGCGTGCGCGCGCAGCAGCGGCAGCGTGACGAAGTGGTCGCCGCCGAAGGAGAGCATGCGCTTACCGGCCGCCAGCAGTTTTTCCGCATGCGCCTGCAGTTTTTCACTCATCTCACGGGCGTCGCCGAAAGCGTAAACCAGGTCACCGCAGTCAACCACGTTCAGGCGCTTGCGCATGTCGAAGTTCCACGGGAAGCGGTTGTGCTCCCAGGCCAGGTTGGTGGATACCTGACGGATCGCCGCCGGGCCATGGCGGCCACCCGCGCGACCTGACGTTGCCATATCAAACGGTACGCCGGTGATCACCCAATCGGCGTCGCTGTCGTAAGGCATGAAGTTCATCGGCAGACGCAAAAAACCAAAGGCGTTAGAAACCAGGGAGTTGTCGTATTGATGACCTAAGGTGCTCATGTACTGACCTCTTTTAAAATCGGTGAAAAAAAATCCCCTCCGCGTCGTTAAGCCCGACGAGGAAGGGATTGATTTACGTGACTACTTGTATGGGCGAATTATCGCCTTAAAACTGCGCGGCTTCAAGCAAAGCGTTTATTTCCGGCAAGGCGGCGGCGCGTAACCGTTACTGTCCGCTGGAAACGCCTGGGCAGAGCACGGCGGTATCGCCTTCGCAACTTTTCCCTGTAGCTCAAAGGCGGCAAAACCAATCACTCCGGTGTTACGTACATCGCCCTGTGCGGAATTAGCCGCGTAAGAGTCCGAGGCAGAGGAAAACTGGAATGCCGCTTCGGTAGTGCTGTCTTTGCGGAATCCTTTGATTGCCAACGAATCTCCCGCATTCACAATATAGCCATTGTGACTCAGTGAACCCGGCTTGCCAGTAAGAACATCCAGTCCATCGACTGTGGCCACAATTTCATAATTTGTATCGCGACTGTTGTTACGCACATACAATTGATAGGTCATGCCCAATTTTGCCGGAATAAGATATTGCCATTTGCCGAAAGAATTATTGTAGTGCCGGGTAATAGGAATAGATCTGAAATTTGCATCACGAACCGCATACTCCAGGTCGCTAATACGAATGCTGTAAATCTGGTCATAACCAGACTGATATGCCGTCGAGTAATTAATGACTATCATCTCAGTCGGTTCACGGTCTACGCGTTCAGCGGACACGCCAGTCACCGTAGAGTGAACATCATTACCCCAGGCAGTTCCCACCTCGGAATCCGGAGCATTGCTGCGCTGCATCTGAGATGAGCAGCCCGTGATAAACAAAAAAACAACCGCAAATAATGCGTTAAATTTAAATCCTTTCATATCTGTTCCTTTACCGATGACGAGTTAATCTGGCAACAATGCTAGGGGTATTAAATAAGAAAGGAAGGGATTAACATCCTATTTCAGATATTGTTTAATAAAAAGGGCCGACTTATATAAATAAGTCAGCCCTCAAGAGGAATAATCTTAATTATTCGTCTTCGAGATAAGTGTATCCGTACAGACCCGCTTCGAACTCTTCGAGGAATTGCTGTTGCAGCTCAGCATCCAGATCGGTTTTTTTCACCTGGTCACGGAACTGCGTCAGCAGGGTGTTCGGATCCAACTGCACGTACTGCAGCATATCCGCCACGGTATCGCCTTCATCAGAAAGCTCAACTTCCACGCTGCCGTCGGGGAAGACGAACACGTCAACCGCTTCGGTATCACCGAACAGGTTGTGCATGTTGCCGAGGATCTCCTGGTACGCACCCACCATAAAGAAGCCCAGCATCGGCGGATTTTCCGGGTCGTATTCCGGCATCGGCATGGTCGTCGCAATCCCGTCGCCGTCGACGTAGTGGTCGATAGCGCCGTCGGAGTCACAGGTGATATCCAGCAGCACCGCGCGGCGCTCTGGCACCTGGTTCAGTCCTTCCAGCGGCAGCACCGGGAACAGTTGATCGATCCCCCATGCATCCGGCATCGACTGGAACAGCGAGAAGTTGACGTAAATCTTATCCGCCATACGTTCCTGTAGCTCGTCGATAATCGGACGGTGCGCGCGGTTGCTCGGGTCGAGCTGTTTCTGCACGTCATGGCACATGTTCAGATACAACTGCTCTGCCCACGCACGCTCCTGCAGGCTGAAGGTGCCTGAAGAGTAACCCACGTGAATATCATGCAGATCCATCTGGCTGTCGTGCAGCCATTCGCGCAGCGAACGACGGGTTCCCGGCTCGTGCATCTCTTGCCAGGTTTCCCACATGCTTTGCAGGGCACGCGGCGCATCGTCAGCCGGCGGCGTGGCTTCGGTATGTTCGCTACGCTCAACGCCGATAATGTTAGACACCAGCACAGTATGGTGCGCGGTAACCGCACGACCAGACTCGGTGATGACCGTCGGATGCGGCAGACCATGCTCTTCACAGGCATCGCCAATGGCCCAAATGATATTGTTGGCGTATTCGTTCAGGCCGTAGTTTACGGAGCAGTCAGACTGCGAACGGGTACCTTCGTAGTCCACGCCCAGACCACCGCCGACGTCGAAGCACTGGATATTCACGCCCAGCTTGTGCAGCTCAACGTAGAAACGAGCTGATTCACGTACGCCGGTGGCGATATCACGAATGTTCGCCATCTGCGAACCGAGGTGGAAGTGCAGCAACTGAATGCTGTCCAGACGACCGCGCTCGCGCAGTATTTCCACCAGTTGCAGCACCTGGTTTGCCGCCAGGCCGAATTTTGATTTCTCTCCGCCGGAAGACTGCCATTTACCGGACCCCTGCGATGCCAGACGCGCACGCACGCCCAGACGCGGAACCACATTCAGACGTTCAGCTTCATCCAGCACGATAGCGATTTCAGACATCTTCTCGATGACCAGATAGACCTTATGGCCCATCTTCTCGCCAATCAACGCCAGACGGATGTATTCACGGTCTTTATAGCCGTTACACACGATCACGCTACGGGTCATTCCGGCATGGGCCAAAACGGCCATCAGTTCAGCTTTGGAACCGGCTTCCAGCCCCAGCGGTTCGCCGGAGTGGATCAGCGATTCAATCACGCGACGATGCTGGTTGACCTTGATCGGGTAAACGAGGAAATAGTCGCCGTTGTAACCGTAAGATTCACGGGCGCGTTTAAACGCGGCGTTAATCGAACGCAGTCGGTGTTGCAGGATCTGCGGGAAGCAGAATAATGCAGGCAGACGCTGGCCCTGCGCTTCACGGGCTTTCACCAACTCAGCAAGGTCAACGCGCGCTTCTGGTACGTCCGGATCCGGGCACACGCTGATGTGGCCCAGCTCATTGACGTCATAGTAGTTATTACCCCACCAGGCAATATTGTAAGTACGCAGCATCTTGCTGGCTTCCTCGGAACTCATTGCAACCTCCTGCATGGAGCGTAGTACACCGTGTTCGCCTGCTGACGAAGGCGAACCCAAAGAAATGTCGTCAGACATAGCGAACCTCAATTTTATTAACAAGTGTAAAACAGTTGACTACTATCGCAATCCATAGACGCGATAACAACCCAAATACAGGCAGAATTTCCAGCAGATAGTGCTGACGCTCCGACTGTGCGACCGGTTTCTTTTTCATATCAATGTAAACACGTAACCGAACTTAATGCTGACGGTTCGGCGAAACCACGAGAAAACTCTTGTTTACCAAGAGCGCCCTTGTTCAGTTCTTAGTGACCGTTACCGGCTCTTGAGTCCTGAGAAGCGCCGAGATGGGTATAACATCGGCAGGTATGCAAGATGCAGATTGCGGGGGACATATGTACACCAGAACGGTGCGACAGATTCAGCAGAATACAACGGTTCATTATCTCGTATCACCTCCACGGTTGCTCCTGACGGAACGAACCCACAAGCCAAAGCTAAAGTGTTAACCCGGCTGGAAGTGGCAACACGATGAAAACGTCGTGTGCTTTTTGTATGAGCCGCGCGCCGCGTTTTATACCGACAACAGTACGAAAATGCAAAAGATAAATACGTACATTGCCAGCACCGTCAGGAAAAATTTCCAGTTACATTTTCAGTACAATGCGACCTCAATCAAAAAAAGCTGGAAATCAGGCGAAGAACTGTCCTAAAATAGCCGTCCAGATGTTAATCCATCTATACCGATTAACACTCAGACTGCCAGTGTCCGTCATCTGCAGACTCATGGTAGAATCTTCTACACATGGCTATTCCACTCGACAGTTTGAGCTAACTAAATATTCCTTAGGTGAAATTAAATATGGCAAAACACCTTTTTACGTCCGAGTCCGTATCAGAAGGGCATCCTGACAAAATCGCTGACCAAATCTCTGATGCCGTGCTGGATGCAATCCTCGAGCAGGATCCGAAAGCACGCGTAGCCTGCGAAACCTATGTCAAAACCGGTATGGTTTTAGTTGGCGGTGAGATCACTACCAGCGCCTGGGTAGATATCGAAGAGATCACGCGTAACACGGTTCGCGAAATTGGCTATGTGCATTCCGACATGGGCTTTGACGCCAACTCTTGCGCGGTTCTGAGCGCCATCGGTAAGCAGTCTCCGGATATCAACCAGGGTGTTGACCGCGCGGATCCGCTGGAACAAGGCGCTGGCGACCAGGGCCTGATGTTTGGTTATGCAACCAATGAAACCGACGTGCTGATGCCAGCGCCAATCACCTACGCGCATCGTCTGGTACAGCGTCAGGCTGAAGTACGCAAAAACGGTACTCTGCCGTGGCTGCGCCCGGATGCAAAAAGCCAGGTCACTTTCCAGTATGACGACGGTAAAATTGTAGGTATTGATGCCGTGGTTCTGTCGACTCAGCATGCTGAAGATATCGACCAGAAATCTCTGCAAGAAGCCGTCATGGAAGAGATCATCAAGCCGGTACTGCCGACTGAATGGCTGAGCGCTGCGACCAAATTCTTCATCAACCCAACCGGTCGTTTCGTTATCGGCGGCCCGATGGGCGACTGCGGTCTGACCGGTCGTAAAATCATCGTTGATACCTACGGCGGCATGGCGCGTCACGGCGGCGGTGCATTCTCTGGTAAGGATCCATCTAAAGTTGACCGTTCTGCAGCCTATGCAGCTCGTTACGTCGCGAAAAACATCGTTGCCGCTGGTCTGGCTGACCGTTGTGAGATTCAGGTTTCCTACGCCATCGGCGTGGCTGAACCGACCTCTATCATGGTAGAAACGTTCGGTACTGAAAAAGTGCCTTCTGAGCAACTGACCCTGCTGGTGCGCGAGTTCTTCGACCTGCGTCCGTATGGCCTGATTCAGATGCTGGATCTGCTGCACCCGATCTACAAAGAAACCGCAGCTTACGGTCACTTTGGCCGCGAACATTTCCCATGGGAAAAAACCGACAAAGCCGCTCTGCTGCGTGAAGCTGCCGGTCTGAAGTAATTTACTGAAGACTGTCCGCTTAGTAAGACCAGCCTCGTGCTGGTCTTTTTTTATTCCCCAATTTTCCCCCAACGCCTCGTCACCTGAACAATGCAGTGAAGCGTTCCTCTAACAACAATGAAAGCGATTACATAGCACCGATTTTCTATCCACAACAAGTTAACATCTCTTTTCCGTCAAGCTTGCGTCACTGTTACATTATTTTTCAGGATCGTCTTAATTCCAGGCAATTAACCATATTTAATTGTATTATAAAATGTTAATTTTCAAATAGTTAATCGACAATCATGATAAATGCCAGTGTAACCGATTACACTAATGTGATGTGATTCGCATTTTTTTACCCCGTACTCACCTACCCTTAACATCAACAAAACTAGCTACCCAACCGGAGGGCATCATGCCTGACAATAAAAAAACGGGGCGTTCCAACAAAGCCATGACATTTTTTGTCTGCTTTCTTGCAGCCCTGGCTGGATTACTTTTTGGCCTGGATATCGGTGTTATTGCCGGTGCTTTACCGTTCATCACCGACGAGTTCCAAATTACCCCCCACACTCAGGAATGGGTGGTGAGTTCGATGATGTTTGGTGCTGCCGTGGGTGCCGTCGGCAGCGGTTGGCTCTCCTTCAAACTGGGGCGTAAAAAGAGTCTGATGATCGGCGCAATCCTGTTTGTTGCCGGTTCACTGTTCTCCGCCGCGGCGCCAAACGTTGAAGTGCTGCTGGTTTCCCGCGTGCTGCTCGGCCTGGCGGTGGGCGTTGCGTCTTATACCGCGCCGCTGTACCTGTCTGAAATTGCCCCGGAAAAAATTCGTGGCAGTATGATCTCTATGTATCAGCTGATGATCACCATCGGTATTTTGGGTGCGTATCTTTCCGATACGGCGTTTAGCTACAGCGGCGCATGGCGCTGGATGCTGGGCGTGATCATCATCCCTGCCCTGCTGCTGCTGGTTGGCGTCATCTTCCTGCCGGACAGCCCACGCTGGTTTGCTGCTAAACGTCGTTTTGTCGATGCTGAACGTGTTCTGTTGCGTTTGCGTGATACCAGCGCAGAAGCCAAACGCGAGCTGGATGAAATTCGTGAAAGTCTGCAGGTGAAGCAGAGCGGCTGGGCGCTGTTTAAAGAGAACAGCAACTTCCGCCGCGCGGTATTCCTTGGCGTCCTGTTACAGGTGATGCAGCAGTTCACCGGGATGAACGTCATTATGTATTACGCACCGAAAATCTTTGAGCTGGCGGGCTACACCAACACCACCGAGCAGATGTGGGGGACGGTTATCGTCGGCCTGACCAACGTGCTGGCAACCTTTATCGCCATTGGCCTGGTTGACCGTTGGGGCCGCAAGCCTACGCTGATCCTCGGCTTTATCGTCATGGCCGTCGGTATGGGCGTGCTGGGTACGATGATGCACGTGGGTATTCACTCGGCGGCCGCGCAATACTTCGCTGTACTGATGCTGCTGATGTTTATCGTTGGCTTTGCCATGAGCGCCGGTCCGCTGATTTGGGTTCTGTGCTCTGAAATCCAGCCGCTGAAAGGCCGCGATTTCGGTATCACCTGCTCTACCGCAACCAACTGGATTGCCAATATGATCGTCGGTGCAACCTTCCTGACGATGCTGAACTCGCTGGGCAGCGCCAACACTTTCTGGGTCTACGGTGGCCTGAACGTCCTGTTCATCTTCCTGACCCTGTGGCTGATACCTGAAACTAAAAATGTCTCTCTGGAACACATTGAACGTAACCTGATGAAAGGTCGTAAACTGCGCGAAATTGGCGCACACGACTAATCACGAAAAGCTTCCTCCCCCGCGGGAGGAAGCCTTCCTCTTGCAGTCCCTTCCCTGTCGCACTATCCTCTGGCGTTATGAAAACCTCCCGTCTCCCTATCGCCATCCAGCAAGCCGTTATGCGTAGCCTGCGGGAAAAACTCGCTCAGGCCAACCTCAAGCTCGAACGCAATTACCCGGAGCCAAAGCTGGTTTACCAACAGCGCGGAACCGCCGCGGGTACCGCGTGGCTACAAACCTATGAAATTCGCCTTAATCCCGTCCTGCTGATGGAGAACGTTGACGCGTTCGTTAACGAAGTGGTGCCCCATGAACTGGCGCATTTACTGGTGTGGAAATACTTTGGCCGCGTGCCGCCGCACGGCAAAGAGTGGAAATGGATGATGGAAAGCGTGCTGGGCGTGCCAGCCCGACGCACACATCAGTTCGAACTGCAATCCGTGCAGCGTAAGACCTTTACTTACCGCTGCAAGTGTCAGGAACACCAACTGACCGTACGCCGCCATAACCGCGTGATACGCGGCGAAGCCACCTACCGCTGCGTTCACTGCGGCGAACCACTGATTGCAGAATAATCTTCAGAATTATCATGAACTTTTCTGATCTAACTGATTGCATACAGGAATGACTTTCGCTACGTTGCGGGCTCGTTTTGACACGGAGTTCGTGATGTACCGTAATTTTTCTTTTGCTGCGGCCCTGTTAGCCGCAGCATTTTCAGGCCCAGCTTTAGCCGAAGGCATCAACAGTTTTTCTCAGGCAAAAACGGCGGGCGTCAAAGTTAACGCCGATGCGCCAGGCGATTTCTACTGTGGTTGTAAAATTAACTGGCAAGGCAAAAAAGGGGTCGTGGACCTCGAATCCTGCGGCTATAAAGTGCGAAAAAACGAAAACCGCGCCAGTCGAATTGAATGGGAACACGTTGTCCCCGCCTGGCAGTTTGGTCATCAGCGCCAGTGCTGGCAGGACGGGGGGCGTAAAAACTGCGCTAAAGATCCGGTCTATCGCAAAATGGAAAGCGATATGCATAACCTGCAGCCTGCGGTAGGTGAAGTGAATGGCGATCGCGCAAACTTTATGTACAGCCAGTGGAACGGTGGCGAAGGCCAGTATGGACAGTGCGCGATGAAGGTTGATTTCAAAGAGAAAGTTGCCGAACCGCCTGCCCGCGCACGTGGCGCCATCGCGCGTACCTATTTTTATATGCGCGACCAATACAACCTGACGCTCTCCCGCCAGCAAACCCAGCTTTTTAATGCCTGGAATAAGCAGTATCCGGTCACCGACTGGGAGTGTGAGCGCGACGAACGCATCGCGAAGGTACAGGGGAATCATAACCCTTATGTGCAACGCGCTTGCCAGGCGCAAAAGAGCTAACCTACACTAGCGGCAATATTTTTAACCATGCCCTGGCCTTTAATAGCTCAGGGCCATGACGCGGATGTTTAACTATGCGCATTCCCCGCATTTATCACCCTGAGCCAATCACTTCCGGTAGCCAAATTTCATTGTGTGAGGATGCCGCCAACCATATCGGCCGCGTACTACGTATGGGGCCAGGCCAGCCGCTACAGCTGTTTGATGGCAGCAATCAGGTATTCGACGCCGAAATTACCCATGCCAGTAAGAAAAGCGTGGACGTGAAGGTACTTAACGCCGAGCTCGACGATCGTGAATCACCGTTGTATATCCACCTGGGCCAGGTAATGTCGCGCGGTGAAAAAATGGAATTTACTATCCAGAAATCGATCGAACTGGGTGTAAGCCTCATTACGCCACTTTTTTCTGAGCGCTGCGGCGTTAAACTGGACAGTGAACGCCTGAACAAGAAGCTCCAGCAGTGGCAGAAAATTGCCATTGCCGCCTGCGAACAGTGCGGTCGTAATCGGGTACCTGAAATTCGCCCGGCAATGGATCTGGAAGCATGGTGCGCAGAACAGGACGAAGGTCTGAAACTCAATCTGCATCCTCGCGCCAGCGCCAGCATCAACACGCTGCCGCTCCCGGTGGAGCGCATCCGCTTGCTGATTGGCCCGGAAGGTGGGCTATCGGCAGATGAAATTGCCATGACCGCACGGTATCAGTTTACTGATATTCTGTTAGGACCTCGCGTTCTGCGTACTGAGACAACTGCGCTCACCGCCATTACTGCGCTACAGGTGCGTTTTGGCGATCTGGGCTAACGGAGAAAAACAATGATCAAGCTCGGCATCGTGATGGATCCCATCGCAAGCATCAACATCAAGAAAGATTCCAGCTTCGCTATGCTGCTGGAAGCGCAACGCCGCGGTTATGAAATTCATTATATGGAGATGGCCGATCTTTATCTGATCAACGGTGAAGCCCGCGCCCATACGCGTACCCTGAGCGTAGAGCAGAACTACGACAAATGGTATGAGTTCAAGAGCGAGCAGGATCTCCCACTGGCAGACCTGGACGTTATTCTGATGCGTAAGGATCCGCCGTTTGATACCGAGTTCATCTACGCGACCTATATTCTGGAACGTGCAGAAGAGAAAGGAACGCTGATCGTCAATAAACCGCAGAGCCTGCGCGATTGCAACGAAAAGCTGTTCACCGCATGGTTTGCCGATCTGACGCCGGAAACGCTGGTCACGCGTAACAAAGCGCAGTTGAAAGCCTTCTGGCAAAAACACAGCGACATCATTCTCAAACCGTTGGACGGCATGGGCGGAGCCTCTATTTTCCGCGTGAAGGAAGGCGATCCGAACCTTGGCGTTATTGCGGAAACGCTGACCGAGCACGGTACCCGCTACTGCATGGCGCAGAACTATCTGCCGGCCATTAAAGATGGCGATAAACGCGTGCTGGTGGTCGATGGCGAACCCGTTCCGTACTGCCTGGCGCGTATTCCGCAGGGCGGCGAAACCCGTGGCAACCTGGCTGCAGGTGGTCGTGGCGAGCCACGTCCATTAACCGACAGTGACTGGGAAATTGCCCGTCGCATTGGGCCGACGCTGAAAGCCAAAGGTTTGATTTTTGTCGGTCTGGATATCATTGGCGATCGTCTGACGGAAATTAACGTCACCAGCCCAACCTGTATTCGTGAAATTGAAGCGGAGTTCCCGGTCTCTATTACCGGTATGCTGATGGACGCCATTGAAGCGCGCCTGCAAAAATAAAAGAACTCGCCGGTAGAAGGGACCCTACCAATACTAATAGTGACAGCGCTCCTGTTTGTACGCATACTGGGCGCTGTCGCTTTTTTGAACCAGGAAACAGAACCTCTGACAATGAATTTACAGCATCACTTTCTAATTGCCATGCCTGCTCTCCAGGATCCAATTTTCCGCCGTTCCGTGGTGTATATCTGCGAACACAATGAGAACGGAGCAATGGGGATTATCGTCAATAAACCCCTGGAAAACTTACAAATTGAAGGGATTCTGGAAAAGCTGAAGATCACGCCTGAAGGACGCGATCCGTCCATCCGTCTGGATAAAGCAGTGATGCTCGGCGGCCCGTTGGCGGAAGACCGCGGATTTATTCTGCATACTCCGCCCGCCCGTTTTGCATCCAGTATCTTAATTTCTGATAACACTATCATCACGACCTCCCGCGATGTATTAGAAACGTTGGGCACGCAGGAGCAACCGTCCGAGGTGCTGGTGGCATTAGGCTATTCATCATGGGAAAAAGGCCAACTGGAACAAGAGCTACTGGATAACGCCTGGCTCACCGCCCCCGCCGATCTCAACATTCTGTTTAAAACGCCGATTGCCGACCGCTGGCGCGACGCTGCCAAACTTATCGGAATAGATATTCAGACCATGCCCGGCGTGGCGGGACACGCATGATGAGCGGAACATTACTCTCTTTTGATTTTGGTACGAAAAGTATCGGCGTCGCCGTGGGTCAGCGCATTACCGGTACGGCCAGGCCATTGCCCGCCATCAAAGCGCAGGACGGTACGCCGGACTGGAATTCGATTGAACGCCTGCTAAAAGAGTGGCAACCAGATGAGATCATCGTCGGCCTGCCGCTCAACATGGACGGTACCGAACAACCCCTTACCGCGCGCGCGCGTAAATTCGCCAACCGCATTCATGGTCGCTTTGGCGTAACCGTAACGCTGCACGATGAACGTTTGAGCACCGTCGAAGCCCGCTCAGGCCTGTTTGAGCAAGGCGGTTACCGGGCGTTGAATAAAGGCAAAGTGGACTCCGCTTCTGCCGTTATTATCCTCGAAAGCTATTTCGAGCAGGGCTATTAAAGCCGCCCCTGCGCCTGTCGCTGCTGCAAACTTTGTGCAAACGTCTGCATACCTGTCTGCTGCCCGGTTTGTATCACGCCGGGTAGCTGATGCGTTTTCCCTTCGCGGATCAAATTGCCCACGGCGGGCGTGTTAACGAGCAGCTCGAATAGCGCCACGCGTCCCCCCTGCTTATCCTCCTCCAGTTTTTGCGAAAGAACCGCCCGCAGGCTGTCTGCCAGTTGATTACGCACCGGATCTTTCTCTGATGCAGCAAAGGAATCCACCAGCCGCGCGATGGCTTGTGCAGCCCCACGCGTGTGTAGCGTTGCCAGCACCAGATGTCCGGTCTCCGCCGCCGTTAATGCCAGCCGAATGGTTTCCACGTCGCGCAGCTCGCCCAGCAAAATAACGTCGGGATCTTCGCGTAACGCACCGCGCAAACCGGCGGCGAAAGAGACGCAGTGTACGCCCACCTCCCGCTGTTGAATGAGACAACGCTGGCTGGCGTAGCGGTATTCAATAGGATCTTCCAGCGTCAGAATGTGTCCCTCAATATGCTGATTAAGATACTCCACCATCGCCGCCAGGGTCGTAGATTTACCGCTGCCGGTGGCGCCTGTCACCAGAATTAACCCATTTTCACTGCGCAGCAGTTCAGGTATAGCCTCGGGAGTCTGGAGATCGTCTAAATGAGGACAATCCAGCGGTAGCAGTCTTAGCGCCAGTGACGTTCCTTGCTGATGGGCAAATGCGCTGGCGCGCAGCCGCCGGGAGTCCGTCAGGGTAACGGCAAAATCAACCTGCCCTTGCTCCCGCCACTGTACCTGTTGTTGCTCACTGAGCCAGCACATCAGCAGATTCTCTACGTCAGGCGCGGTAAACGGCGCATTTTCGATTTTTCCATGTCTGCGCCAACGCGCGGGCCATGCATTGCACAGGTGTAGATCCGACA